>CAZFZG010000100.1:1783-6668 GCA_964523205.1 uncultured Chthoniobacteraceae bacterium | reverse complement strand
GATTGGCCTTGGGAAGTCGTATCCAGTTACAGCAGCGCAACTGCTCCCGATTTTCACGGGATTTCTCGCGCCGATCCACTTTTTCAAGCTCGCAAAGAACTGGCTCCAGAACTACTCCCTTGCGATTCCGTGCTCAAGACTTATTTATCTCGAACTAATTTCGTGTCCTCATCCTCTCCCAATTTTCTCGTTACCGGCGGGGCCGGTTTCATCGGCTCTAATCTGACCCTGACAATTCAGGAAAAATTTCCAGAAGCTCGCCTGACCGTCATCGATGATTTTCGTTCCGGCGATTTCAAAAATCTGCGCGGTTATCGCGGCGATTTGGTCGCGCAGAATTTGGCCACCCTCGATTGGCACAAACAATTCAGCGGTCCCGCGGCCGCGGGATTCGACGCCATTTTCCACCTCGCCTCGATCACCGATACGACATTGCACGATCAATTCGTCCAGGTGCACGACAACGTGGAAAGCTTTCGGCGACTCCTAAATTTTGCGCGAACAAGCAATACTCGGATCGTCTACGCCTCCTCAGCATCGACTTACGGACCCGCAACTGCGGCAAGCGTTGAGTCCAATGGCGCAGCGCCGGCAAATATTTACGCCTTTTCCAAGACGATCATGGACAACCTGGCGATGCGCGAAGCCAAGGAGAATCCAGGCTGGATCATTGTCGGCCTGCGCTACTTTAACGTTTACGGGCCACGCGAGGCGCACAAAGGCGTGCCTGCGAGCATGGTTTATCACCTCGCGCAGCAGATGAAAGCCGGCCAGCGTCCCCGCATTTTCAAGCACGGCGACCAAAAGCGCGATTTTGTTTACGTGAAGGATGTTGTCGAAGGCAGCATTATCGCGCTCGAGGCGAAGCAGAGCGGCATTTACAACCTCGGCTCAGGTCAGGCGCGCTCGTTCAATGAGCTGGTCGATGTGCTCAACAAATGTCTGGGCACAAAATTTCAGCCCGACTACATCGAGAATCCGCACGCGCACTACCAAAACTTTACTCAAGCGGATTTGGACAAGGTCCGCACCGAGCTCGGGTATCAGCCGCAGTTCTCCCTCGAACGCGGCGTGGCCGATTACGTGAGCTGGCTCTACCCGCCGTAACTGGAGCCGCCGCCCTGTGAGTGGCGAATACCAGTCCGGCTCGGAGCGCGTCGCACAGCGACGCGGCTACAAAGCTAGCCCTCCCAGAAAAATTTCGTCGGTCGCTTGATCTCCGCCGGGAGACTCTTGTGGACCGGACAATTGAGCGCCGTTTGCTCGAGAATTTCGCGGTGCGGTGAATTCGGCGGCAACGGAATGTGAACTTCGCTCGGCAACGCCACGATCCGCCGCGGCGCGTCTTTCGACATTTCTTTCTGCACGGAAACTTTCATCCCGCGAAGATCGACCCCGAGCGAGTCAGCTTTGAGTCCCATCGTCGTGCTAATGCACGTGCCAAGCGCAGTGGCCACCAGATCGGTGGGCGAAAATGCTTCGCCTTTTCCTTTGTTGTCGGTCGGCGCATCAGTGGCGATTTTGGATTTCGATGGCCCATGCGTCGCGTCGCAGTGCAAATTGCCGGTGTATTCAACGTCGACTCTGACCATAGAATTCTGGCCACAGATTAACACAGATTTTCACAGATTTTAAATCCGTGTTTCATCTGTGTGCATCTGTGGCCGTAACAATCGGAGCTTGTTGAATTTTATCCGAATGCTGTGCGAACTCCTCGCGAAAAACTTTCGTCAGCCCTGCGTCATGCAAAACGATCATATCGGTGTCGTGTTTCTTGTGATCATCGTTCTGCCAGCCTTCATTCCACCAACAGAAACCCACGATCGCCGGCCAGTGATTTGAAAAAACATCTTCCAGCGCCGCTCGCGTCCAGTTCACGATATTGACGTGTCGATTGTGCAAGTCGCAGCCGAACTCGGCGACGATCACCGGTTTGCCCGGCGCAACTTTGGTTAATCGCGGATAGGCTTCATCTACTTTGAAACGGAATGATTCCGTCCCTTCATTAGTGCGCGGCGTCAGCGGACCATAAGCACTGAGCGCGACCCAATCGCAGTAGTCCATTCCCGGAAAATAGTTTTCGAACGCGTTCCATTCCCGTTCCGGGTCGTCGTACCAGTTCACGTGCCAGACCCATTGCAGATTATCCGCTTTTTCGGCGCGAATTAGATCGACAATGTGGCGATAGGCCGCGATGTAGCGCCTTGGTCCCTCATTGGCACCGCCATTCCATTTTCCGTTCCAACTAAACCAATCCCCGTTCGGCTCAGTTCCCCACTCGATTAAAATCGGTGATCCAAACGCTTTTGCGTCCCGCGCCCAAGCCCGAAGATCAGCATCTAACTCGCCGGCGATAATTTTCTCGAGCGAAAATATTTCCTCAGCGTGCTTTTGATCGACATCCGAACGCAACATGAGTCGCAGGTACGGGATTTTGCCCAGATCGCGGATCCAGCTACACATCTCGACCGGAAACTTTCGCGATTCGAACCAGTTATTGGAAAAATAAATCCACGCGGTCTTTGCGCCGACTGCTGCTTCGTAGCGCTTTACGTCTTGAGTTGTGACATCGTGTTCGGTTGGATCATGCGCATCGGTGCCGACTCCGCCCCAATAAAAGCCATGATAAAGCTTTCCCGTCGGCGGCGGCTCAACTCGCAGCGATTCCGCAGGCAAAACTGAAACGCAGCCGAACAACGCCGCCAGAAAGATTTTCACCGCCTAAACTGTAGCGGGAATGTCTCATCCTCGAAAGCCGGCACGATGTCGTCCGCCTTCCAATCACATTATTCGATTGGCCCGAAGCCGACGACAAAGCGAGTCACGCCAAAAAAGCGGCGTAGTCAGGCGTTGTAGCAACGCTCCTGTGGAGCGTCGAAGCAGACGGCGCGCAGAGCCGCGGCTACACCATGCCACGCTACGTTTTTATTAGCGGCGGCGGTTGATCTTCGGTGATGCCGGTGTCTTCGCCGCGACGAAGTTTACTGTTCCAAACGCCGTAGAAGAAATAAATCAGAAGGCCGATCGCAAGCCAAACGAAGAAACGAATCCAGGTTTCGAGCGGCAGACTCATCATCAGAACGAAACAAAAGATCACGCCGAGAATCGGGAAGATCGGATTCATCGGGACGCGGAATGGACGCGGGCGGTTCGGTTCTTTCCGCCGCAGGATCATTACGCCGAGGCAAACAAGAATGAACGCGAACAGGGTTCCGATGTTTGTGAGGTCTGAAAGCGAACCGATATCGACGACCGCGGCAACGACGCCGACGGCAACGCCGGTCCAAATGGTGGTGATGTGCGGCGTACGAAAGCGCGGGTGAATCCTCGCGAAATACTGGGGCAACAAACCGTCGCGTGCCATGGCCATAAAAATGCGCGGCTGGCCGAGTTGAAACACAAGCAAAACTGAGGTGATACCGGCAATCGCACCCGCGCTGATTAGCGCCGTGGCCCACGGATAAGCTGAGAACGCGGTCGCGACCGCTGCCGGATCGCCGAAGTAAGTTGTGTACTTGCGCGCGCCGGTGATCACTGCCGCCATCAAAACGTAAAGGATCGTGCAAATGATCAAACTCGCGATGATGCCGATCGGCATATCGCGTTGCGGATTGCGTGTTTCCTCCGCCGTTGTCGAAACGGCATCGAACCCGATGAACGCAAAAAAAACAATCGCCGCGCCGCTCAAAACTCCGCCGATGCCGGTCGGAACAAATGGATGCCAATTCGTCGGATGAATCATGAACGAACCGAACGCGATGACGAACATGACCACAGAGAGCTTGATGATGACAATCGTGTTGTTGGTTCGGGCGCTTTCGCGAATTCCGTAAATCAAAAGAATTGTCACAGCCGCAACAATGAGCAGGGCCGGAAGATTCAAAGCGATTGGATAACCGGCGATCGTCGGAATTGTGGCCGAAGAATAATTCGAAAGCGCTTCGCCGCCCTGATCGGCAATGTTCTTGGCCGTCCCGTAATCGTTAACTGCCCAGACCGGAAACTTTAATCCAGCCGAACCGCACAGCCTGACGAAATAACCCGACCAGCCGACCGCCACCGCCATGTTGCCGACCGCGTACTCGAGAATGAGGTCCCAGCCGATGATCCAGGCGATTAGCTCGCCAAGCGTGGCATAGGAATAAGTGTAAGCCGAGCCCGAAACGGGAATCATCGAGGCAAGCTCCGCATAACAGAGCGCGGCGAATCCACAGGCAACGCCCGCGACGACAAATGAAACCATTACCGCAGGGCCGGCACCGGGCCGACCAAAAACCAGAGGAGCGTGCGTCCACCAAGCTTGAATGAAATTGGTCAGCGGCGTCTTCCAAATCGAAGCCGCGATCTGCTCGCCAGCCGATGCCGTTCCGGCCAGCGCGAAAATTCCCGTGCCGATAATCGCGCCAATGCCGATACAAGTCAGGGCGAATGGGCCAAGCGCGCGTTTCAATTGTCGACCCGGCGCGGCTGCCTCCGCCATCAAGCGATCGGGGCTTTTCTTCCGAAAAAGTTGCGATGCCATGGTCAATTTTTGCGGAATCGTGTCATCTCCGCTCGCCGATGGTCAACCGCGAAGTTGGTGTAGTCTGGCATGGAATTTGGTAGGAGCGGTTCACCGAACTGCCCGTGGACGATTGAGGTCAATCGCCCCTACCTTGGCGCGCGAATCGCTCACAACATCGCCATAGTGAACTTCAGCGCGGCAAACTTGATCGGCGGTTTTGTGTTTGGAGCAATCGGTTTCGTCGCCTTCATCTACGGTAAGCGAATGAATCTCTGGAAACCGATGTTCCTCGGTCTGGGATTGATGATCTATCCCTATTTCGTCGCCGATGACAAAATCATGCTCGTCATCGGCATTCTTGGTACGACCGGGCTTTTCTTC
>CAZFZG010000100.1:0-1683 GCA_964523205.1 uncultured Chthoniobacteraceae bacterium | reverse complement strand
CAAGAAGTGTTGGATTATCTGACCAAGCCAATCCCGTCTCCAAGCGCTTCGGCTTCGCCAGCAACTGCGCTTTCGCCTTCCCCTTCGTCGCTCCAGTCGCCTTCGCCAACAAGCTCGCCAGGCGAATCAACAGAGCGAAAGTATGGAGCGGTCGGAGATCGGCCATTCCTTGTGTTTGATGAGAATGAAAAGTCGGCCACACCGTTCGAGCGCTGGCTCGAAGCGCGGGCCAAGGAAAAGATGGGTGAACACGGCACCAAGATGGGTCTCTTCATTACCAGTTTATTCAGCAATCTGCCTTCCATGATGCTCTGCTGTGTCCCGCTGTTCGCCCTGGTTTTGAAAATACTCTACATCCGGCGACGTATCTTCTACATCGACCACCTGATCTATGCCTTGCACATCCACAGCTTTTTCTACACCGGCATCATGATGATCGTGCTCGCAACGATGGGCCTCAATCGCATACTCCCCGAAACGTTTGCCGGCTGGATCATCGCGTTGCTCTGGATCACCTTTGTTGTCCAGATTTTCCTGTCGATCCGGTATGTCTACCGCCAAGGATGGTTCATCAGCACCTTGAAATTTTTCATTGGCGGCTTCGTTTACATGATCGTGCTGTTCCTGGCCCTGGCAGCAACCTTCTTGATCAACCTCGCAATCCCAACTTGAACGCGAAGCTGGTTATGAAATTCGCGCGGACGCCGAGCGCGAGCGCGCTTAAGAACTGAGGGCCGCCACCAGCAGCGTGTGCGCGTCGCTAAGAGCTGTGTCGATCTTGCCTACGTCCGTGCCTGCGCCTTGCGCATTCTCCGGTCGACCGCCGCCTCTCCCACCAACAATCGGCGCGATTGTCTGAATGATTTTGTTCGCCTGAACTTTTGAGGTCAGCGATTTCGGAACGACCGCCAGTAGCGCGACGTTGCTGTCCTTTTCTCCGAAGAGAACGATCGGCCCGTCGAACTTTTGTTTCAACGCGTCGGCGATAGCTTGAAGCAATTTTCCGTCAGCATCCGAAATCTTGGCGACGCAAATTTTTTGGCCAACTTTCGACGACGCGAGTTCGTTCGCGAGTTGCGCGCCGCGACTGCGCAGATCGGCCTCCGCTTCCTTGGCATTCTTCTTTTCCCAATCGTGAACTTCGACGTCCAACTTTTCCAAATGCCCTGCGCGCGCATCGATTTGTTTCAGCATCTCAGTGGTTTGAACCGTGTCGGTAAAAACCGGCAACGGCGCGAGGTCCGGCTTCTTGCGCGATAGCGTTTCAAACCTTTCCTGCTGACGCTTTGCTTCCTCCTGCGCCCAGACTCGCGCGGCGTCGCCGGCCACCCCTTCAATACGCCGCGTGCCGGCCGCGATCGCTTCCTCTTTCACGATACGGAATGGCCCGATCTCGGATGTCGATCTTACGTGGGTGCCGCCGCACAGCTCCATCGAAAAGCCGTTCAGTTTCTTCGCCTCTCCTCCGATTTGGATGACGCGGACCTTGTCGCCATATTTTTCGCCGAAGAATTGTTGAATGTCTTTGCGTTTTTTCGCTTCTGAGTACGAAATCTCCGCCGGCGAAACAGGCGCGTTCTCCGCAATCTTCTCATTCACCAGTTTTTCGACGTCGCCTTTCTGTTGCGAGGTGAGCGGCGCGCTCGAGAAATCGAACGTCAATTTATCCGGCCCGACGTAGCT
>CAZFZG010000099.1:3031-8833 GCA_964523205.1 uncultured Chthoniobacteraceae bacterium | reverse complement strand
CGTCGCGAAGTCGAGCGCCTGGATTTCATTGTGCCCGGCGCGCAGAAGTCCGGCACCACGGCGCTTCATTATTTTTTAAAGAAGCATCCGCAGATCACCCTGCCGGATCGGCAGGAAATGCATTTCTTTGATGATGAGGAAATTTTTTCGGGACAGGTCGATTACCAAATGTTGCATCAACATTTCCGACCGACGGCGCGGCAGCGCCTACTGCCAGTCCGGCTCGGACTCGTTGGCGAAGTGACGCCGAGTTATTTGTATTGGAAGCCGGCGATGGAGCGGATCCATGCCTACAATCCGCGGATCAAGCTCGTCATTCTGCTACGAAATCCGGTCGATCGCGCATTCGCTCACTGGAACATGCAGCGGTTCAAAAACCGCGAGCCGCTTGATTTTCTCGACGCGCTCAAGGAAGAACCGCGGCGCATCGTGCAGGCGTTGTCGATTGAATCGCGGCGATTTTCCTATGTCGATCGCGGTTACTATTCCGGGCAGCTGGAACGCGTGTTCAAATTTTTCCCGCACGATCAGGTGAAGATCGTGAAGTTTGAAGATTTTCGAGATCGCAAACAGGAAACGCTGGATGCGATCTTCGACTTTCTGGGCCTGAAAAGATTACGAGCGACTCGCGATGAAGACCGCAATGTTGTTCCGTACGAGCGCGGGATGACCTCGGAAGAGCGAAAGTATCTTCTCGGAATCTTCGCTGCCGAAATCGCCAAGCTTGAGCAAATGTTGGGGTGGGATTTGGGGGAGTGGAAGGTTAGTGACAAGTGATGGGTGACGGGTGATGAGGTTTGGGATAGAACGGCTGGCATGAAAACGAAACCCAAGAATTATAAAGACCTCGTTGTTTGGCAGAAAGGAATTGCGCTCGCGAAGATCATATACCGGCTGACACAGAGTTTCCCGTCGGCAGAGAAGTTTGGATTGGTTGCGCAAATGCGACGCGCGGCAGTCTCCGTGCCGTCGAACCTGGCGGAGGGCCAGGCCCGCCATACGACCGGTGAGTTTGTCCACTTCATTTCTCACGCGGAGGGCTCAGTTGCAGAACTCGACACTCAACTGATTCTTAGCTGCGAGTTAAGATTTAGCGACCAAGCCTCTTTAGCCTCGGCCTTCGAGTTAATAGGCGAACTTCGCCGGATGTTAAATGTACTTCGCCGCAAACTGGTCGCACGTGAATAACTCTTTGCTCATCACTCGCCACCCGTCACTCGTCACTTAGGCAGTTTGAATCTTGGCCGTTCATTTGGATTTTTCGCGAGCAGCGCCTTCGACCGAAAAATCCGTGCGCCTCGAGACAGGAAGAACGTGCGCAGCTCAGGAGTGAAAAACGAAGAGCTGTCTGGCCGCGGATTGAAGTCGAGCAAGAGTCGACCACCCTCGTTCAAAAGATTCGTTCGCACGTCTTTGATAAAAAACTCCCAGTCGGCGGGTGACCACTCAACGCCGTCGCGAACCTTGCCAATTCGATGAAAACAAATCCGATGTGCGGTTACGAGATCGAACCGTTGCTGCAGATTGGGCAGGGGAGTTTGTCGCTCGACCCGGCCGATGACGCGCGGAACGTCGAGCAATTCGATCGTCGCGCGGAAGAGCGGTTCGTTGTCGGTGTCGAACCCTAGAACGTGGTGGCCAAAGAATTTGCAAACGTAAAGAAAGTAACCCGCGCCCGAGCCGATATCGAGAATGCGCAACGGCGGCGCGCGATCGAGCCAGAGGTCCTGGGCCCGTTCGACGTTGATGTCGATCCAGTATGCGACATCTTCGAATCGATTGATCCGCGGCGAGCCCGGTCGATAGGGATATCGCTCTCGCAATCTTTCGAACTCGTCGCGATCGAGTGTAGCGTGGATGCGGCGTTTATTGACGGGATGCGTTAATCGGCTGAGATGTTCGTAGGCGCTGGCGAAAAGTTCGGGCGAAAGAAGCTTCTGGAGCTTGCGTGAGAATCTCATTGCGGCCAATTAGTGCTGCGCGTAAATGACGGACTTTGCTGATCAGCTTTAACAGATGCAACAGGCGAAACGAATTCTTCTCATCGGACTCGGGCGCTGGGGTGTAAACCACCTCCGTATTCTACAATCGATGCCGGTCGAGCTGTTCGTGGCCGAGACCGACCCCGAGCGATTGAAATCGGCCAATGTTCCGGCCAGCCATCGGACGGCGGACGCGGTCTCGCTTTTTCCGATCATTGATGCCGCGGTGGTAGTTACTCCGGCGCAAACACATTCTGAGATTTGCCGTAACCTGCTCGCGACCGGCAAGGACGTATTTGTCGAAAAACCGATCACATCGAAATCGGCTGACGCCAAGGAGCTAATGGCGCTCGCGAAACGCTCCGGATTGATCCTTCAGGTTGGCCACATTTTTCGATTTGATCCGGCATCGGTCTGGATGCGTGACGCCATCGCCGGCGGTCGCTTCGGTGAGATTAAAATGTTGCGGGCGAACTTTAGCGGCTTTAAGCGTCCGCGCCGGGACACGGGTGTAACTTTCGCCGACAGCATTCATTTTATCGATCTGTTTCGTTTCCTGCTCGGGCGCTCGCCCCGACGAGTCCTCGCGGTGATGCGCAATTTTCTCGGTCGCGAAGGCGAGATGGATGACGAGTCGCTCATCGTTTTGGAATACGCTCGTGAGGGCGGCCCACCAATTCTAGCAACGGTCGAAGCCGGCTACCACGTCCCGGGAAAAGTGCGTGAGCTGACCATCGTCGGTAAGGGTGCGTCGGCGATTTGCGATTACAACGTTGCCCAATATAAAATCAAAACTTTCGAGAACCATCACGTCAGCGAGGATGGCGCAATAAAAGCGATGGAGGGAGCGATGCATCAGCTCGAGTTCCCGCCGGAAGAACCGCTTCGGGCGGAGCTGGCTGCGTTTCTTAATGCGATTGAAACACGAACGTCACCGTTGGTTGACGGCACCGATGGCATTGAAGCAGTCCGGGTGGTTGAAGCCGCATTGGAATCGGCGCGCACCGGAAAGTGGATCAATATCAGCGGGTGAGCCGCGGATGAGCGTGATGAAAAAAATTCCACTATCGAAAGTTTTCGTCGACGACGAAGTCCGCGAAGCTGGTGTGCGGGCGATGAATTCGGGTTGGTACATTCTCGCCCAAGAATGCGAAGCGTTCGAGGCCGAGCTGGCGGCTTATGTTGGAACCAAAGAAGCGGTGCTTTGCTCGAATTGGACGACCGGGGCGTTGATGCTGCACCACGCGATGGGTGTTTGTCCGGGGGACGAGATCCTTGTTCCATCGCACACCGCGTTTCCGTCGATCGAGCCGATGATTCATCGGGGCGCGCAGCCGGTTTTCATCGACATCGACGAGACCTATTGCCTCGACGTCGATCAACTCGAAGTGGCGATGAGCGAGCGCACGGTTGGAATTCTGCCAGTCCATCTCTATGGGCATCCCGCGAACATGGATGGAATTCTGTTGGCCGCGAAAAAGCACGGCTTGTGGGTGGTTGAAGATTGCGCGCAGGCGTTCGGCGCGCAGTATCGCGGGCAAACGGTAGGATCAATTACCGTTGCCGGAGCGTTTTCATTTTTCCCGTCCAAGAATCTCACGGTCATGGGCGACGGCGGCTGCATCACCACGAACGATCTAGCGCTTGCGAAAAAACTGCGGATGCTCCGCGATCATGGCCGGAGCTCGAAATACGTGCACGATTTTGTCGGTTACAATTTTCGGTTTAACGAAATCCAGGCGTCAATTGGGCGAGTGGAATTACGCAACATCGACAAGTTGAACGAGCACCGGCGCGAGATCGCCGCGCGTTACAACGAGCGACTGGACGGCGTTGTTCAAACCCCGCCGGAACGGCCGTGGGCGCGGCACGTTTATCACATGTACGTGATTCGAACCGAGCGCCGGGACGAGCTGGCGGAATTCTTGAAGGGCAAAGGCATTGGCACCGGCATTCACTATCCGATCGCGAATCATCAGCAGCCGGCGATGAGGAAAATGTATTCGGATCTGCCGCGTCTGCCGAAGACGGAGGAAGCAGTGACCCAAATTCTCTCGCTTCCGATTTACGGCGACCTGCCGTTGGATGATGTCGATTACGTCTCTGACGCAATTCTCGAATTTTTTGGAAAGTTCGCCACGGCGAATCCGTCCGGCGGCGGAAAATGATCGCGCCCGAATTGAGCGTCGTAATTCCGTGTCACAACGAAGCCGAAAATCTGCGGCCGCTACTGGCTGCTCTCCACGCGGCGATTGATCCGCTCGGTCTTGATTATGAGATCGTAATCACGGATGATTGCAGCACCGACGATTCCTGGCGCTTGTTGCGAGAGCTGGGCGCGAGTGATCCGCGTCTTCGAGCACAACGCTTCAAATTCAATTGTGGTGAGTCGGCTGCAAGCTGGGCCGGAATGCAAATTGCCAGCGGCCGTTATATCGCCACGCTGGACGCCGATCTACAAAATGATCCGAAAGACTTGCCGGACTTGCTGAAGGCGTTGCGTGACTTTGATTGTGTCTGTGGGACCCGTGTCGACAGCCGCCGCGAAGGTGACAGTTGGATTCGGATTGCGTCGTCGCGGATTGCCAATTGGGTCCGCAACAAGTTGTCAGGCGAAAATATCGCCGACTCCGGCTGCACCTATCGCGTGTTCAAACGCGAGTGCATCTCCAGGATCAAGTTTTTCAACGGCGCGCACCGTTTCCTGCCGACGCTGATCAAGCTCGAAGGCTTCACCGTCACGGAAGTTCCGGTGTCGAACAATCCGCGCCACGCCGGTCAGAGTCATTACGGGGTTTGGAATCGTTTGTTCAAATCATTTCGTGATTTACTTGCCGTGCGCTGGATGAAATCGAGAAAACTTCGTTACGAAATCGCTGACTCCCTCAACAAGCAATGAACACTTCAATCTTTATCGCCGTGACTTGGTACGGCCAGGAGCACCGCTTCCTTGGGCTGGACTGGAATTATCTCGTGATCCTGGGCTTGATCGGGAACGCCACCTTTTCAATGCGTTTTCTAGTGCAGTGGTATGCATCGGAACGAAAGGGCGAGAGCGTGATTCCAGTTTCGTTCTGGTACTGGAGCATCGGGGGGAGTCTTTTGATGTTTCTTTACTTTCTCTTTCGGCGTGATCCCGTTGGCATTCTCGCTTACCTGCCAAACTCGATCATTTATTTCCGCAATTTGATGCTGATCCGGAAACAAAAGCTCGCTTACACGGCCGCGGCGCCGTCACAACGTCCGCGCGAAAACTAGTCATGGTGAAGAAAGATCCACGCGTTGATGCTTACATCAAACGGGCCCAGCCGTTTGCTCGCCCAATCCTGAGACATCTGCGCAAGCTGGTGCATCGCGGCTGTCCGCATTGCCAAGAGTCGATTAAATGGCAGTCGCCGTTTTTCGATTATCACGGGCCAGCTTGTTTCATGGCATCGTTCAAAGAACACGCCGTGTTCGGCTTTTGGAAAGGCGCGCTGCTGTTCGGCAACCAGAACAAAGGCGCAATGGGTCAGTTCGGCCGCATTAAATCGGTGAAGGATTTGCCGGGTGACAGAGAATTGATCGGCTACGTTCGCAAAGCGGCGGATCTAAATAGACGCGGCGTCCAGAAAAAGCGAGCGCCCCGTGGAACTCAAAAAGTAGCGGTCCCGTCGGATCTGAACACCGCGCTTCAGAAGAACGCGAAGGCGCGAAAGATTTTTGGGAATTTCAGCTACAGCCACAAAAAGGAATACGTCGATTGGATTACTGGTGCGAAACGAGATGAAACGCGGCGGCGGAGATTGAAAACTGCGATTCAGTGGTTAAGCCAGGGCAA
>CAZFZG010000099.1:0-2931 GCA_964523205.1 uncultured Chthoniobacteraceae bacterium | reverse complement strand
ATGAATCGTGCGAGATCTTCCGGCAATTCTGCCGTCCATTCTTTGTCGCCTCCGATTGCCAGATTTGCTGAATGCAGCGCATGACGCGGCAAAAGTAGTTTTTGCTCGAGTTCGGCGGTCCAGCCGGTCTTAATGAACTCAAGATAAAGCCGCTCGTTCGGTCCGTAGATTTTGTCGCCGACGACGGGATGACCAAGCGACGCAAGGTGCACGCGGATTTGGTGAGTGCGTCCGGTCTTTGGAATCGCGCGAATCAGCGCGAATTGATTTCCCGACGATGTCGATCGGCCGAAGCGGTGCACCACCTGAAACTCGGTCAGAGCCGCCGCGCCGTCCGGATGAATCATTTGCTTTAGCCAAATCGCGGATTGTCGATGTTTGCCTTGCCGAGCCAGCGGGGCATCGACAATTTTCTTTTTCCATTCCGGCCAGCCCCAGATAATCGCGAGATATTCTTTATGTAACCGCTGCTGTTGCATGAGCAGGCCGAAACGCCGCGCGGCTTCCGCCGTTTTCGCGACCAGCGCGAGTCCACTCGTTTCGCGGTCCAACCGATTCACAATCGAAACTTGGCCGCCATTGGCGATCTCAAACGCGAGCAGGTCACGCAATTGTTTCCACAGCGTGACGGGCTGATCCGGCTTGGTTGGATGCGTTAATAATAACGCTGGCTTGTCAACCACGATGTAGTCGGCGGCTTCGTCGATAATCTTGAAGTTGCTTGCAGCCATGGTCTCCATCCAAGGAACAATAATGGTCGCCCAAGGGAATGACGAATGACCAGTGTCGAATCAGGAAGGAATTACGAAGCCCGAACCATCTTCGGCCTAACACGATTCCGACTTCCTCCGTCATTGGTCATTCGTGCTTGGTCATTTCCGCGACTTGACCTGCCTGGCAAAACCGCTTTACCTAAGCCCCTTACCTCGAACCAGCGGAGCTGCGCCGTGGACCTAAAAGATATCAAAGCCATTATCGATTTGATGACGAAAAACGATCTGTCCGTTTTCGAGATGGAAAAGGACGGCTTTCGTTTGAAGCTGCAAAAGGGTCTGGGCGATCAGCCGATTGTTGTCTCGACCGCACCGGCGATTGCGAATGGTCCGGCTGGGGCATTGCCGGCCGGGGCCCCCACCGCTCCCGCAGAAGCCGGAAATCTCAAGGACGTTACGTCGCCAATGGTTGGGACCTTTTACCGCGCGGCGTCGCCGGAGGCCCCGCCGTTTGTCGACGTTGGAACTAGGGTCACGGAGGACACGGTGGTTTGCATTATCGAAGCGATGAAAGTGATGAACGAAATCAAGGCAGAGAGCAACGGCGTGATCGCTGAAGTCGTGGCCGAGAACGGCAAACCTGTCCAATTCGGCCAGGTGCTATTCAAAGTTCGTTAATTGAGAGTTAAATGTTGAGAGTTACACTCCACCGCTCGCTCTGGTTACTCGCAACTATCAATTAAAAACTCTCAACTGATGTTTGAGAAAGTTCTGGTTGCCAATCGCGGGGAAATCGCGCTGCGGGTCATTCGTGCGTGCAAAGAGCTCGGCATTCGCACCTTGGCGGTTTATTCCGAAGCCGACGTCGATTCGCTTCACGTCCAACTCGCGGATGAAGCGATTTGCATCGGCGCGGCTCCGAGCTCGGAAAGTTATTTGAAGGTCGAGCGGATTATGAGCGCGGCCGAAATCGGCGATGTCGATGCGATTCATCCCGGCTACGGATTTCTGGCCGAGAACGCCCATTTCGCGGAAGTGGCCGAGAGCTGCAATATCAAATTCATCGGGCCGCCCTCACACGTGATTCAGAAAATGGGCGACAAAGATATGGCACGCACTTGCGCGCGGAAGGCCGGAGTGCCAGTCACACTCGGCAGCGACGGCGTGGTCGGAAACGACAAGGAGGCAGCCAAGCTCGCAAAAAAAATCGGTTATCCGGTGATGATCAAAGCGGTTGCCGGGGGAGGCGGGCGCGGTATGCGCGCCGCCCACAACGAATCGAGCCTTATCACTGGATTCCACAGCGCTCGATTGGAGGCCGAAAAAGCGTTCGGGAATCCCGATGTCTATATCGAGAAGCTGATCATCAATCCGCACCATATTGAGTTTCAAATCGTCGCCGACAGCCGCGGCCACGTCATTCATTTAGGTGAGCGTGATTGTTCCATTCAGCGTCGAAATCAAAAAGTGATTGAGGAATGTCCCTCGCCGATTATGACCAGTGGTCTGCGGAAAAAGATGGGCAACGCCGCGGTCAAGCTTGCTAAATCAGTCGGCTACGAAAACACGGGCACGATCGAGTTCCTGGTCGATGACGACGGTCACTTTTATTTCATGGAAATGAACACGCGGCTTCAAGTCGAGCACACCATAACCGAAGAAGTTTACGGTTGTGATTTGGTGAAGGAACAAATCCGCATCGCCGCCGGCGAGCGACTTTCACCGCACGTTGAGTACGCTGAAGCTCGCCTCCACGCGATCGAGTGCCGAATCAACGCGGAGGACCCCGAAAATAATTTCCAGCCCTCGCCCGGACGGATTAAGTTTTATTACGCGCCCGGCGGCCGGGGGGTGCGGATCGATTCGCACGCTTATACGGGCTACGTTGTGCCACCTTACTACGATTCGCTCATCGCGAAAATCATTACCGTTGGGGCGACTCGTGCGTCGGCGATCGACCGGATGCGCCGCGCGCTGGACGAATATTATGTCACTGGAATCAAGACCACCGTGCCATTTCACGCCGCGATCATGCGGAGCGGGGAATTTCGCGAGGGCAAGTACGATACCGGCTTCGTCGAGCGAATGATGTCGTCGGAGAAATTTCAATTAGTTCCGCCGCCAGCGAAACTGCACGAATAACTTTGCGAAATCTAAGCGATTGCCGGCTCTACGGCATTTTGGATTTGAGCTACGTCGCGCCAACCGATCTCGAACG
>CAZFZG010000098.1:0-9168 GCA_964523205.1 uncultured Chthoniobacteraceae bacterium | reverse complement strand
AAACTACAACCGCGGATTACACGGATAATCCGGATCAGAAATCGAAATTCGGATTGGAGATTCTATTCGCGTCTGCGAAATCCGTGAAATCAGTGGTCAGTTAATTCCGGAGCCAAGCGTAGGCTTTGGATAATCCCGTCGTTGGCTCTCCTCTGAAAAGGTGTTTGCGAGGGAAAATCGGTCCATTGACGTTGCGAACGTTTACGCACCAAAACGCACGAAACCACCGTTTATTTGCCAAGTATTCGTCAAGTTCGAACTTCAAAACGCCAGGAGCAAAGGTCGCGATCGCAACCGGCAACGCGCTGAACACGTTCATCTGTCCCCGAAGTGCAAGAACAGCTAATCGGGCTGCGTCGGGAGAGCTTGAACCGGATCGCCGCGGCGAAAGGATTGCCGGTGCAAATCTGCGAGCGCGCAGTCCAAGAGCTCCCCGGAGCCCCTATAATTAGACATCGGAACACTGCCCGCCAGAGCGCAAGAAACGCACACGATTTAACAAGCGCGGGGCAGCGCGGCTCGACCGGTAGCGGCAGAGTGCCGGCATGAAAACACAAGCTTTGCGCGAACCTGGCACGTTCGGCGGCATCGATTTGAAGCGAATTCTCGTGCCAGTGGATTTCTCGCCGCTTTCAAAAAAAGCCGTTCACTATGCGACGCGTCTGGCCAAGCAATTCGGCACCAAAGTGAACTTGCTTCATGTTGTCGAGCCGCAGATTCCTCCGGCATTCGATGGCTACATGATCGCTCCGCCACCGATTTCCAATTGCACGAGTAACGGTTATGCCAATCGATTGAGTCGGCTCGCTGATTCGATTCGGTCCGCGGGCGTGAGCGACGTTGAATCGACAGTTCGACCCGGGTTGGCTGCGTTCGAGATCGTGGAAGCGGCCAAGCAGTTCGATGTCGATCTTATAGTAATCGCGACCCACGGTTTCACCGGTTGGAAACACTTCGCGATTGGCAGCACGGCAGAACGCGTCGTGCGAGCAGCACCCTGTCCGGTGCTCGTAGTCCGCGAGAAGGAACACGAATTTGTTTAGAAACAACAGAAGCAGAAGAAATCTATGACAACAGAGACCGCAGCTCTTAAACAGTCGGAAACAATGGCGACGCGCGTCGCGCTCCATCCGTTTCTTGCTGGCATGAATCCTACGCAACTTGCGTTGCTGACGGATTGTGCACTTCCAGTCCGTTTCAAAAAAGGACAGGTCATTCTGCGCGAAGGCGAAATGGCTAACCGATTTTACCTAATTGAGAGCGGCAAAGTCGTGCTCGAATCCGGCGAAGGATTTGGCGAACCTGTGATTATCGAAACAATCGGCGCCGGAGACTTGCTTGGCTGGTCCTGGATGTTTTCGCCTTATGTCTGGCGTTTCACCGCTCGGGCCGTCGAGCCAACCGAGGCCATTTTCTTCTATGGAACGATCCTACGCGAATACTGCGAGCACAATCACTCGTTGGGATACGAACTTTTCAAGCGCATGGCTCCGGTGATGCTGAAACGCTTACAACAAGCGCGCCAAAAAATGCTCTCCATTAATGCTCGGCGCGAGTCCCTTGCTCCTGTGGTTCTAGAGTCGCCGTTTCTAGACCAGGAATACGACTCAGCTGAGGATTATTAAATGGAAGGGCGGGCGTGGTCTCACTGCCTAACTTTATTGACGCTTCGTCTCAGAGTCAGATGGTATGATATCTCTGATGCCTGAGGTCGAGACAAGCCGCACTGATTCGAACAAGCAACTGATCGACATGTTGCGGCGGTCGCGGTTGTTTCGCGATTACGAGAGTGTCTTCACGAAAGCGACTGGCCTACCGCTGACACTTCGACCGCTGGAGTTTTGGCAACTTGCTCATCATGGGAAGAAACACGAAAACCCATTTTGTGCCTTGCTCGCCGAACAGCCAAAAACGCTAGCGGTATGCTTGCGAGCGCACCAAGACATGATCGATCACACCGGCGTCCTGCCGCACACAGTAACATGTCCATTCGGTCTGACTGAAACCGCCATTCCGGTGAAGCTTGGATCGGATGTCATTGGTTATCTTCGCATTGGTCAGGTTCTGCGCCACATGCCAGCGAAAGGCGATACGAGGAAAGTTAGTCGCGAGCTTGAGCGCTGCGGTGTCCCGTTCAAGGGCGAAGTTCGGAAGGCGTGGGAGAAAAACCCGCTAATTCCGCCAGATAAATACAACGCCATCGTGCGACTCCTCTCATTTTTTGGTGAGCAACTATCGGCTCTGAGCAATCAGCTGGTAGTAGAACGACAGAATGCCGAACCGCTGCTCGTCGTCAAAGCCCGCGAATACATCGAGAAGCACAAAGCGGAGCCGCTCTCGTTAGCGGCTGTGGCCAAGGCGGCTGGCGCGAGCGTTTTTCATTTCTGCAAGGTTTTTCACAAATCTACCGGTTTGAAATTCACCGATTACGTCGCGCGGGTGCGGCTAGAAGACGCGCGCACGCAACTTTTGAATCCAAACTGTCGTGTTAGCGAAGTCGCTTACGACGTTGGATTCCAGTCGCTCACGCAGTTCAACCGCATGTTTAAACGCGTCTTCGGCCAATCGCCAACTGAATTTCGCGCACACCTAAACGGCAGACCGAAAAGGAAAACGGTCACATCGCGGTGACGAATCTAAACAAAGTCTGGCTTGAGATTGTGCGTGATGCCTGATTTTCTGCGTGGATTTCGCGCTCTGCACTTCGTTGGCCCTTGCGTCATGCTGTTTGCTCTTCGCCTTGTCCCAGCGCGTGTGGCGTCATCTGCCGTTGCTCGCGGCCTGTCAACAAAGCCTGTTTTAACTCACGAGTCTAGGCTGGAGCAACGCTTGCGCTGGATGAACCGGATGGCGCGATGCCTCTTCGCTTTGCCAGCTTCGCGTCGACGCTCCAACGCCCGCTGCCGTAGGAGACCATGAAAAAGAAAAGCCAGCAAAGCACCAGCGGGAGCTCGCCCCCATTCATGATCGGAAAGAATTTTGCCGATGCGCCTTCGACAGCTCCGACGTAGAAGATGAAATAGGCGACCGCCATTTCGCCGCTCGCCAAGAACGCTGCCAAGCGAGTCAGTAATCCAAAGGCGATCAGCAATCCACAAACGAGTTCAATGATCCCCGCCACAAATGCCATTCCGGACATACCGTGGCCCCCGCCGGGAAAACCGATCAGCTTCTGGCCACCGTGAGATGCGTAGAGCAATCCAACAATCACTCGCATGATGCAGTAAACCGGGTCTGCAAGTTTAGAGTTCATAGTTCGAGACTGATTATGTCGATCTTTAGTGTCAAGCCAATGGCAGGCTTTACTGCCATTCCGGCTCCGCCAAACATCGGGCAATGATTACAACATAAAGCGCCATCATCGCCACGACGCCAGTTACAATTAGGTATTCCATTTTTGTTCACCTTGTTTCTTGGTTAACGAAATTTTCGGGCGCACCGATAAGCACGGACGGCTTGCGTTCAATGACAGTCCGGACACGGATGGCCCACCGATCGCACGTGCATCCGGCTTTAGCATCGCACTCGTTCGTGAAAAATCGCGCGGACTTCGAAGGCTCCAGTGAAACCGGTTCACTTTTTCCTCTTAAGAGCGGCATCGTTTTCATGAATCGTTCCTTTCTTACGCAGTAAGGCTAAGACAGCGCGCGAAGTGCGCTTCGCACCATTTGGCATTTGCTTTGCAAAAATTGCTTAAGTCGAACGCGAACGTGTTTTCAGCAAGAGCAAGATTCGCCGACCAATTGGCAACGCGCGGAGAGCAACGGGGGCGCGATGGCGTTCCAATGCAGTGTGATGACGCCACTGCAAACATTTCGATCTGAGCAACACAACCGCGCTGAACCGGTGGAGATCTGGAAAGCGCGAAAGCTTATTGAGCAACATTCGGGGGAGAAGCTTTCCCTCACCAGGGTGGCTAAGGAGGTCAACACCAGCGCGAACTACTTAAGTGAGAAGTTCAAGAGAGTTACCGGGACAAACTTCGTCCACTACGTCGCCCGAATACGAATCGAAAACGCCCGAGCCCTCTTAAAGGATGTCGATCTTGGTGTAAGCGAGATCGCTTTTGCAGTCGGCTTTCAATCGCTGTCGCAGTTCAATCGCGCCTTCAAAAAATTGGTGGAGAAATCGCCGACGGAGTTTCGTGCGACCTTCATCCCGCACATGAAAGCGTCGCAAACCAAAAAAATCGCACGGGTGAACCGGCAAAGCGCACGAATGAACGGTAAAATTATTTTCCGTAAAAATGCGTAGTCGATAAATCAAACTGCTGGCAAGACTTCGCGCAGTGCCGCGTTCGTGCCTAGAGGTCCAGCCACCGTTTTTCGATTGCTGCGCGTTTCGGCGGCGATGGCGCAGTCGCAATCGCTTCGGCACGCCAACAAATAACGCCTCACAAATCGCAAGTAATGCGCAGTCTTGTTGCCGAGCCGACGTCAGGCTTCGCTGCAGACAAATATGAAAACGAAAACGGTCCTCGCTTTCATCATATTTATGATTTGCTGTGTCGCGGTAATTGCGGGCAGCTGCGATTGGAAAGCTCCGCCGACTGCGGCCAATCGGCCCAACACAGTGCTGCCGACACCGGCCAACGTAGCGGCCGGTCAGAAGCTCTACCTGGCAAATTGCCAAACGTGCCATGGCGAAAGCGGCAAAGGGGATGGACCTGGCGGAGCTGCGCTGGAGAAGAAGCCCGCCGATC
Organism: uncultured Chthoniobacteraceae bacterium; assembly: GCA_964523205.1. Taxonomy (GTDB): domain Bacteria; phylum Verrucomicrobiota; class Verrucomicrobiia; order Chthoniobacterales; family UBA10450; genus AV40. Next base: position 4,466 of record CAZFZG010000098.1, on the reverse strand, counting down.
TAGGCGCCTGCATCAAGGCGAACAACGAGACCGACGGTTCGCTGTTCTGGAAAATTACAGAAGGCCGGTCGCCGATGGTTTCGTGGAAAGGTTCACTCAGCGAAACACAGCGCTGGCAGCTGGTTCTTTATATCAAGACTTTCGCCGGCAAATAATGGATCGAAGGATTCTACCAACGTTCGCGGCGCTTCTTGTTCCTTTCACGCTTTCCGCACAGGAAGCCGCTTCTCCTCCTCCGCAGGATTCTGCAACTCCGCCTTCGTCTGATTACGTGTCGCGCGCCGAATATGACAAACTGAAGGCGGAACACGAATCCCTGAAGAAGGAGCTCGACGCGCTCAAAGGCACGGTCCAGCAAATGGCCAACGGCACAATGCCAGCCGCGCCAAGAGAGGCTCCGCCGCCGGCAGAGGCTCCGAGCGCAGGCAAGCAAGCTGTCAGCACAACATCAAAAGCCGTCGCACCTTCTACTGAGACAGAAGCTGCCTCCACCGAGTTATCGGGTCCGCTGGCGACGCATGACTTCAGCATTATTGGGGACGCTGAGATCCAGTTCGGGAAATTCGAGCACCAACACGGAGCGTTCATGTTGGCCGATTTTGCGCCGATTTTCCTGTTTCGTGGCGGTGACAACATTCTCTTCGAGGCCGGTTTCGATTTTATTCTCCAGAACAATGCACCTGGTGATTCTGGTTACACTACCACCGTCAATTTGAGCTTCGCGACGCTCGACTACCTTATTAATGACTATATTACGTTCGTCGGTGGCAACATGTTGCTGCCATTGGGCACTTATAGCGAGCGCAGCGCGGGTTGGTTAAACAAATTTCCAGACGCGCCCTTGCCGCGGGCGGTTCTTCCCGGCAACGGCGTCGGAGTGCAGTTGCGCGGCGCCATCCCGATCGGTCAAAGGGGATCGAGCGTAAGTTATTCAGCTTTCGTCAGCAATGGCGTGAGCTCGGTGGACGGCACTGGCAACGCCGATCAACTCGACCTGGGCGGCAACGTTGGTCTCACTAGCGACGGCCGGTTCGCCAATTTGCACGGAAGCGCAGGCGAGGGCGGTCGCGTTGCAGTCTTCTGGCCATGGAAACCGTTGTATGATCTCGAAGTCGGGGTCTCGGGCATGACAAGTCCATGGGATAATGCCAGTAGGCGACGATATAACGCGTTGGTTGCGGATTGGGCGCTTCACGTCGGACCCTACGTCGAAGTCAAAGGTGAATATATGAACACGTGGGTCGGAACTAACGACCACGGCACAATCGATCCTGACGGCTGGTGGATCCAGGCAGGATACAAATTGGGCGGTCTCAAACTGAATGTCCCATATCTCGACAAGATCGAGATAACAGGTCGATACGACACCGTCGATGATGGCTTAGGTTCTCACACAAATCGTGGAACCGTGGGAGGCGTCTATTACCTCACGAATACTCTCTGGCTCGAGGCGGACTACGAATGGGCAAGCAATCACGGCCCCAGTCCAGGTCCGCCAGACGATGCGCTTCTCTTCCAAATCTCCTATGGATTCTAAGAACCTTGCCATGCAGACCGTCGAAACTTTTCTTCGCGGCCCGACTAAATTGATTCATCTATTTGGCGTCGTGGCTGTGGCCATGGCGGTAATGGTCATTTCATTTTCTGCGACGGCACAAAGCCCGACTCCTGCTTCCAAGACCAAAGCCGAAACAACCACTCCCGTAAAAGTAGAGGCCCTTTCAGGCGCTGAGCTGTGGACGATGAATTGCAGCCGCTGCCACATGGCCCGTAATCCAGGTGAGTTCACCGCAGCCCAATGGAGGACGATCCTAAGGCACATGCGAATCCGAGCGAACCTCCCAGCCAGTCAAGCCAAGGAGCTTCAAAAATATCTCGAGGCAGGCGCCGGCAAATAGGAGCAGCCAAGCAGACTATGATCATTAACGAAGGGGAATACGTTCATATTATTCATCGCCAGCTTTTCCATGACGATGTTCGGCGCCATTTTGTCGGCACCGTGGAAGCTCATGAAGGAGCTCTTATCCGAGTGAAGGGCTATCTTTTCGCCAAAGAATCTCAGCATGATCAGTTTGTTCGGCGAAAACAGCTGCGAACGCGGATTATCGCAATAAGCGACGCCGTCATTGTGAATGTTCTTCCGGCGCACGTGAAGATCGACCACATCATCTACACCCATTTACCGAATGGTGACATACACGTCAGCGATGGCACTGATTGGCATCTCGACATCACGCACTTGTGAGCTGATCAGCCCGACCAGTGTCGATTAATTCAACGCTTCGTAGGTTTCGGCAACAATTTGGTCGACCACAGCTTTGAGATCGTGATCGCTACGCTCCCATGTGCGCAATTGTCGATCTGCGCCAGTGCCTTCGCCGATAATGTTTTCGATGTGGGCGATTTCGCGGTGAAGACCCAGTTCCTCTATTTCCTGGGCGATAAACTCCAGCATTTCGTAAAGTAATTCGCGCTCATCTACTTCGCAGCCGCGTCCGAAGTCGATCAATTTTCCGTCTAAACCATAACGCGAAGCGCGCCACCTATTCTCGTCGATCAATCTTCGTGGGTAACTGCGAAACGTGACGTTTTGTTGGCGCAACTTGTGGAGCTTCACCACGATCGCTTGCATCAGCGCAGCAAGCGCAATGGTGTCGTCCACACGCGATTGGGCATCACAAATTCGAAATTCGATCGTGTTGAAAAATGGATGGAGGCGAATGTCCCACCAAATCTTCTTCGCATTGTCGATGCAGTTGGTGGAGACGAGCAGTTTCAAATAATCGTCGTATTCGGAAAGACTCTCGAACGCGTCCGGAATTCCAGTTCGCGGGAAACGTTCGAAAATCATCTGTCGGTAAGCCTTCAACCCGGTATTCTGCCCGAGCCAAAATGGTGAATTGACCGAGAGTGCGTAGAGATGCGGCAGGAAATATCGCGCTTGATTCATGACATCGATCGCTTCCCCGCGATCGGGGATGCCGACGTGCACGTGCAAACCCCAAATGAGATTCGCCCGTGCAATTTGCTGCATGTCGTTCAAGATCGTGGTGTAGCGCTCGTCAGCGGTAATCAATTGATCCATCCAATGCGAAAACGGGTGCGTCCCAGCCGCCGCAATTCTTAACCCTTCCGTCTCCGCGATTCGTGCCAGCTCGCTTCGGAGCTCGATGACTTGCCGCCGCGCATCTTTGATGTCTTGGCAAATTTCAGTCCCGAGTTCGACGACCGACTGATGCATTTCAGCTTTGACGTGCTCTTTTAGCAGCACTTTGCCATCGGCGAGGATTTGCTGAATATGGGAACGCAAGTCGCGGGTTTCCGGATCGATGATTTGAAATTCTTCTTCGATGCCGAGCGTGAAAACGTGATCGTCCTTACGGGTTCGTTTTCGGCCGCTAGCCGGTCGACGCCGCTGCGTTGTCGTTGAAACCGCACCATTTCCGATCGGCGGCACGTAATTGTTTGGCACGTTCATGACAGGATTCTGCGGGATGGCGAGAGCGGCTGCACCGCCTTACTTGCGAATCGCTTGTCATTTTTTGCGCCACACACGACTGGGTCTTGGCAAGAAATGCACACTCTTGGCCAATTGCTGATAGGCGATGAAGAACGCGGCGTTTAACAATGCGGCATGACGAATTCATGTGCACCGCTCAAGACAAATGCCGCAATTGATGACCTTGAAAAACGAGTCGCCGCTCATCCGTTTCTCGCGGGAATGAGCCCTCACCATCTCGAATTGCTCGCGCATTGTTCGAAGCAAAAGCAATTTGAGGCCGGGGAAATGATTTTCCGTGCGGACGAACCCGCGCACGGCTTTTATTTGATCGAAAAGGGAACGATCGCTCTTGAGGGTTGGGTGATGGAGCATGGGCCAATCGTTACCGACATTGTTAATGCCGGCGAAGCGCTGGGATGGTCGTGGCTGTTTCCGCCGTATCGCTGGCACTTTGATGCACGTGTGGTCGAGTCGGCGACGGCGATTTACCTCGACGGCGACATTCTTCGTCAGCACTACAAAGAGGATCTAACACTTGCTCATGACCTCTCCCAGCGGATCTGCGGAGTGATGGTGCACCGCCTTCAGGCGACTCGTCGCAAATTAATCGAGACCGTCCATAAATCCCGCTTGTCTTCCGAAGTGTAAATTTTGCTCTTCATTGCTCTCGTCATTCATTGAAGTGCAGAGGCGGCTTGATTTTGCACTTTTGCCTCAAGTGGCGGGGTAGCTTATCTCTTTCTCGTTAGTGTTCTCGTTAGGCGACTTAATGTAATACAATACCCTGCTAGACTATACCTCCGACGGGTTGGTCTCTCGGCATCCACGCTTCAACGAATCGCAGGCGTTTCTACATCACCTGTTCCAGGGCCGCCGAAAGAGAAGGAGAACACTGCAAACACCTGCACCGCTGGCGTGTGATCACTGCATCCAAGAAGAGGCGAGAGATCGAAGCGCACATTTT
>CAZFZG010000097.1:5713-9187 GCA_964523205.1 uncultured Chthoniobacteraceae bacterium | reverse complement strand
TTCATGTTCGGCGATCGCGACGCGCTGATTCAGATCGACATGTCGGAGTACATGGAAAAGTTCACCGCGTCCCGTTTAATTGGTTCACCGCCCGGTTATGTGGGTTACGAGGAAGGCGGCCAACTTTCCGAAGCAGTGCGGCGCCGCCCTTATTCGGTCGTGCTGTTTGATGAAATCGAGAAGGCGCATCCCGACGTGATGCACTTGCTTTTGCAAATTCTCGAGGAAGGCAAAATCACCGATTCGTTGGGTCGGAAAATCGATTTCCGGAACACAATCATCATTATGACGTCGAACGTCGGCGCCGAGTTGCTCAAGAAGCAGACGGTGATGGGCTTCGGGGCGCCGCGAGAAGGCCACGACTACGATTCGATGCGGGAAAAGATCCTGGACGAGACCAAGCGCGTGTTTAAACCAGAGTTTCTCAATCGTCTGGACGAAATCATTGTTTTCCATTCGCTCGAGAAGTCGCACCTGTTGCAGATTGTCGATCTTGAGGTCGCGAAAGTGAAAGACCGTCTCAGAGCGAAAGACGTGGAGATCGTTCTCGACACCACCGCCCATGAATTCGTGATCGAAAAGGGTTACGACCCGAATTACGGCGCCCGTCCGATGCGACGGGCGGTCGAGCGCTTTCTTGAAGATCCGCTCGCGGAAGAAATTCTGCGCGGCAACGTCAAACCTGGCACCACAGTTCAGGTCACTGCCAAAGACGGAAAACTCGTTTTCGAGTCTGACCCGGCGAAAGCTAAGCTCGCCGAGCCGATCACCTGAATAGTCCGTCGCAGGTTTCCTTGGGCTCGTCTCGGGATTGGTTGTTCGGCTTGATTCTGGTCGTTGCGACGTTCCTGGCTTATCAGCCGGCTTGGAATGGCAAACCGATTTGGGACGACGAGGTCCACATTACGGCGCCTGAACTTCGTTCAACTCACGGACTCGCCCGGATTTGGACCGATCCCGCGGCCGCCCCGCAATATTACCCGCTGCTTTACACGTTTTTTTGGCTCGAGCACAAGATCTGGGGCGCCTGGCCCCTGCCGTATCATCTCGTCAATATTGCTCTTCACGCGCTGACCGCGCTGCTCGTGCTGAAAATTTTGCGACGCCTTGCCTTACCCGGGGCGTGGCTCGCAGCTGGAATTTTTGCCCTCCATCCGGTCATGGTTGAATCGGTTGCCTGGATTTCGGAACTCAAAAATACGTTGTCGGGCGTGCTGTGCGTTGGCGCCGCGCTGTTTTATTTGAAGTACGATGCAATCCGAAATCGCAGCTCCTACCTGATCGCCTTTGGACTTTTTCTGGCTGCGCTGATGTCAAAAACAGTCGTAGTCACTTTGCCAGTAGTTTTGTTGCTCATCTTTTGGTGGAAACGCGGAAGGCTTAGTTGGAGGCGCGATGTTGTGCCGCTGGTTCCCTTCTTTGTCGCGAGTCTCGCAGCGGGCCTCGTCACAATTTGGGTCGAGAAAGAATTCTGTGCCGAGCAGGGTGAAACGTTTAATTTTTCCTTGATCGAGCGATTTCTGATCGCCGGCCGGCTCTTTTGGTTTTATCTGGGCGAACTCTTTTGGCCCCGAAACCTAATGATTATTTATCCTGCCTTGGACATCCGGCAAAGCGACGGATCGCAGTACCTGTTTTTGGCCGGCGGGCTCATCTTGTTTCTCGCTTTATGGACACTTCGGCACAAATCACGTGGCCCGATTACGGCTCTCCTTTGTTATCTGGCGATGCTCTTTCCAGTGCTCGGTTTTTTCAACCTCTCCTACTTCATGTCTGGCCATGGGCCGGACCATCATGCAGCGATATTCCGGGCTGACCATTTTCAATATTTGGCTGTGGTCGCGGTTATTGCCCCGGTGTCTGCCCTCCTAATGCAGTTGACGTCGCGAAGAGGAATGAATTCTTGGCCGGTGAAGCTTGCTGCTCCAACGGCAATACTTTGTTTGCTAGGCGGCATGACGTTGGCGCAAAGTGCGACTTATCGCGACGCTGAGACATGTTTTCACGCTGTGCTGTTGAAAAATCCAAATTCAGCGACCGCTCGCAGCAATCTCGGTGGTGCCCTCGTCAATAGAGGTGCAATTGACGAAGCAATCGTCCAATTGCGGCAGTCGATCGAAATTGAACCCGATTACCAGTTTGGACATTACAACCTGAGCGTGGCCCTTCTGCAAAAAGGCGAAACGAACGAAGCGATCTCGCACCTACGCACGGCGTTGAAACTTAACCCTAATTATCCAAAAGCGTACTACACGCTCGCTAGTGCCCTTTCGGAAAAAGGCGAAAGGGAGCAAGCGGCCGCTGCCTACCAGCGCGCTCTCGAATTTCAGCCGGACTTTGTCGATGCCCACTGTAATCTCGCCAACTTGTTGCTCGAAAAAGGAGAAGTCGATGCGGCCCTGGCCCACTATCGAAAGGCGGTTGAGCTCCAGCCTGAAAATCCCGGCGGGCACTATAACTTGGCCGTCGGTTTGGTTCGCAAAGGCGACCCGGATTCGGCGATCGCCGAACTGCGATTTGCTTTGCGGCTCGACCCCGCCTATCCCGATGCCGAACCGCTTCTGCGGGACCTGCTAGCGCAAAAATCGCACTGAATGGCTCGTGTTCGTTGAGCCGGATAGGGGAAAAACATTGAGCGGTTCAAGCGGTCGCTCTCGTCAAGCACGGGGGTGGGCGTCGGCGTACGCTTTCTTCAGGCGCTCGATCGTCACGTGTGTGTAAATTTGGGTCGTCGACAGGCTGGCATGACCGAGCAGCGCCTGGACGCTGCGCAAATCTGCGCCTCGATCGAGCATGTGCGTGGCAAAGCTGTGCCGAAGTTTGTGTGGGCTAATCGAGATCGGGATCGAAGTGTATCGCAAATAACGCTTCAAGATCAGCCAGATCGACCGGGGGGACATTCGCTCCCGCGATTTGTTGATGAAAAGCGCACCGGAATGCGCGTTCGCAGCCGATCGATATTTCTGGATCGCGTCGAGAGCCGGCGCGCCGATCGGGCAAACGCGTTCCTTCCGCCCTTTTCCAAAAACCCGCACCGACTCGGTGTAAAGATCGACATCATCCACATCAAGCGCGGTCAGCTCGCTTAAGCGCAAACCACTACTGTAGAAGAGCTCCATCACTGCTGCGTCGCGTAAGGGCATCCATTTTGGCGCGGTGTGATGCTTTGGAATTTTCAACGGCGCTGCCAGCAATTCTTCGATTTGCTGCCGGGTAAGCACGAGCGGCAGCTTCTTTTCGACTTTTGGAAGCTGCAGTTGTCGTAACGGATCGAGACGCAGTTTTTTTCGGTCGGTCAAGAACTTGTAAAACGCGCGCAGCGCCGAGAACTGCAAACGCACATAAGAACGCGCCTGGCCGCGCTTCATGATCGCGAACAAATAGTCGCGAAAATCGTCTGTGGCGCACTGTTTCCAGGGTTTCGGATTTTGGACGCGAAAAGCAGCCAACGCCTGCCGATAGGCTTTCAAGGTG
>CAZFZG010000097.1:0-5613 GCA_964523205.1 uncultured Chthoniobacteraceae bacterium | reverse complement strand
GCTGCGCCGCGTTTTAAGATTTATTAGTTTCGGTATTCGGATTTCGGATTTTCAGAATTCCGGCTCCGGTTTTTCGATCACGTAACGCGTTTGGGCCGCCTCAGTCCGTCCACTGAACTGACTTTTGAAAATCGGCGGGGGATTTGTTGAAATCACCTCAAAACGCGTGACCACAAATTCAGGATAGAGGCGATTGCTCGCCGGCTCGTAAACCTTGTCGCCGCTAAAACGGCCGTAGAGTTTGTATTCGTAGTTGTTGTCTGAGCCGAATTTTAAGGCCTCGCGGTCTGGCGCGAGCTTCTGCTTTTCATTCAGCATCACCAGCTGCGAGGTGCTCCAGGGCTGGCCGGGCCGGCGAAGGTAACCCCAAAATTTGAAGTCCGGTTTAAAGTAACGACGGCCGACGTAGTAGTCGTCAGTTGGCTCCGCTGCGATCAGCTGCGCCATTTGAGCCCTGGCGTTTTGAATTCCAGTGGGCTCGGTCTGGCAGCCGGCGGCAAAGACAATTGCGGCGGGGAGGAAAAGCCTTATCGCGTGTTTCACTCGCAAGATTGACGGTCCGAACCGGACCCGCCTTCGCGTCGCTAGGGCGTGGCAAGCGGGCATCACAGCATCGACATCTACTCAACTCCGTCGTCAACGCAACGGTCGATCGGCCTGTCCGAGGACGCTAGCGGCTGGCTTCCACAACGCGCTCGGAGAGCGCGTTCCACCCTTTCTTTTTGCATCGACCTGCTGAGTCCGTACAATTTTGAATGCTTGAGTTGACGGTTTACGCGGCCGGGCTTCGCGATCGGAGCAAAATTCTGGATGGCTAGCCATTTTCGCTAATGTTTGTTCGATTCTTTAACGCACTGGGCAGGCCACTCCTTCGCTTCGTTCAATATTTGGGTGAAGTGGTCATGTTGGGTGCGGATACCTTTCATTCTCTTTTCACTCATCGGCTGCGCTGGAAACTATTTCTGAATCAAATCGTTGAGATCGGGTTGCTTTCGCAGTTGGTGGTAGTTATCACTGGCGGTTTCACCGGCGCGGTTTTTTCGGCTCAGACCTATTTTCAATTTCACAAAGTCGGGATGGGCTCGGCCACCGGCGCGGTCGTTTCGGTCGCGCTGATGCGCGAGCTCGGACCGGTTCTGACCGCATTGATGGTGACCGGTCGCGTCGGTGCCGCCATGTCGGCCGAGATCGGCACGATGAAGGTGACGGAACAGATTGACGCCCTGCGCGCGCTTGCGGTTTATCCGACCGATTATCTGGTCGTGCCGCGCGCTCTGGCCATGATGGTTTCGATGCCGCTTCTGGTGGCCGAATGCATCGCCGTCGGAATCGCGGTCGGATATTTCGTGGCGATTTTTCTGCTCGAGATCAACGGCACTTACTACATGGCAAACATGGTGCGCTGGACGCGGAGTCGCGACATCATCATGGGCGTTTCCAAAGCTTTTTGCTTCGGTATCCTCATCGTCTTCATCAGTTGTCACAAAGGACTCACCGCGCGGGAAGGCGCAGTTGGCGTCGGCCGCGCCACGACCGAAGCCGTGGTCAACGCATCGCTCGCGGTCCTCATCAGCAACTTCTTTCTGACCATGACCCTCAACATCATCTACCCAGCGGGCTATCAATGATGAACAACGGTTCGATGATTTCGGTGCGGGGACTGGTCAAGCACATCGGTGCTCAGGAAATTTTGCGCGGTGTCGATCTCGAAGTCGCCAGAGGCGAAACTCTGGCTATCATCGGGCGCAGCGGCGGCGGCAAGAGCGTCTTGCTCAAGCACCTGATCGGTTTGATGCGGCCCGACGCGGGCGAGATCCGGATCGAAGGGGAAAACATTATCGGCATGAACGAGCGGCGTCTCGCCTCGATTCGTCAGAAAGTCGGCATTCTCTTTCAAGGGAGCGCGCTATTCGACTCGATGACCGTCGCCGAAAACATTGCTTTCCCGCTGCGGGAAGCGGGCGAGCGCGATCCAAAAGTCCTGCGCGCGAAAGTCAGCGAGATGCTTGAAGTGATGGAACTCAGCGGCGAAGAAGAAAAAATGCCGGTGAATCTGAGCGGCGGGATGAAAAAGCGGGTTGGTCTCGCTCGATCAATCATTCGCCAGCCGTCGTGCATTCTTTATGACGAGCCGACCTCGGGTCTCGACCCGGTCGTGTCGGACTCAATCAATCGACTAATTCGGCGTTTGCAGCGGCGTTTCGGTGTGACCAGCATCGTTGTGACTCATGACATGAAAAATGCGTTCGATGTGGCAGATCGCATTGCCTACTTGCACGAAGGACGGATTTACTTTCATGGCACGCCCGATGACCTGCGACAGTCGTTCGACAAACTTCTCCAAGACTTCCTCCTTGGACGGTCGGAGGAAGAGTTGACCCCGAAAGCGTTCGGGGTTGAGAGTTGACGAAAATGAACCGGCACGAACGAGGTTTGGAATTCAAGGTCGGCGCGTTCGTTTTTGTCGGATTGGCCGCCCTGGCCGCGCTCGTCGTGCAATTCGGCCGATTGGGCGAAGGGTTCAAGACTTACTATTCACTGACTGTACGGTTCAACGACGCCAGTGGTTTACTGAAAGGCTCCGATGTCTTGCTCGGCGGCGCGCGCATCGGGAAAGTTGCCGGCGGGCCGCGGCTTGTCCGTGAAGGCAACGGCGTCCTTGTTCCGTTGAAGATTTACGATTACGTGAAGATTCCCGAGACGAGCAAATTCACCGTCGGGAGCTCCGGCTTGCTTGGTGACCGGTTCGTTACTGTCACGATGCCGTCGGGAACGCCGACGAAATTTCTTCCGGCGAATGCAACCATCAACGGGGCGCGGGAGACCGGCATCGAGGATCTCACGCGGGAAGGCGGCGCACTGGTTGGTGATTTGCGAGGCGTGGTGCAAAAGATCGACACCACGGTGACCCGTTTGAATGACGAGATGCTTTCCAAGGAAACCGCGGAGAACTTTAAATCGAGTATGGCTCATTTGAATGAAGCGACGGGAGCTTTCGCCGAGTCAGCAAAAAAGCTCGGCCCGGTTGTTGATAAAGCCGATTCAGCCATGGATTCGACAAAAAAAGCGGCTGACGACTTGCAAAAAGTGCTCAGCTCTGCGACGCAAGGAAGAGGAGTCCTCGCTACCTTGCTTACGAACCAGGAATTGGCGAACGATCTGCGAGCGCTCGTTAGTAATTTGCGCGCGCACGGCGTTCTTTTTTACCGCGACTCCGGGGCGAAGGTGGAAGCAAACGCGCGTGAGCAGACGAAACCGGCGCGCAGTCAGAGTGGAAGCAGATAATGACACCTTTGCTCACTGTTAATCTGCTTCGCGTTTTGTTCGTCACTTTGTGCGCGGCGATCGGCGCAAGCATTTCGTCTGAGTTCATCGGAGGGGTGTGGCCTGGCCTCGCGCTCGGAGTCGTTCTCGGTTTGGTGATCGTGCTGATCGATCGCTTGCTCAAGGGAGTATCGCTGCGCCTGTTTTCTTCGGCGACGTTCGGACTCCTGCTTGGTTTGATTTTCGCGAATTTGCTCATGGCGTCGCAGATCTTGAAGTATCAATCCGAAACCGTGCAATGGGCGGCGCGGCTCACTGTTTATGCAGTCTTCGGTTATCTCGGGATGATGCTGGCAATGCGAAGCAGTCGCGACGAGTTCTCGCTGATCATTCCCTACGTGCGTTTTACCCGTGAAACCACCCAGCACGAACCACTCGTGATCGACACCAACATCATCATCGACGGGCGCATTGCCGATCTTTGCGCTAGTGGATTTCTCAGTCGGTCGCTCATCGTGCCCCGGTTTATTTTGCACGAATTGCAAAAGTTGGCCGATTCGCACGATCCGACCAAACGGGAGCGTGGCCGGCGCGGGCTGGAAATTCTAAATGAGCTCCAGCGCGCGCGAGATATCGAACTGACGATCCACGAATCAGTGGTGGACGATGTCGGTCTTGAAACGGATGCGCGCCTGGTGGGCGCGGCCAAAGTTCTCAAAGCACGGTTGCTCACCAACGATCATGCGCTCGCCCAGATCGCGCGCTTGCAACAAGTACCGGTGTTGAATCTGTCCGATCTCGCGCGGGCTCTCAGGCCAAGTCTTATGGCGGGCGACGAAGTGGCTTTGCACCTGGTGAAAGAGGGACGCGAATCGCATCAGGCCGTCGGCTATCTGCCAGACGGCACGATGATTGTGGTCAATCATGCGCGGGCGCATGTTGGCAAGACCCGGACAGTTGTGGTGGGCAGTGCGTTGCAAACGGCGGCCGGCCGGCTCATTTTCGCCGAACTCAAAGACGGCGCGAATCAACCATCGGTTTGAAGCGCCTTTTAAAATTTATTCTGCCGAGCGGCGTGGTTGATCTCGTTCGGAACCGGCGAAAGCTCAGTAACATTGGCCGGCGACTCTCACCCGGAGAATGGTTCTCCAGCGATCGACTCGTCCTCGAAGCGGAACTGACCGGCCTCGCTCTTTTTGCGCCGGGCCACGTTCAAAAACTGCGCACGATCGTCGATGTGGGCGCGAACATCGGTCAATGGTCGAGCATGTTGCTGAACTGCATCTCGCCCGAGAAGCTCATCATCATCGAGCCGTTGCCGGATGCGTTCGCAGTGCTGCAGGAAAAATTCGGCAACGACCGTCGCGTCGATTTGCGCAATGTTGCGATCGGCGAACGCGAGGGACTTGAGACACTGAAGATCACGCGTGACACCACTGGGGCCTCATTTCTTGGGCCGCTCGAAGAAATGCGGGCCGTCGTCGGAAGCAATTGGACGGTTGCGTCCGAGGTGCAAGTGAAATTGACCACGCTCGACCGGTTACTTGTCGATCTTCCTGAGGTTTCCCTCCTCAAGATCGATGTGCAGGGCTACGAAAAACCGGTGCTCGCCGGCGCGAGGCAAACGTTGGCTAGAACAAGATTTCTGCTCATCGAGCTGAACTTCATGCCCCAATACGATGGCGGCTCATGGTTGGGTGAAGTTCATGAAATTTTGACGCGCGAGTTTGGTTTCTTTCTCGCCAACGCCACCGCGCCGCAAGTCCTCAACGGCTACGCGGCCATGATCGACGGTCTTTACGTCAATCCGAATTTGGTTCAGGAATGGGTGAAACCGGATTTTGTTTAAATGCAGCCGAGTGAAGCATTGAGCGCCAGTGCGCAGATAGCAGTGACCTTGGCTGGGTTCGCCGGAGTGGTGGTCGCATTTCGGAGCCGCTCGGTCCACGAATGGTCGAAGGTCGACAAGTTCCGATTGCATTTCCTCCTCAACAATTCGGCTCTTCCGTTTCTATTGTCGATCTTCGCCATGCTTCTCGCGACGACAAACCTTAATGAGCAAGCGACCTGGCGTTTGTGCAGCATTGTTGCGTTCGTAGTTGCCGCCGGAAGCGGGCAACTTTTGGCGCGCTCGTTTCGAACGCTCTCCCGGGAAGAGCTCAAAGCTTCAGGTTTCCGGCGATGGATTTTTGTCTCCAGCGGCCTCCTGGCTATCGCGGTAACTCTTCTGCAACTTTACAACGTCATCCGGTTGCAAACGTTCTGGCCCTTCTTTGCCACGATCGCGACCTGGCTCTCGTTGGGAATGATCCAATTTGTTCTGCTGGTAACCGCTCGGCACGACCAAGC
>CAZFZG010000096.1:0-9218 GCA_964523205.1 uncultured Chthoniobacteraceae bacterium | reverse complement strand
GAGATCCTTAGCTTGCGCTCAGGATGACAACCGCGTGATACTTACAAAATCAGTTGACTATGAGGCGCGCTATATTTTGCATGTCCGCACTGGCACTTGTTTTTGCGGCAGGATGTGAGCGCGGGAAATCCCTCACGCCGCCAATGAACATCACGCTCGTCAACATTACAGGAGCAAACACGCGGTTCATCAAGCGCATCGATGATCAAGGTAAAATCGCCGCGATTGTGAAGTTCGTTTCCGACCATCGATCAGGTTGGACTCAACCGATGGCCGGTGTTCCGGTTGCGTCGTACTACGCCTATTTTTACAACGGCGATAAAGTGCTCGGTCACTTTGCAGTCGGTAGCGGCTTCTTCGAAACTGACTTAGCGGGCGATTATTTTCGCTCCAGAGAAGCCACAAAAGATGAAACGGACGCTTTTCTCACGCTAATCGGAATGCAAGGCGCGCGGTTTTGAAAAGTAGTGCCGCACTCACGCGACGAGGTTGTCGGAGGTGTTCCAAAAACTTTTCCGGGAGCAAGGAAGGCAGAAAGCGGATCTGAATTAGGAAAGCAGGAAAACAGGAAGCAGCGTGACGCTGCACCGATTTGTTTTCTGTTGGTGCCGGTCCGGCTCGGACTTCCTGCGTTCCTGTTTTCCTAATTCCTCTTTTTCAGCGGCTTGCTCTTACCTCATGCGAATTTGGCTCCGGGGTCGGACTTTTGTCACCCCAAAGATGCCACGTGTAAGTGAACACGATGTAGCCGAAGATGCGTTTCGGATCATCGTTGCTGAAATAGATCGCAGGATTGAATTGGAGATCACGGGTGATGTTGCAGGTGAAGCCGATGGTGGATGAATTTTCCTTGCCGCTCTGAAAATCGACCTGCACCCGCCAGGTTTTGTTGAAGTCGTAGGCGTACCCGAGGATGACTTCGTTTTTGTAACCGGCGTGAATCCCGCCGACGATGAACTTGTTATGCTCGGTGTAATAACCGGCCTCGATGTACGGCTGAGGATCAACATCCAGGTGCGGCGACCAGTTGATGAAGCCCGCTGACAACAGATATGGCTCCTTCGTCAGTAATCCGAATTCCGTAGAGAAAATCCAGTCGTCGGGATCGAACCCGCGGAAGACTGCAGCTTCGGCCCATTTGGTCAAACCGAGTTCGAACTGCAATTCGTAGGGATTGGCGATGCGCTTGTCCTGGATTTGCAGACTCGTTGACAAATCGCCTTCGTCTTGCAATTCCGGGGTCACGATCTGGCTGAGGCCCTTGGTAGTCGCCCGCGCGAACGGCGACTCCGCAGCCAGAAGCGCAATTGATATGGCGACCGGAACCGCGCGCTTCATCTACAACAATGTGCCGCGCAGGATCAGCAGCGCTACGTTGAAATAAATAATCAAGCCGGTCACGTCGACCAAAGTGGCTACGAACGGCGCGGACGACGTCGCCGGGTCGAGCCCAAGCCGACGGAGTACGAATGGGAGCATGGCCCCGCCAATGGTTCCCCAGGTGACGACACCAACAAGCGCGACCGCAACCGTTATGGCAACGAGCCAATGATAAGGCCCGTAGTTAAAGATGTGCAGCTCCTGCCAGGCAGAGATTCGCAAAAATCCGATCGCGCCGAGGATCAAACCTAGTGCGAAACCGGACAGCAATTCCTTGCGCACGACCCGGAACCAATCGCGCAGTGTCAGCTCGCCCAGCGCCATAGCGCGGATCACCAGCGTCGTCGCTTGGGATCCGGAATTGCCGCCACTGGAAATGATCAGCGGCAGAAACATGGCGAGGATGGCGGCTTTCTCGATTTCACCGTTGTAGCCTTGCATTGCGGTCGCGGTCAGCATTTCACCGAGAAACAAAAGGATGAGCCAGGTCGCGCGCTTCTTCACCATCCGGAAAAACGAAATCGTCGTATACGGTTCGTCCAACGCTTCCAACCCGCCGAGTTTCTGGATGTCCTCGGTGGCTGCCTCTTCGGCAACATCGAGCATGTCGTCGCTGGTGACGATGCCGACCAGCACGCCGTTAGAATCCAGCACGGGCAACGCGGCGCGGTCGTATTTCCGGAACTGATTGAGCGCTTCTTCCTCGGTGTCGTTTACTTTCAGCGCGGCGAAACTCTGGTCGCGAATCTCGCTCACTTTGGTGGTGAGCGGCCGGAGCAAGAACTCGCGGATGCGCACGTCGTCGATCAATTTGTTGTGATCATCGACCACGTAAATGAAATTCAGCGTTTCGCGGTCGCGGCCGAACTCGCGCACGAAATCGAGCACCTGCTGCACAGTCCAATCCTCGTGCACGGCAATAAAGTCCGGCGTCATTAACCGGCCGACGCTGCCTTCGGGGTAACCAAGTAGGGACTGCGCGACGCGGCGCTCGTCCGGAGTCAGCAGCTTGATTAGTTTCCGGGCCGCTTCGCTTGGTAATTCCTCGAGCAGCGCAGTACGATCATCCGGCGACATCTCGTTCAGAATGGCGACCACCTGCTCGTGGGCCATTGCCTTCAACAGGTTCTGCTGCTCCTCGATTCCGATGTATTCGAAAACGTCCGCTGCCAGGGTGGCCGGCAACACCCGGAAGATGATGACCTGCTCGTCTTCCGGAAGATCGAGAATCACGTCCGCGACGTCGGCCGGCGACCATTCCCTGAACAGCTCACGCAGGCCGTTGAAATCGCGCGCGTCGATCAAGGCCTTAATCTCAGGTGCTAAAAGTTTGCCAACCATGAAAACCTCCGCGCGCGCCCGGTTTTTGTAACATTGCGACCCGCTAAGAGCAATCCGTTCCGCGCTTGGAATTTGTCCGAAACGATTCCAAAGTGGGACATGCCAGCGACCGCCTTAGGTCCCCTCATTCAACGCGAGATCGGAAACGATCGCGTTTGTGTCCTCACATTCGATCGGCCCGATTCAGGCGCGAACATTTTCGACGCCGCAACCATGAGCGAGCTAAGCGATCACGTCGATGCGATCGAGCGCGACAACTCATTGCGTGGCTTGATCATGGCGTCAGCGAAGAAATCGATCTTCATCGCCGGCGCGGACCTGAAGACAATCTTGAAACAGGCCCAGACCGGCGAGATGCGAGAGTTCATCGCGGAAGGTCAGCAGGTTTTTAATCGGATTGCCGCGCTGAAAATCCCAACTGTGGCCGCAATTCACGGCGCGTGCGCGGGCGGCGGTTACGAAGTTACGCTGGCGTGCGATTGGCGCATAGCCTCGGACGATCCGGCGACCCGAATCGGATTGCCGGAAACTACGCTCGGTTTAATTCCGGCTTGGGGCGGCAGCACTCGTCTTCCACGTTTGATCGGCGAAGAGCAGGCCAGCGAGGTGATCTTGAACGGCAAACTTTATCCGGCCGCCGAAGCGTTGAAGCTGGGTTTAGTCGACGAAGTTGTGCCGAAAGAGAAGTTAATCGGCACGGCGCGACGCAAACTGGAGGGCGGAAAACGCACGCCCGGGAGCTTCTCGGCCTCAAAAGCAAAGACTCCGCCGCCCGATCCCAAATCTGCCCGCGCTCGTGCTCTAGGCGTGATCACGACTGGCGGTGTGAATCCGATTGATGAATCGCTGCGTCTCGAGCTCGAAGCGATTGTCGATCTTGGCAAAACGGAATCGACCAAAAATCTGATTCGAAATTTTTTCTTGGCCGAAAAATACAAAAAGGGCAGTTCGGGCAAGCAGTTCGACCGAGTAGCGCACGCGGCGGTGATCGGTGCGGGCGTGATGGGCTCGGGCATCGCGCAATGGCTGAGCTCACGAGGCGTGACTGTGATCCTGCGCGACGTCAATCGTGAAGTGCTCGACCGCGGACTGGCGAACATTGAGAAAGTCTACAATGACGCGGTGAAGCGCGGCTTGATGACCGAAGAAAGGGCGAAGCAGGGCCGCGCGCGCATCGTTGCGTCTACCGCGCCGATGGAGCTGCGTGATGTCGAGTTCGCAATCGAAGCCGCGTCGGAAAGGATCGACATCAAGAAGGAAATTTTCTGCGAGCTGTCGATGCAAGCCGGCCCCAAGACGATTGTCGCAACTAATACTTCCGCGCTGCCGGTAAGAGAGCTTGCGGATTGCACCGTTTCGCCGGATCGCGTGATCGGCCTGCATTTCTTCAATCCGGTGAGCCGGATGAAACTGGTTGAAGTCGTCGTAGCCGGCGAAACGTCGGACAATACCAAAGAGCAAGGGCTCGCCTTTGTTCGCCAAATCGGAAAAGTGCCGATCGTTGTGCGCGATAGTCCGGGCTTTCTGGTGAATCGCGTTTTGTTTCCCTACCTCGTCGACGCGGCGGAGCTTTTTGAAGCCGGCCTTGATGCAGAGAAGATCGACAGCGCGCTCACAAACTGGGGAATGCCAATGGGACCGCTGCGTTTGATCGATGAGATTGGCCTCGACGTGACCATCGATATCGCGACAACTCTGGAGAAATCGTACGGACCGCGCGATCACGCGCCGTCGATTTTGAAAAAGATGCGCGAGGCCAAACTGCTCGGTCGCAAAAGTAGCACTGGCTTTTACAAGTACGAAGGCAAAGCGCAAACGCCCAACGAATCGCTCGCCCAATGGCGGCGCGCCGGCGGTACATGGGAAGATGTCGATCTTGCCAATCGGTTGATGTTCCTGATGGTCAACGAAGCCGCGTGCTGTGTGGAAGAGAATGTGGTCGAATTGCCCGAGGACGCCGATTACGGAATGATTCTCGGGACGGGGTTTCCACCGCATCGGGGCGGTCCGTTGCGTTTCGCCGAGGATTTCGGTTTGAAGAATGTCGTCGAAGAAATGAACCGCCTCGGCCAAAATCAGGAGAAGTTCCTGCCTTGCGAGATTTTGAAGAAGCACGCGCGCGACGGAACAAAATTCTACGAGTCATGAAGTCCTCGCTCGAAGCGCCCGAGAAATCCCGCAGTCGCGGGACCGAAGAAGCCGCCAAGCCGCAGAAGCCGGCGGTATCCGTCATCGACACATCCAAAATGTCGAAAGGGCAGCGCGAAGCCCTCGAGCTCGCCGAGGCATCGCGTGATCCCCTGGACGATCGCGGCAGTTTTGCCAGCAACCTTTTTGTCGGACGTTACGATTTCGACCGAATCTTTCCCTGGCCGGCTCAAACCGAAGAGGATCGCGCGGCTGGCGCGGAGTTTTTGCAGAAGCTGGAGAATTATTTGCGCGAGCATGTCGATGCCGACGAGATCGATCGGACCGGCGAGATTCCGCCGGAAAATTTCAAAGGCCTGGCCGAGATAGGCGCATTTGGAATCAAAGTTCCAAAGAAGTACGGCGGTCTTGGTTTGACCCAGACCAACTACGGTCGCGCCGCAGTTTTATTGGGAAGTTGGGACGGCAATGTCGCGGCTTTGGTTTCGGCCCATCAATCAATCGGCGTCGCTCAGCCTTTGCTTTTGTTCGGGACCGAAGAGCAAAAGCAAAAATATCTGCCGCGGGTGGCCGGCGGTGAGATTTCTGCGTTTGCGTTGACTGAGACGCATGCCGGCTCTGATCCGGCGACGCTGAGTCTGCGGGCGGAACCGACCCCCGACGGCTCTGAGTTCATCCTGAACGGTGAAAAACTTTGGTGCACCAACGGCGTCAAGGCCGGCGTGCTGGTGGTGATGGCGCGGACGCCATCGAAAATGGTCAACGGCAAGGAGCGCAAACAGATCACTGCGTTCATCGTCGATGTCGATTTGCCCGGGCTGGAGATCGTGTATCGCTGCCGATTCATGGGACTGCGCGCTCTCTACAACGGGGTCGTGAAATTCACCAACGTACGCGTTCCTCGCGAGAACATCATCGCGAAAGAAGGCCAGGGGTTGAAGGTCGCGCTTACCACCTTGAACACTGGGCGCCTGACTTTGCCCGCCGCGTGCGTGGGCGTTTCCAAACGTTTGCTGGAAATTTGCCGGAAGTGGGCGGGCGAACGAATCCAGTGGGGCGTCCCGATTGGTAAACACGCTGCGATCGCTGGAAAAATCGCGGAGATGGCCGGCAACGTGTTTGCCATGGAAGCGATGACGTTTCTCAGCTCGTCGCTGCTGGACCGCAAGGCCGGCGACATCCGGATCGAAACTGCGATGTGCAAAATGTGGGCGACGGAAGCGACCTGGCGAATTGCTGACGAGGCGATGCAAGTGCGTGGCGGCCGCGGTTACGAAACGGCGCAATCCCTGGCTGGTCGCAATGAACTGCCGGTTGCGGTGGAGAGATTTCTGCGCGATTGCCGCGTGAACACCATCTTTGAAGGATCGAGCGAGATCATGCGCCTGTTCATCGCGCGGGAAGCGCTCGACCCGCACTTGAAAGTTGGCGGCGCGATTTTCAATACTCAACTGCCGATGTCGGAGCGCGCGAAGGCGGTTTTCACGTCCGGAAAATTTTACGCTGGCTGGTATCCGCGCCAGTGGTTCTCGAGGGGCGCCGGCAAGATCGACCATCTCCACCGCGATTTGCAAAAGCAGGTCGACTATGCGGCGCGCACGAGCAAGAAACTCGCTCGCGGTTTATTTCATGCCATGGCCCGGTTTGGTCCCAAGCTCGATCGCGAGCAGCTGTTGCTTTCGCGTTTTGTCGGAATCGCCACGGAGCTGTTCGCGATTAGCGCGACCTGCTCGTTTGCGCAGTATAAAATGGACCAAGGCCAGCCGGCTGACGAAATCTTGTCGGTCGCGAACTATTTCTGCCGGTCGGCCCGCATGCGGATTGATCATCACTTCGCCGGTACGGCTCGAAATGTGGACAAGCGCGGTTATCAACTGACCCAGGAATTGCTGGCCGATAAACATCCGGTCCTTCGCGAAGGGATCGTTAGGTAGGGGCGATTGACCTCAATCGCCCATCGGCGGTCGTAGACCGTCGCTACGAATTTCTGGCACCGCGTTTGCTTTAATCACCGCGTGGTCTCCCTTGTTTTTTTGGCTGTCGGGGTCGTTTGCATCTTGATCGGCCGGATCCTTCTGATCGGAGCCGCTTTTGGAGTCAGCGTTTGGTGGGGGCTTGGCATTTTTCTACCCTTTGGCCCGATGCTGTTTCGAATCAGCTATCCCGACCTCGCGCCTTGGTCGCGGACCTTTCGATTGATCGCGCTGCCGTGCATTCTGGCTTACTTCGTGATTCGACCCGGCGCGCCGGACTACGACAAATTCTTCAAGCAGAAGCCGGTGCCATCAGCGCCTGCCAATCATTACGCGTTAGAAAAAGTTTCCAAGGTAATGGCATCTAGTGTGGAAAAACGCCGGGAAGCCAACGAGAAGGAATTCGCACGGCTCGCGGCCTGGAACCGGACGCTGAAGTTGAAAAAGCGCGACCTCCTAAATAGCGATGTGCAGGGAAACGTTTTCTACGAAGGCGAGCTCGCCCAATACAACGAGGCCTTGGCCAAGGCGAACGCGGAAAAACAAGTAATTTTCGGTTCCGCCCAGTAATCTGGCGTCCGGCAGGTTGACCGGATTCTGCGTCGAGATTACGATCAACGGATGAGTATGCCGCCCATGCTCACCGAGGCGGCCCGCACTTCGCGGCCGCGTTTGAGTAAGAGCAAGAATAAGAAAGCTATCGAGCCGTCTCGCGTCCTGAGCGTCCTCGAAGAGCACATTTTGCTCGATGGATTCAAGATCGTTATCGATCTGGAAAAAAGTCGCGGCTCCTATCTTTACGATGCCGCCACCGGTCATCGCTTGATCGATCTCTACGGTTTCTTCGGCTCGATGCCGGTGGGCTTCAATCATCCCTACTTCGAAGAGCCGGATGTCCAACGCGATCTATTGCGCGCGGCCAAGGCGAAAGTCGCCAACTCGGATGTTTATTCAGCAGCTTACGCCAGATTCGTGGAAACATTCGCCCGCGTGGGCGGTCTGCCGCCGCTGGATCGCTATCTGTTTATCGAAGGCGGCGCAGCTGCGGTCGAAAACGCGCTCAAGGCAGCAATGGACTGGAAGGTGCGCAAGAACATGGCGGCGGGCCACGGCGAACGCGGCACCCAGATTTTGCATTTCCGTCACGCATTTCATGGCCGGAGCGGTTATACCATGAGCCTGACCAACACAGATCCGCGCAAGACGGATTTGTTTGCCAAGTTTGATTGGCCGCGCGTTTCCTGCCCACACATCGATTTTTCGGTGCCGGAATCGGAGCGCGAAAAGGACGTGATCGCGCGCGAGAAAAAGGCGGAACAGGAAATCCGCGATTCGATCGACAAGCGGAAGATCGACATCTGCGCCATCATTATCGAGCCAATTCAGGGCGAGGGAGGCGACAATCATTTCCGCGGCGAATGGTTGAAAAAGCTCCGCGAGATTTGTGACGAAAACGACATCCTCCTCATTTTCGACGAAGTGCAATGCGGCATGGGCGTCACCGGCAAAACGTGGTGCAGTCAACATTTCGGTGTCCTGCCCGATTTGATGTCGTTCGGCAAAAAAGCCCAGGTTTGCGGCATCATGGCCGGGCCCCGTCTCGATGAAGTGAAAGACAACGCGATCCGGTTGCCGAGCCGGTTGAATTCAACCTGGGGCGGCAATTTGACCGACATGGTGCGCTCAACGCACTACATGCACATCATCGAAGAGGAATTTCTGGTGCAGAACGCGGCCAAGGTCGGCGCATACTTTTTGGATCAACTGCGCGATTTGCAACGTTACGAACCGACGATCAGCGCCGTGCGCGGTCGTGGATTACTTCTCGCCTTCGATTTGCCTGACGGCGCAACGCGTGAACGATTCTGGAAAGGGCTCTTTGATCTCGGCGTGCTGACGCTTCGATCCGGCGAACGCTCGATTCGTTTTCGCCCGGCGCTCGACATCACCGCCGAAATCGTGGACGAAGCGATAGGTTTGATGCGCCAATATTGCCGGAAACGGAAATAGCAATGCAATCGGTGCTCGAGAAACTCGCGCTGAGCGAGGACAACGCAGGAGTTTTCGACGGCAAATGGTCTGGCGGAGGCGCCAAGATCGACAAGATTTCGCCGATTGACGGAAAAAAACTGGCCAGCATTCGGACCGCTTCGGATGACGATTATCAATCGACCATCGCCCGGACCCAGGAAGCGTTCGAGAAATGGCGAAAAACTCCCGGACCGGTCCGCGGTGAGACCGTTCGCCGTTTAGGAAACGCGTTGCGCGAATTGAAACACGAGCTGGGCCAGCTCGTCACCCTCGAAACCGGCAAAATCATCGCCGAAGGCGAAGGCGAAGTGCAGGAGATGATCGACATCTGCGATTTCGCGGTCG
>CAZFZG010000095.1:3307-9236 GCA_964523205.1 uncultured Chthoniobacteraceae bacterium | reverse complement strand
GTTTTCCCCGTCGTTCACGCCGGGCATTGGCTCGAGCACGACTTCGCCGCTGGTGTGGTCACTCAGGAACGAACCGATTTCCATCGACCAAAACGACATGTAACCGGCCCAGCCAAAGTATGGATTTGGCGCCGGTCCCAACCGCGGCATCTCCGGGTCGAGCGGACGCGCGCCGCCGACGACCCAAACGCGATGATTCGCCTGGAGAGTTCGATGAATGGCGGAGCGCACATCGCCGAGCGGATCGGTTTCGATCATTTTTGATTTCATCAAATCGTAACGGTGGACCCGATGTTCGCTCATCGTCGGAACAGTGATCCACGGAGTTGAGCCGTGATAATATCGGTAGAACGACGGTGCAAAGTGCCAGGGGTTAACCACGATCAGATCGTCAGTTCCGGCTTCTTGTTCCAGTTTGTGGACGATCACGTCGATGTCGGTGAGGCGCCGGTGCGCTACGTTCCAGAGTTTGAACGGCAAAATAGACAGGGCCGCGATCGCGAAAAGGACTCGCGCGATCCGAAACCATCGAGCGCGCGACAAAATTCCGCCCATCAGATCAATTGCGCCGCCCACTGCGCAGAGAAGCGGCAGGTAATACCAAGGTCGCGTCGCATAGCTCAGGATTTTCAGGAAGCCGTAGTAAGCCAGGATCGACAATGCGCTGACGGAGGTGAGATAGAGGAGAAGTTGAGCTTCAAGGGACGATTTTTCGCGGTGCAAAGTCCAGAGTCGCCAAACGCTGGCGCCGCCTACTAACAACACTCCGGCGCACCAAAAAATCGACCCACCGTGCTCGGCCAGCGCCAGATGGAACTTTTCCCATAACGAAGCGAAGTCGGTGGGATATTTGAGTACGATGCTCCAATCGGCGTTGAGGTAAGAGTGTGCGTAAGGAAGGAATGATAGCCCGCAGATTGCGGTGCAAACGCAAACGATCAGCGCATGGCGCAATTGCCGCCCAAGCACGAAGACGAGAACAGCTGCCGCACCAATTGCCGCGATTAAGGGGACGGCGTTAATCATGAATTGAACAGCGCCGATCGATGCGATGGTTGCGGCAATCGCATTCGCTTTGGTGGGCTGGCGAATTGCTTTTGCGGCTAGCCCGATCGTTAAAATCAAAAAGACGTAGCCGATTCCATAACCGCGCAGAGAAGTTCCCCAGATCAGAAACGTCGCGTTCAGTCCAAAGAGAGCGGGAAACAACAGCGGGCCGCGATCGCCGAGTGTGCGCGAATTGAACCACGCGGCCGCGAACAGCGTCACTCCGACGGCGAACCCGAACCAGCGCAAACTCGGGTCGCTGTCGCCAAACAAGGCGGTGTAAGCGCGGATGAAAAGCGGAAACGGAGGCGGAAATGCTTCGTGCTGAAAGTTGGAAAAAATCTCGCTGATTGGCATGTGCGCGAGCTGAAGAGTCGCGGCTTCATCCCTCCACAGCGCGCCGGCATTAGTCGCGCGGATTACCAGGAAAAAAAGCACCACCAGGCAAAGCAAAAGCGCCGTGATCAGCTCAACCCAGGTGAGGGTGTCGATCTTTCTCGTTGGTGCAGGCTGCGGTTCCACCGCTTGAGCGTCGTCAATCATCAATCGCTATTTGTAAAACAGAAAGCAAAGCATGCTGAGCCCAATAACCGCGTAGAGCACTCGATATTGAACCTGGAAGCGATCGACAATCTCGGGATGAAACTCAGTTCGCAGGACGCGAAGCGACCAGAAGAGGTGCGGTAGATAAAACAGTACGGCGATCACACTCAGCGGGCGTGGAACGAATCGGAACGAGCCCAGCAGAAAAAGCCAAAGATAGGCGCAACTAAAGAGAATGAGTCCGGCGACGAATGTTGTTCGTTTACCAAACGCGACCGCGTTGGTGCGCGCGTTGTTTTTTCGGTCGAGCTCAAAATCACGGACCTCGTGGTTGAGATGGCCGGCGGCAAAGGTGAGGGCGAAGAAAAACGCGATGAAAATGCCGCGCTGATCGATCGGCATGAAGACGGAGTAGCCAAGCAGGAAATGAAAGATGCCGCCGATGAGATGCGGCAAAGACGACGCGATGGGCGTGCCCTTGAAATTCAGTATCGGGTGCGAGTAGAAAAATCCGAGAACGGCGACAATCACTCCGAGCAGCACGACGCGTGAACTAATGAGCGTAAACGTGAGCAAACTTGCGATCAGCAAGAAGATCGAGAACCAAAACAACCGTCGCGAAGAGACTTGCGGATCGGGCGCTTTCAAACCGTGCGCGATGTCCGCCCAATCGTTCAAGGTGAAGACGTGAGCGACGAGCAGAATGCTGCCGACTAAAAATACCAACAGCGTTTCAATGTTTGTTGTAGTGACTGCTCCCGCCGCAAACGCTGCGCCCATGAGCGGCGTTCCTTGAAGAACGAGAACTTCATCGAACCGAATGTGTCGCAACAAGGCGCGGCTGTGGATAGGTGTGTTCATTTCTGAACCGAATACTTCGCGAGAACTTCGATGACGACGGCGGTGGTCAGCTCGCGTGCGCCGTAGTTCAAGGGCTGGACTGCCCCACGGTAGGCCGGCGCGAGCGCCCAACCGCCATCGTCGGATTGGCGCGCGAGCAGCAGTTTGATCGCCCGATCGAGCGCTGGGCCGCGATAGTCAACATTCAAGAGCGTGAGAGCGCCGAACGCGGTCTCAAGATCGTTTCCCCACGAACCATCCGGATTTTGGAGCGAAAGAATTGTATCGCGAAGTTTCCCAACGCCGGGTTCAAGGCATTTCACATTTCCTTCGCGATAGGCGCGTGAGAATGTGTGCGCGAACATTAGTGGCGACCGGTAATAGACGGTGCCACGGCGAAAATTGTCGTTGTCGATTTGGGCCAGAACGTATTTGCAAACGACGTCGACATTTTCGTGTACTAATCCGAAAAGAAGAAGCGCGTTGATGTTAACAACGGTGTCGATATCGCGACTGTCGATGTTGACCCAGTCTGACGGAGTGCCAACCCACGTCGTGAACAAGCCGTTCGCGTTTCGACTCGCTCGGATTGCGTCGAGCGCGGCCGGCGAGATTGGAGCTTCAAGACGGTGCAGGCCGGCCCAGGCTACCGATGTGTCGTCCACGTCGGGAGAAATTTTGATGTCGGTGCCTGTCCCATAATAATGCCAGACACCGGGCGACTCGCGTTGGGCTGCGAGATATTGCGCGGCGCGTTCTTCTGTTCCACGCGCGCTCGCTGACTCCTGGCAAAACGACAGCGAATAGAGAACCTGTGAAACCGTGAACACCGCGTCGACGGGAGTTTTCTGGTCCGGAGCATCGACGTGCCAGCACTCGGTGATAAAGCCGCCGTTCGAAGTTTGGCTGGCCGCGACGAAGTCGAGTCCGTTTTGGATTGCGAATGCGCATTGGACCCGGAGCTGGTCGATCGAAGATCGACAATTTGGGAAAGTGCCCAGGAAAAAGGCCGCGATCCAAACGACGCGCCGCATGCGGCGGGAATTAGTTATTGGCTGAAGTGGTGTCAAGGTGCCGTGCTTCCTAGTTCCGCCACCCTCGCGCAATCAGCAGTGGCACATTTTCGTTCGAGTTAACGCCTTTCATTGGCGAGAGAACGACTTCGCCGTCGACGACGTGTTGTTGGAGGAACGCACCAAGCTGCGTCGCCCATGAATAATCGTACATGCCGGAGTCCCAGCCAAACTGCGGATCGGGCGCAGGCGCCAGGATGAACGGCTCGCCTTGCTGGTAAACTTGCGCGCCGCCAACCAGCCAGACGCGATTTCCCGATTGCAGCGTTTGTGACATCGCCGACCGAATGTCGGCGAGCGGATCGGGCGATTGCATTTTCGCGATCAGCAAATCGTAACGATGAATGCGTTTCTCGCTCAACTCCGGCAGCGTCATCCAACGGGCCGGACCGTGATAGTACCAACTGAACCCGGGCGCGAGGAACCACCGGTTCACAATGATCAAATCCCCGTCGCGTGCGTAGGTCTGCAAATTTTTGCCCAGCAGATCGAGATTGGTTTCGCGCTCGAGAATTTTGGGCCAGGCGAAAATCGGCAATGCTGCTGCCAGGCCCATCACGACAACTAGCCGTGTAACGCGGACGGTAACGAACTGAGAGAGCCGGCCAACAATTAGTTCGACCGCTGCTGCCAGCAGGCAAAGCAGGGACAGGTAATAACGCGTCTCAGGAATATTGTGCAGCGTCCAGAGGAAGATGAAATAGATCGGCAACCCAAGAACGATCGTGAGCGTGGAAAAAAAGAGGAGATTTGAGTCGATCGAAGAGGTGCGGCGCCACTTTGTTGCGATCCAAACGCCGACCAGGATCGACATCGCAAGGATCACCAACCAGACATACGACGCCACTCGCGTTGGCTCGCCGAAGCTAAGCATCAATTCCTGCCAGAGTTCGACGGGAGTTGTTGCCCGCCTCAAGGCGGCAACCCAACCGCGAATTTCAAAGTAGGTCAGAAATTTCGGGACGTAGGAGAGCGCGCAAATGGCAGCGACCAGGCAAAGCGACAAGGCCCATTTAATTTGCCTGCGAGAAAGACAGACTACGAATGCAGCCAATAGAAAACTCGGAATGAGCGCCGCCGGAAAATACAACGACTGCATGCTCGCGATGTAGGAAAGAAACATTGCAATGAGTCGGAACCCTGTCGGTTTCGCGATGAACATCGCCGTCAATCCAAAGGCAAGCGTGACAAGCACCGAACCGAGACCGTAACCGCGGATCCAGCTACCGACGGTTAGAAAAATGACGTTGAGTCCAACAAGTGCCGGCAAAATCAACGGAACATCCCCGCGAACGGCGCGCGCGTTGAACCATGCTACCGCTACGAACGCCGCCCCAACCAAAAACCCAAAACCACGCAGACTGGCATCGCTTGTTCCGAACAGATTTGTGAAGAGCCGAACCGTTGTCGGAAAAAGAATCGGGAACGAAGTGAACTTTAGGTTGTGCGCGATGTCGGCAGGGCTCGGCATTCGCGCTAATTCCAAGGAATCGCATTCGTCTCGCCAGAGCGCGCCGGCGTGCCTAGCCCGGACCAGCAGGAGGAATACGACTAGGGCAGAAAGCAGAATCGCGACAACCCATTCGAAGGATTTGATGAGTTTTGGGTTCACTTTTGGCGCGGTGATTAGGCGACTGAGATGATTGCGCCGGATTTTGTCTCGGAAAAAGCTGTTGCGCGAGTGTGAATAAGTGTTAATAAGTTCGCCGGCGATCCACCTTGACCCACGCTGAGCTTCGCAGCCTCGCCCTAGCCGTCCTCGCGGCTTTCATCGCAATTATTCTCCTCAGCGGCTGCGAAACAGCTAGAACCGCGAGAGCTCTTCCCCCCTACGAACCGCCGATTGGCAAAACGGAATTCCAGCACGTCCGTACCACCGCTTACACCCACACCGAGGCCGATCATCGCGCATTCAGTAATCGCAATGCGCTCGGCGGCGAATTGCATGCGGCCGGACCGGCCTTCCGTCGAGCAGAAAATGTTAGGCAAGCCCGCGCAATCTCGGACAGCGATGATGTCGATGTAATCAACATTTTGAGCGGCGACGCGAAGCTCGAGAAGTTCTCCATGGATAAGCCGAAAAAGGCGACGCGGGTGACGACGAAGACAACCGTGACAACGCGCGGCGCCAAGCGCGCGGTGGCGGTGAAAAAAGCACCACCGCGAATCGGCAGCGCGGCGGCTGATTGGTCCCGGTGGCCTATGGGAACGACGTTTCGACTGCTCTCAACCGGACAGATGTATCGCGTCGAAGATTACGGTTGGGCCTTGAGCGGGCGGAATACGATCGATCTTTACATGGCCAACCAGCGAGACATGAACGCGTGGGGCGCCCGCCAGGAGCCGATCCAAGTTCTGCACTGGGGCGATCCACGGGAAAGTTTGCAGTTCCTTCGAGGGCATCAGGATTACAAGCACATCAAGCG
>CAZFZG010000095.1:1863-3207 GCA_964523205.1 uncultured Chthoniobacteraceae bacterium | reverse complement strand
TACAATTCGCTCCAGTTCAAGATGATCTTGCCGGAATTGCCGGACTTCATCAGCTCGATGCCTTCCTTGAACTCAGTGTAGGGAAAGTGATGGGTGATGAGCGGTCGAATATCGACGCCGCCTTTAATGAGCGCGGTCGTCTTGTACCACGTTTCGTACAGCTCGCGGCCGTAGATTCCTTTAATCGTCAGCTGGTCGAACACGATCGTGTTCCAATCAATTGCCGCGGGGGCGGGCATAATTCCAAGCAATCCGATTTTGCCGCCGTGGAACATATTCGGCAAAATGTCGTCGAACGCTTTCGGATTGCCCGACATTTCGAGCGCGACGTCGAATCCTTCTTTCATCCCGAGTTGCTTCATTGCGTCAGTGAGTTTTTGCGTTCGAACATTGAGCGCCAGGTCGACCTTCATTTTCCAGGCGAGCTCGATACGATAAGAATTGACGTCAGTGATGACGACGTGACGCGCGCCGGCATGTTTGCAGATCGGGATCGCCATGCAACCGATCGGGCCCGCGCCGGTGATGAGGACGTCTTCGCCGACGAGGTCGAACGAGAGCGCAGTGTGAACGGCGTTGCCCATCGGATCGAAACAGGAAAGCACGTCGAGCGGGATCGACGGATCGGCGTGCCAGCAGTTAGACTGAGGAATGGCGACGAACTCGGCCCAGGCGCCGTTGCGATTCACGCCGACGCCGGATGTGTTCGGACAAAGATGACGCCGGCCGGCGAGACAATTGCGGCAATGGCCACAGGTGATGTGGCCTTCACCGACAACGAGATCTCCCTTGGCAAAACCTTTGACATGATCGCCCACGCGCTCGACCACGCCGACGAACTCGTGCCCAATGGTCATCGGGACGGGGATGGTCTTCTGGGCCCACGAATCCCAGTTATATATATGTACGTCGGTCCCGCAGATGGAGGCCTTTAGCACCCGGATGAGGACATCGTCAGTGCCGAGCTCGGGCAGAGGCACTTCCTGGAGCCAAAGCCCGGGCTCAGGTTTCGCTTTCACGACGGCCTTCATTGTTTTCTGCACACGCCAAGATTAAACGAATCAGGAAACCAGGAAAGCAGGAAGTCCGAGCCGGACCGGCGGTTGCCGCCAGAGACGCCGGCATCTACAGCATGTCGATCTTGCGTGGCGCGTGATCATTCGAGATGATGGACGAAATGCCAGCGACGCTCGAGCAACCCGCGTCGGAGACGGTGAAACCGCGCTCGGTTTTCATTTTGCGTTTCGTCACTACCGTCGCGCTTTGGACCATCGCGCTGCTGATCGCCTTTTCGGGATTCGAAATTCTTTTCTGGCTGTTGATCAGTGCGTTTGGACTTCTCGC
>CAZFZG010000095.1:0-1763 GCA_964523205.1 uncultured Chthoniobacteraceae bacterium | reverse complement strand
ACTCCACGCGCCAACGGAGCTGTGACCGGGCAGTTTTACGTTTTGTATCTGATCGCAGTAACGAAATTCAGCGACATGGGCGCCTACCTCACCGGAAGCGCGTTCGGCCGGCATCTGATGAGCCCTCACATTAGCGCAAAAAAAACATGGGAAGGATTTTTCGGCGCGCTCGCGCTCGCGCTGCTTTGCAGTCTTGCCCTTTTCAAACTGATGCCGGGGCATTTGTCGATACTGACTTGGCCGCACGCGACTGTGCTTGGATTGCTCCTCGGATTCGCAGCGGTCATCGGCGATTTGGCTGAATCGATCGTTAAACGCAGCGCGGGCGTGAAAGATTCGGGTGGACTGTTGCCGGGAATCGGCGGCGCGCTGGATTTGATCGACAGCCTGCTATTCACCGCGCCGCTTTTGTTTTTCTACCTGCGGCTGGTCATCCGAGTTCAGTAGTTATCTCACGCAAAGGACACAAAGGAGCACAACGTTCGCAACGATTACTAGAATGATTTTTTGCGCGACTTAGTGAACCTTTGTGGCCGTGGTGCGAGGAAAATATGAAGCGTAAACGTGTCGTCGTGCTGGGCGCGACCGGCTCGATTGGCGACAGCACAATCAAAGTCGCTCATGACATTCCTGAGCGGATGGAAATTGTCGGGCTCGCGGCCAACAGCAACGTGGAAAAGCTTGCGGTTGCAGCGAACAAGACGCGCGCGCCAGCAGTTTGTCTGGTCGACGAGCACAAAATCGACATCTTGCGATCGAAGCTCGAGTACGATCCAAAAATTTTCGTCGGGGTGGACGGGCTGCGTGAGATCGCACGGCTGAAGAATGCGGACATGGTTCTCATCGCGATTGTTGGCACGGCCGGACTCCACCCTGCGCTGGACGCGATTGAAACGGGCAAGGATCTGGCGGTTGCGAGCAAGGAAATTTTGGTGATGGCCGGCGAAGCGGTCACAACTGCTGCTCAAAAACGCGCCGTGAAAATTTTGCCAGTGGATTCCGAGCACAACGCGATCTTTCAATGCCTCGACGGGCGCCAATCGGAAGTGCGCCGGATTATTTTGACGGCGTCCGGCGGACCGTTTCGGGAAACGCCGCGAGAAAAACTGGAGTACGTTACAGTTGAGGAGGCGTTGAGGCATCCGACCTGGAACATGGGGCCGAAAATCACCATCGATTCGGCGACTCTGTTCAATAAAGGCCTGGAGATGATCGAAGCGCACTGGTTGTTCGGAGTTGGAATGGATCGTGTCGAAGTGGTGATCCATCCGCAAAGCATCGTGCATTCGATGGTCGAATTCGCTGACGGATCCACCCTGGCGCAGCTCAGTTATTCGAACATGTGCTTCCCAATTCAATACGCGGTGACCTGGCCGGACCGCGTGGCGAACACGTTGCCGCCGCTCGATTTCTCGACATTGACCAAACTGGAGTTCGAAATCCCGCGCTACGATGATTTCCCGGCCCTCAATCTTGCCCGCCGGGCGGGTGAAACCGGCGGGACGTTGCCCGCGGTGATGAACGCGGCCAACGAAATTGCAGTGGCGGGGTTTTTGAATCGGCAGCTTCGGTTTCCACAAATTTGGCAGACGGTCGCGCGAGTGATGGATCGACATCAGGTCGTTGCGCATCCCGATCTGAATGCGATATTGGCCGCCGATCAGTGGGCGCGCGCGGAAGCGACCGGCGTCATCGGGAATAAATAACTCAGATAGCGCAATGATTTTTCACATCGGTCGCGTCATCCTTGTCCTGTTCGAGGT
>CAZFZG010000094.1:5472-9399 GCA_964523205.1 uncultured Chthoniobacteraceae bacterium | reverse complement strand
GTGATCGTCGCGGTCACTGGCGTGATCCTGATCTTGTTCGTGATAGGTCATTTGTTAGGCAATTTACAAATCTATCTGGGAGCGGATTGGATCAATGCCTATTCGAAGCATCTCCACGATTTAGGCCCGCTTCTCTGGATGATCCGCGCGTTTCTCCTGGCGAGCGTAATTCTGCATATCTATTTCACGATCCTGCTTGCGATTGAAAACCGGCGCGCCCGTCCGGAGGCCTACCGCGATAGAAATTACGTCAAGGCGAGTTGGGCCTCGCGTCACATGGTCGTCAGCGGTTTGGTCGTGTTGGCATTCATTATTTATCACCTCGCTCATTTCACTTTCCGAACTACCGATGCGCGCTTCGCCCTGCTTAAACCCGATACGCTGGGACGCTACGACATTTATTCAATGATGGTTTACGGATTTCAGAACGTTTACGTCTCGGTGTTTTACGTGGTCGGATTGTTCTTGCTGACACTTCATCTTACTCATGGTTCTTCGAGTTTCTTCCAATCCCTCGGTTTCAACGACCAGCAACTCACGCCGAGACTCGCCATCGGCGGCCGAATTTTCGCCTGGTTGCTTTTCATTGGCTACACCTCGATCCCTGTCGCAGTGCTGCTCGGATTCGTTAAGCCGGCGCAGTAAATGAAGATAAAGTTCGAAATCCGAACCTCGAATCTCGAAACAAATTCGAAGCACGAATTTTCAAAAGACCTGCCGTCGTTACGGCTCAGTATTTCGATCATTCCAGGATTTGAATTTTTCGATGTCTGTTTCGGATTTCGGATTTCGAACTTCGAGTTTCACTTATGATCACCACTCTCGATTCGAAAGTTCCGTCCGGGCCGCTCGATCGAAAGTGGACGAGCCACAAGGACCATGCGCGACTCGTTAGTCCCAACAATCGCCGGAGATTCGAAATCATTGTTGTCGGCTCGGGTCTGGCCGGGGGTGCAGCGGCCGCGACGCTTGGTGAGCTCGGTTATCAGGTTAAGTGCTTTTGTTTCCAAGATTCCCCACGCCGTGCACATTCTATCGCAGCTCAAGGCGGTATTAATGCCGCGAAAAATTATCAGAACGACGGCGACAGCGTTTACCGTTTGTTCTACGACACGATCAAGGGGGGCGATTTTCGTTCGCGCGAAGCCAACGTTTATCGGCTCGCGGAAGTCAGCGCGAACATCATCGACCAGTGCGTTGCGCAAGGAGTCCCGTTCGCCCGCGAGTACAGCGGTTACCTTGCCAATCGCTCGTTCGGCGGAGCCCAGGTCTCGCGCACGTTTTACGCGCGTGGACAGACCGGCCAGCAACTCTTGCTCGGTTGTTACTCAGCTCTCTGCCGCCAGATCGCGGCCGGCACTGTGCAAATGTTTCCCCAAACCGAAATGCTCGACGTCGTCATCGTCGATGGTCACGCCAAAGGAATCGTCACTCGAAATTTGCGAACCGGTAAGATTGACAACTTCGCAGGGGATGCGGTCGTTCTCGCAACCGGCGGTTACGGAAATGTCTTTTATCTTTCGACCAACGCGCGCGGTTGCAATGTCACCGCCACCTACCGCGCTTACAAACGAGGTGCGCTCTTCGCCAATCCATGTTTCACGCAGATTCACCCGACCTGCATTCCGCACTCCGGTGATTATCAATCGAAACTGACCTTAATGTCCGAATCGTTACGCAACGACGGACGCGTTTGGGTCCCCAAACGCAAAGAGGATTGCGCAAAGCCGCCAAACCAAATGCCGGAAAAGGATCGTGATTATTATTTAGAGCGAAAATATCCGAGCTACGGAAATCTCGCGCCGCGCGACATTTCATCGCGCGCCGCCAAGGAAGTTTGCGACGAAGGCCGCGGCGTCGGTCCGGGCGGTCGGGGGGTCTACCTCGATTTTGCCGATGCGATCAAACGACTCGGCGACCAAACCATCCGGGAGCGTTACGGAAACCTGTTCGAGGTTTACGAAAAGATCACCGGCGAAAACGCCTACAAAGTGCCGATGCGGATTTATCCCGCGGTGCATTACACGATGGGCGGACTCTGGGTTGATTACAATTTAATGAGCAACGTGCCAGGTCTTTTCGTAATCGGTGAAGCGAACTTTTCTGATCACGGCGCGAACCGCCTTGGCGCCAGCGCCCTCATGCAGGGTTTGGCCGATGGTTATTTCGTTTTGCCCTACACGCTTCCCAATTATCTCGCAGGACAAATGGGCAAACGACCTTCGGAGGATCATGCCGAATTCAAGAAGGCGGAGCGTGACGTTCGCGGCAAGATCGAAGGGCTCCTTAAGATAAACGGAAATCGTTCGCTAGATTCGATCCATCGCGAGCTTGGCGTGCTGCTCTGGGACAAATGCGGAATGGCGCGCAACAAAGCAGGGCTTAAAGAAGCGCTCGGCAAAATTCCCGAGCTGCGCGAACGATTCTGGCGCGAAGTGCGTGTTCCCGGTGACGGCGAAGATTTCAATCAATCCCTAGAGCGCGCCGGTCGCGTCGCTGATTTTCTCGAGTTCGCCGAATTGATGTGCATCGATGCTCTGATGCGGGATGAATCATGCGGCGCCCATTTCCGCGAGGAACACCAAACGGCTGAAGGCGAAGCGCTGCGCGACGATGACAAATTCGCCGCGGTTTTCGCCTGGGAATTTCAAGGCGCAAACGGCGCAGTAAACTCACCGAAATTACATCGCGAACCGCTTCACTTCGAGACCGTGCATTTAACCCAGCGCAGCTACAAATGAGTTGAGAGTCTTTAGTTGAGAGTTGAGAGACAAACCCAAAACCCCCGGAGGAAATATGTTTAATTTTGAAAAGCTTGATGTCTGGCAAAAGTCAGTTGCTTTGGCGGACGTGATCTATTTGCAAACACGGACCTTTCCAACAGAGGAAAGATTCGGATTAACAAATCAAATGCGGCGCGCCGCCGTATCCATTTCGTCGAACATAGCTGAAGGGTCTTCTCGGATGTCCCAGGCTGACTTTGGAAGGTTCATCGAAATAGCTGCTGGATCGGTCTTCGAACTCACTTCCCAAGCTTTCATCGCGAAAAAACAGCGTTTCCTGCCAGAAACAGGATTTTGCGCGATCTATTCCGCGGCAGAGGAATTGAGCCGAATGCTAAGCGGTTTGAGAAAATCCCTATCTACCAACTGATGTCTTGTTACCAACTCTCAGCTCTCAACTCTCAACTATGAACTTTCGGCTTCGAATTTGGCGTCAGGCAAATGCGAATGCCGAAGGAACGCTTGTCGATTACGACGCGCCAGACATTCCACCGCAGGCGTCGTTGCTCGAGATGCTCGACATTATGAACGAGCGGCTGCTTCTGCGCGGCGAGGAACCGATCGCGTTCGATTCGGATTGTCGCGAAGGGATTTGCGGCACGTGCTCACTGACCGTGAACGGCGAAGCGCACGGTCCGGACCATCCTGGTGCCGTCTGCGAGCTTTACATGAGAAAGTTTCGAGATGGCGACACGATCGTGATCGAGCCGTTTCGGGTAAAAAGTTTCCCAATCATTAAAGACTTGGTAGTCGATCGGAGCGCGCTCGATCGAATTGTCCAAGCCGGCGGATTCATTTCCGCGCGCGCGGGCTCAGCGCCGGAAGCGAATTCAGTTCCCGTCCCGAAACACTCGGCGGATGTCGCGATGGAAGCGGCCGCCTGTATCGGCTGCGGCGCGTGCGCAGCGGCGTGCCCAAACGCCTCGGCGATGCTTTTCACCGCAGCGAAAGTTTCGCATCTGGCGCTTTTGCCGCAGGGCGAACCCGAACGCACCAAGCGCGTAGTCAGTATGGTCCGTGCAATGGACGCGGAAGGATTTGGCAATTGCACGAACACTTACGAATGCGAAGCAGTTTGTCCGGCTGAGATCAGCGTGAGCTTCATCGCGAAATTGAATCGCGAATACTCACGCGCGAGCCTGAA
>CAZFZG010000094.1:3725-5372 GCA_964523205.1 uncultured Chthoniobacteraceae bacterium | reverse complement strand
ATCGCCCTACAACGTTTCAGTCGCGCATGTCCAAATCTCTCGATCAAGTTCTTTGGGTGCGCGCTCCGCTAAAGAATCCCCGTTCGCCTTGTCGCGCAGAACAGCGAACACGGTCGAACCTGAACCTGACATGAGCGCCACGGCGACTTCCGACTGTTTAAACAACCAAGTCTTCAATTGAGCGAGAAAGACGAATTTTTCGAACACCGGGCGTTCGAGATCGTTCACGAACATTTGGCCATCGAAATCTTGCGGCTGATAACGAACCCCGGGAATTTCTCTTGAATCCGTCCAGCGTGAGTAAGCCCACGCACTCAAAACGCCAAACCCCGGCTTCAGGAGCAAGATCGACAATTTCTCTTTCAGCTTCGTCGGCGCCACGATTTCGCCACGGCCCTGGCAAAGCGCGGCCGATTCAAACAGGAAAAACGGAACGTCCGACCCAATGGCCGATCCAAGCGTTGCCAACTCTTGGTACGACAACTTGGTCTGAAAGAGCTCATTGAGTCCGCGTAGCGTCGCCGCGGCATCGCTGCTCCCACCGCCGAGTCCCGCACCGTGCGGAATTTTCTTCTGCAGCTTGATTGAGACGCCGCTTTTGATCTTCGCCCGCTCAAGAAAGAGCTTTGCCGTACGCACGACTAAATTGTCGTCACCGCTTGAAAGGGTTGGATCGTCGCAGCTGAAATCGATCCAGCGGGATTGCTTCTCGATGTCGATCTTGTCGTAGAGCGAGATTGGCGAGATGAGCGTCTCGATTTCGTGAAAGCCGTCGTTCCTCTTGCCGAGAACTTTCAGTGATAAATTAATCTTGGCCGGAGCAAGGACTTGCATTTTTGTCATGTCGAGCGAAGTCGAGACATCTCTTACTATTTCCGTTCTTGAAGCCCCCGCAAAACAGAAACAGTTAGAGATTCCTCCACTGCGGTCGGAATGACAAAATAGATTAAATGACGAAGGCGGCTGACAAAATCATTGTTGCGCTAGACGTCCCGACAAAAAAGGAAGCGCTCGGATTGGTCGAGCAATTACGCAAGCAGATTTCGTTTTTTAAGATCGGGCTGCAGCTGTTCACCGCCGCCGGACCCAAGGTGGTTCGCGAAGTTCTCGAGACCGGCGCGAAAGTTTTTCTCGATCTCAAACTGTACGATATTCCGAACACCGTCGCCCACGCCGTGGAATCCGCCGCCGACCTTGGCGTGCAAATGCTGACGGTTCATTTAAGTGGCGGCGAAGCAATGGTAAAGGCGGCGCTTGCTGCCCGCTCGAAGGAGATGTCGATCCTCGGGGTGACCGTGCTGACCAGTTTCGACGAGACTGCGATCCGCGCGCTGGGAATTTCTTCGACCATCGAAGAACAAGTGTCGCGTTTGGCGAAGATGGGGGTCGCCGCCGGAATTGACGGGTTGGTCGTGAGCCCGCATGAGATCGAAGTGCTTAGACCCCAATTCGGCCACGATATCGACCTCGTCGTCCCTGGAATTCGGCCTCAATGGTCGGAAACAGCCGACCAGAAACGGGTGATGACACCCCGCCAAGCACTCGAGGCCGGTGCTGATTACTTGGTGATTGGCCGACCGATTATTGCTCATCCGAATCCGCGCGAGGCGGTCGCAAAAATTTTGGCCGAGATCCAAGAATAACTCG
>CAZFZG010000094.1:2218-3625 GCA_964523205.1 uncultured Chthoniobacteraceae bacterium | reverse complement strand
AACATGGCTATTGATGAAGCGCTGCTCGAATTCGCGAAGGAGCCGTCGATTCGATCTTACCGGTGGGATCATCCCGCACTGTCGTTCGGGTACTTTGGCCGGTTCGCGGACGTCGAGAACGAGCCGCGCGATCTGGTCCGGCGTTGGACGGGCGGCGGCATTGTTTTTCACGGCGAAGATCTGACCTATTCGCTCGTAATCCCGAGGAGCGATCCGGCATTCGTCGAATCGTCGATATCGATTTACGAAAAAACGCACGCCGCGATTCGCTCGGCGTTAATTTCAAAGGGCGAACGCGCAGTAGTCTGCTGTAGCCACGCGCCTGTGGCGCGTCCGACGCTGGATTGGCGAGCAAACGGTGACAGCCCACAGGGTCGTGGCTACAACAAACATCTCTGCTTCGCGAACCCGGTCCGTTCTGATGTTTTGGTAAACGGTCAAAAGATCGCCGGCGCTGCGCAACGCCGCACGCACCGCGGACTGTTGCAGCAAGGCAGCATTCAACATGTCGATATTGGAAATGGATTCGGCGATTTGTTTGCGAAACAGCTTTGTAGCGAATGTCGACCAATGCAGCTGGGCAAAGACTTGCTTGTACGCGCTCGGCAGATTGCGGAGCAAAAGTACGGGACGGAAACGTGGTTGCGTAAACGCTAGGACCTCGATCGCCCGCGGGCGGTTCGGTGAACCGCCCCTACCTTGCAATCGAAATCCTCGAACGTGTTGCTTTGACAATCGCTGGCGCGTCCTTCTATGCTGCGGTTGTGGAAGCTACGGTACACTCGGCGTTCGCGCCCACGGTTCCGAACGGGCCGCTGAGCCGAGTGGCGGAAGTGGTGCGACGGGAACTCGACGATGTCGAATCGCGCATCGTGGCCCAGGCGTCCTCGTTCGATCCGGCAGTTGAAGGTTACGTCGCTTACGCCGTCGGCGGCCGTGGCAAACGATTGCGCCCATTAGTTGCATTGTTGAGTGGCGGGACGACCGGCGCCATCACGTCGGAACATGTCGATCTTGCGGTGATCGTGGAATTGATCCACGTGGCAACGCTCGTCCACGACGACATTGTGGACGAAGCCGAGTGGCGCCGCGCTCAGCCGACCTTAAATGCGCGTTGGGGAAATTCGCTCAGCGTGCTGCTAGGCGACTGGCTGTTTGCGCACGCGCTCCATTTGTCCGCGCGCTTTGACGATGTTGAGGTCAGCCGGTCGATTGCGCGCGCGGCCCGGCAGGTTTGCACCGGCGAAATCATTCAAACCCAACGCCGGTTCGATCTCCATCTCGGCATCGACGACTACCTGCGGATCATTGAAATGAAGACGGGCTCTCTGTTCGCAGTTGCGTCCGAACTGGGAGCGCTGCTGAGCAAGGCGAACCCGGCGGTGCAGGAGTCACTGCGAATTTTCG
>CAZFZG010000094.1:0-2118 GCA_964523205.1 uncultured Chthoniobacteraceae bacterium | reverse complement strand
CGTCCAACCGCTGCGCCGAGGCGCTCGTCGGTTTGGCCGATGCGCTTCGCGAAATGCTCGAACAATTTCGGAATCAATCCTTTTGAATTTGC
Organism: uncultured Chthoniobacteraceae bacterium; assembly: GCA_964523205.1. GTDB lineage: Bacteria > Verrucomicrobiota > Verrucomicrobiia > Chthoniobacterales > UBA10450 > AV40. The sequence goes on along the minus strand of CAZFZG010000094.1, from coordinate 2,026 downwards.
GGGCAGACCCGCGCAAACCCCCCGAACCTTGCCATCGCGTATTCGCGAAATGCCGGAAGACGAGCGGCCGCGTGAAAAACTAGCCGCGCGTGGTGCGGCCGCGTTGACGGATTCGGAACTGATCGCGATTTTGCTGCGCACTGGAATCGCTGGAGCCAACGCGATCGAGGTGGCGCGCGACCTTTTAAAGCAACACGGTTCGTTGCGCGGTTTGAGTCGATGCAACGTTGACGAGTTAGCGAAAATTCACGGCGTCGGATTTGCAAAAGCGGTCCAGCTGGCGGCGGCGTTCGATTTGGGAAATCGCTTGGCACGCGAGGCTCTGGCCAATCGGAAAATTGATTCGCCCGGGCTGGTCGATGAACTCGTCGGCGGCGAAATGCGAATGCTGCGAAAAGAAGCGATGCGCGTTGTGCTACTCGACACCCGTTATCACTTGATCCGCGTTGAGGATGTCTCGAGCGGCACCGTGAACGAGAGCATAGCGCACCCGCGAGAAATTTTTCGGCCTGCGGTGATTGCGTCGGCGTATGCGGTTATCGTGGTGCACAATCATCCCTCGGGCGATCCCTCGCCGAGCCAGGCTGATCACAGCCTGACCCGGCGCCTTGCTGAAGCAGCCGAGCTGATGCAAATCAAATTGCTCGACCACATCATCATCGGCACGCAATCACAAAACGGTCCAGGTTATTTCAGTTTCAAAGAGGCAGGCGTGCTATGAACGCTACGGATCCGGCGGACTTATGGAGCTTTGTGACGAAGAACGCCGTTAAGGCGTGACCTGTTTATAGTTGCCGTCCATGATCACCTAATCGCAAGCTCCATTAGGAGCGGCATGTAAGCTCTGCGACATGGCAAATACGTACACGCAGATTTATCTTCACGTGGTGTTCGCCGTTTCCGGACGCACTTGCGTCATTGCGGCTAAACGGAAAGAGGAATTGCAAAAATACATCACAGGAATCGTCACGCGTCGGAACCAGAAACTCATTACGATCAACTGCATGCCAGATCACACGCACATTTTGCTTGGATTAAAGCCAGACGTAGCACCTTCCGATCTTATCGGACGAATAAAAGCGGGCTCGACCAATCACATTAATGAGCGGAGATGGTTCGGCTGCCGTTTTTCGTGGCAGGAAGGATTTGGAGCATTTTCTGTTTCCCAATCCAATCTAAATTCAGTTGGCACTTATATTCGCAATCAGGAGGCGCATCATCGTCGGAAGTCCTTTCGAGACGAATATCTCACCTTTCTAAAACGGCATCAGGTGCCGTACGATGCTCGATATGTTTTCAAGCCGATCGAATGACGCCGCGAATTTGGATTAACGACAGGCCGCTCCTACGGAGCTTGGCTGCTGCGTGGAGGAATGGCTATAAGCATAGCGCTCCTGCCGGAGCTTTTACGAAATGAGCGGTGGCAAAATTCATCCGACGGCGATTGTCGATCCAACAGCGAAGATTGCGGCTGATGTCACCATCGGTCCCTACGCTGTGATCGGCGCGCACGCCGTGATCGGTGCGCGAACGGCGATTGCCTCTCATGTTGTCATCGACGCTGACGCCATCATGGGTACGGATAACGTGGTAGATCATGCGGCAATCATCGGGACAGCACCGCAGGACCTTTCCTATTCCGCCGAGCGAAAAACGCGCGTCGAGATCGGCAACCAAAATGTGATCCGGGAGCATTGCACGATTCATCGTGGCAGCGCCGACGGGAGTGTCACGAAGATCGGCCACAAGAATTTTTTGATGGCCGGCGCGCACGTCGGTCATAATTGCGAAATCGGAAACAACGTGATCGTCGCCAACAATTGTCTGCTCGGTGGTCACGTTCGCGTCGGCGACGGCGCGTTTCTCGGCGGTGGCTGCGTGTTTCATCAAAGTATCAATGTCGGACGTCTCGCGATCACCCAGGGCGCGTCCGCATTCAGCAAGGACATTCCGCCCTTCGTGATCGCCGCGGAACGCAACTACGTTTTCGGATTGAACGTCGTTGGGCTGCGGCGGGCCGGTTTAA
>CAZFZG010000093.1:6213-9410 GCA_964523205.1 uncultured Chthoniobacteraceae bacterium | reverse complement strand
CCCGAATCAGAGACAATCACTGGAACGCCGGATGCCTGCGCTTCGATGATGACGTTGCCAAACGTGTCGGTGGTACTTGGAAAAACAAAGATGTCGGCCGAAGCATAAGCTGCCGCGAGTTCCTTGCCGGTTAGGTATCCGGTGAATAATGCCTCTGGCAGCGATTCCGAAAACTCTTTCGAGTACGGGCCGTGGCCAACAACGCACAGTTGGACCGACAGGCCTTCTTTGCGAAGCCGGCGGTAAGCGTCCGCTAGAAGATCGAGATCCTTTTCGCGCGACACCCGGCCGACATAAAGCAATCGGACTCGGCCGTTCTTGGCGCCGAACTTTTCGAAAAACGCCGGATCGCGTCGTGTCGGGTGGAAAAGTTGGGTATCGAGTCCTCGCGGGAAAATCTTCAGTTTCTCCGGCTCGAACCCGCGCTTGATCCAGCTTTCGCGGTACTCTTCTGAATTTACGAACACGGTGTCGAGCTGGCCGTAAAACCAATGCATATATCGCCAAGTGACGCTTTCCAAAAAACTGTCTTCAGTGAGAATGCGCACGTACTGGGGAAAGTCGGTGTGATAAATGCCGCTCGTTTGCAAATTGAGCATCTTGGCCGCAAGCAATGCGGTGAGACCGATCGGCCCCGGCGTGCTGATAATGACTTCGCTGAATCGTTCGCGCTGGATGTAATCGAGCATTTGCAGAATCGGCGGAAAACTAAGCTTCTGCAGTTCGTACTCTGGAAGCTCGAACTCGCCGATCGGTTTGAAATTTTTGATCGGGATATCTTCGATTGTCAGTTCGTTGCGCGACGTGATGACGACGAGTTCTTTTCCGGCAGCCGTACCAGCCGCGGTCATTTTTCGAATCGTGGTGGCGACACCGTTGACGTCCTCGAGCGTATCGGTAAACCAGGCGCGCTTGTTGTTTTGCAACGCTTCGGGGATTTGGCCGGTCAATTCGCGGAAAATGCGGCGCAGCCATTTTCGCGAGGGTGCCTGGCTGTGAAACCCGTAGATATAAGGCGCGAGGACGATCAGGATTGGCGCGATCGCGCTCAGGGCCTGCATGCTCTCGAGCATGTTCCCGCCAGTGAGCTGCTGGACAAATTTCTGGAAAAATCGAAACGCGAGTTGTTCGGCCACCATGTTTGCCATCACGAACGTGCGCCGTTCCGGTTCGGCGATTGAGTCGAGCTCGGCGGCCATTTTCGCTTTCACTTCCGGTTTCGAGAAATAACTGGAGAGTTCCTTCCAGAGCGACATGTTGGCGGGCTTGGCCAGCTCAAAGATTTTTCCCGAGAGGACCCCTTGGGCGATGAAGCTCACTTTTTCCGCGAGCGTGAACTCGGTCGGATCCCGGCCTTCCATGAACCGCGAGAACATTTGTTCCACCAGTGCGGCACTCGGTCCGAGTTTTTCACGAAACCGGTCCTGAATGAAACAGCCGACGGTATTGTAAAATCCGTGGGAAAGGGCGAGGGGAGTTCCGCCATGGCCATGCGCTTGGCAGTTTCCAGCGCGGACGTGCTCGAGAAATTTTTGGACGGAATTGGCGGGTGGCGTTTCGGTGTAAGCCGAGGCGACAAATTGTCCGCCGTGATCATCCGAACCGCCTACGAAAACTTTCTTCCACGGTTCGTCATGGGTGGGCGCGAGATTATGTCGCGTGGCCAGTTCTTCGATTTTTTGCGGCGTCAGCGAACCGAAGAGTTGTTGGGCAAGCGCGCTTAGGAGCGCGTCCCGTAAACCGTTGATCCCTTCGAAATGTTTGAACAGCAAAATGAGCCGCTCCAAGTGGGTCGCTTCGAGTTTTCCGTTGATGCTATAGAGCGGATGCGCGACCGCGTGGGTAATCTTCGCGCCATAAAGATAACGTTGCAGGGCGAAGATGTTGTCGCGGACGACAACGATGTCTTGGTGCTGCTTTTCGGTGATTCCCCAAACCAGAATGTGAATCTTGCAGGGGTCCTGCGGAAAATAAGTTGTGACCTGTTCGCTGATAAAGGTCTTCGGCAAATCGCGGATCTCGAGACAGCCATCGATGGCGTCGTGGTCGGTGATGGTCACGAAATCCATCCCGCGCCCGAGTAATTGTCGATGGAGCTCGCGCGGGTCGGAATAGCTGTCCGGAAAGTCGAGGCGGCGGAACAGCCATTCCTCAGAGCGGGCGCTGAATCGGGAATGAATGTGAAGGTCACATTTGCTCATATATATTTAGAGGCCCCGCCTGAGGCGCTGCTCGGCCACCCAATCCTGGTAGGTCGTAGGTGTCCGAATCGGAGCCATTTCGCTGACAAGATCAACAATCTGGCGCCAAATGGCTGGATGCGAATAATCGGGTGGATGAATGCTCACGCGCAGGAGCGGGTTATTTTTCAAGGCGCGACGCAACGCGGCGTTCCAGAGCAGGCTCGTCGTGCGCCGCCAACTGTTTTGAACGCTGTAAACCAGAGAGCGCGCGGCAAACGTTTCGCCAAAACGCAAGTCTCGCACGCTTCGAAGCCGCGTTGTGTACTCCATTTCGGCGTCCCGGGCTGCGCGTTCACCGTCGGTGCTCAAGAGCCAGGCCGGTGCGACAAATCCGCGCGGTTTCAGGCCGGAGGCGTGAAATTCGTCGCGCGCAGTTTTGATTCGGCGAAGAGCTTCGTCGTAGCCGAGATCGAAAAACTCGCCCTCGCCTTGGGTGTAGAATTGGGTGATCAACTTTTCGAGAAAGCCCTCGCGCTTGCTCGGCGGACGTTCGTGAAAATATCCGTGAATCACGATTTCATGTCCGCGTGCTGCCAAATCGCGCAGCCAGGCAACAAATTGTCGATCTTGCATCGACCGGCCCCGGTGGTGGTAATCAGGAACGACCAGGAGCGAGCAATGACGAATTCCTTTTTGGTCCAGCTCAGCAATGATCTCGCTAGTGATCGATTGCGTCGCCGGCGCGACGTCGTGAATTGAAACCACCAGGAAGTCTTTGGTCGCGCTCGCGGCCGCGACAACCGGCAGAAACTGCGTGGCCACCGCCGAAGTCATTTTGCCAAATTTTCGACCGCTGTTAGGGCTTGAACAAGGGCAAACTGTAGCTTCGCTGTGCCAAGCGTCAGGCAGTCCACAGGGTCGCAACTACAATCCGCCCATTCTTAAAATCATCTGGAAATCTTTGGCGCTCAGCGGCATCACTGAGAGCCGTGATTGGCGAACCAGCGCTATGTT
>CAZFZG010000093.1:3089-6113 GCA_964523205.1 uncultured Chthoniobacteraceae bacterium | reverse complement strand
CCGGTCCAACTTGTGCTCCCATCAGCCACAAAATCGCTCCACGAATAATCGGATGGTTCCTGTTTCACGAGCCAGAAAGTTTTCATCGTTTGGCAACTGTAGCGGTCGCCATGCGGGCGACGCAACGTCCGAACGAATTAAGATATTGGTTCGCTTCGCAGAGCGAAGCGGCTACAACGTTCGACAATTGTCGATCTTTGTTTGAAGATCGATGTTATCATGGAGCGGTTACCATTTATCACGTTTGAGGGCTCGGAAGGGTGCGGGAAGACCACCCAGGTGCAACTGTTGGCGAACCGTCTGGATATCGCGGGCATTCCGTTTCTGGTCACGCGCGAGCCGGGTGGGACCGCAATCGGGGAGACGATCCGTGAGCTTTTGCAATTTGCGCCCCAGAGCGCGGGAATGGCTCCCGAAACAGAATTGCTTTTGTTCGAGGCGAGCCGCGCGCAGCTGGTGCGCGAATTGATCAAACCGGCGTTGGAGCGCGGCGAGTGCGTCATCGCGGACCGATTTTTCGATTCCACGACGGTATATCAAGGCGTCGCCCGGAAATTGGACCGCAAAATTGTGCGTCAACTGAACGCCTTTGCGGTAGGGGATTGTATTCCCGATATTACCTTCTTCCTGGATGTCGATCTAACAACGGCACAAGCGCGGATGAAAGGATGGCGGCGACCGGACCGAATGGAACAAGAGGCGGACGAATTCTACGAGAAGGTGCGCGACGGTTACCTTGAACACGCCAAGTGGCAGAAGGATCGTGTTGTGCTCATCGAAGGCTGGAAATCGCAGGAGGAGATTCAAAACGAAGTCTGGGAGATTCTCTTGTCGCGGTTTCCTACTTTGAAGTCAGCGGTGAGCAATCAACAATCCGCGATCTGAGCGATGGCGTTCACCCCCAAAGCAGCAATCGGGTTCCTTCGACGTGCGCACGAAAACAAACGACTCGCTCATGCCTACTTGATTTCGGGCCCGGCGGGGAGTGGCAAACGCCAAATTGCCGCGGATCTGGCCAGCATCGTAAACGGCACTCCTGTCGATGATATCTTCTCAAACAAGGCGCGCGAAATCTTCCTGGCCGAACCTGAATCGAAGTCGCGCCGGATTCTCATCCAGCAAATCCGTGAGCTCGAACACGGACTTCAGATGCGCGGCGGAGGGGGCCGGCGAAAAGTGGCAATCATTGCCGAGGCCGACCGTTTACAACCGCAGGCGGCGAACGCATTTCTGAAAACCCTTGAAGAACCGCCGGGTAATTCGCTCCTGCTTTTGTTGAGCGCGCTGCCTGAAGCTTTGCCAGACACGATCGTGTCGCGCTGCATTTCGATTCCTTTGGCGGCAAACGGCCGGGCCGCTGAGTTACCCGAACGAAGCCAGCTGGTTGAACTACTTCGAAGCGCGGCAGCGGAAAAAAATTGGGGAGTCCAACGAGCTTACCGATTGAGCCAAGGAATGCTGTCTTTGCTCGGCAGGATTCGCGAGCAGATCAAAACCGAAAACGACCGAGCGCTCAAAAGTGAGGAAGCGCGTTACCGCAATTCCACCGATGGCGCGTGGCTGGAAGATCGCGAAGAATATTACAAGGCACTGACCGAAAGTCTTTATATTCAGCGACGTGCCGAGCTAGTCGAAGTCTTACTCGAGTTTTGGTCGGACGTTTTGCGCGCCTGCACAAAAGTTGCGCGCTGCGATTTGCCGGCGGCGAGAAAAGAAACTGCGGCGCTGGCCGAGCGCTTTACTGTACCGGAAGTGCTCCGGCGAATTCAACGCTTGGAAGAATTGCGCGACAACCTCGGCCGTAATATTCAGGAAGCACTCGCCTTCGAGGTCGCGTTCCTCGAAGTATTCGGTTCCTGAAGGGTCGCCTCGCTCACTGAGTTTTTTCTCAGGCGCCTCGAAGATTTACGCGAACTTCTCCGTCTAAGAGTCGTAGGGGGTTTATGAGAACCGAATGGGCTCGGGTTTGCGAAGACGTGAAAGAACAAGAGACGACCGATTCTAATTTGATAAGCGACTTGGGAGAGGCGATTCGACGGGAGCGGGCGGCTCTCGGCATTTCCCAGGACGAACTTGCCAGGCGTTCGCGGCTGCACCGAACCTACATTTCCGATCTGGAGCGCGGCACGCGAAATCCTTCGGTCGAAAGCGTTCAGAAAATTGCGCGGGCGTTGCAAGTCCCCGTGGCCAAGCTTTTCGACCAAGCCGGAGATGGCGACAACGACGCCTGACACGGAACCTGCCACGATTTCTGTCTCAATCATGATGTATTGACAGTTTTGAAGTCAGGCGCAGCATTGCGGACTGATGCGATTTCAGGATCAAGCTGCCGTCGTAACCGGTGCTGGGCGGGGCATTGGACGCGCGATCGCACTGCGTTTAGCAAGCGAAGGTGCGCGCGTCGCGTGTGTAAGTCGCAACGAACAAAACGCCAAACGTACGGCCGACGAGTTAAATATCTTGCGGACCGATTCAGCCAAGCATTACGCCGTGGACGTGGCGGATCACGCCGCCGTCCAAAAAGCCGGCGAGCAAATTCTCAAGGATTTCACCAAGATCGACATCCTGGTGAACAACGCCGGGGTGACCCGCGACGGACTCGCCATGCGGATGTCGATTGAAGATTGGGACACCGTTATCAACACGAACTTGCGTGGGGCATTCAATTTCACCCAATCGATTCTGCGGGCGATGATCAAGCGACGCCGCGGCCGGATTATTAACATCACGTCGGTGATCGGTTTAATCGGTAACGCCGGCCAAACGAATTACGCCGCAAGCAAAGCCGGACTGATCGGCTTTACGAAATCGCTCGCCCGCGAGCTGGCCAGTCGCAACATCACGGTCAACGCGGTCGCCCCCGGATTTATCACCACCGATATGACTGCGGGCTTATCCGACGAAATTAAGGAGACCATCCAGTCTCAGATTCCCCTGGGCAAGACCGGCACGGGCGAAGACGTCGCCAATACAGTCGCGTTTCTGGCTTCGGCCCAAGCGAGTTATATCACCGGCCAAGTTGTG
>CAZFZG010000093.1:0-2989 GCA_964523205.1 uncultured Chthoniobacteraceae bacterium | reverse complement strand
CATCGGCCAATCGAATATCCGCCCGGTGTTTTGATTCCTTCCGATCCGCAGCAGACCACAACCAGCGATTCGTCGCTCGCCTACGGTAATTTTCAGCTCAAACCGCTGGCACATTTTGCGATCGATGCGCGCGTGCTGCATCGTAAAATCTATCGCTGGGATCGGCAGGCGTCGCTTGTGCCAGTCGATCTTGCCTTGGGTTGGGGACCAATGTCCGATCAGAGAGTGCTGGACCAAGTCTCGATCACCCAAAGCATGCGTTTTTATTGGTTCGAATACAAAATGCCGCCGCCGGTTTCGAAAGAGGATATTATTTCGCACTCGACCAATCTTCATGTCATTCCAGCGACGCCGGGGATCGCAGCACAATGTAAATCGGTGCGGGTTGGCGCTGTGGTGCATTTAAGCGGTGATCTCGTCGAAGCCACCGGCCCTGGGATCGGCACGTGGAGAAGTTCGCTCAGCCGCACTGATACTGGAAATGGCGCGTGCGAATTAATGTTCGTGACCGACTTCTCGATCTTATCCGCCAGTGTGCCGCCTGGCCGCTAGCGCCTAACAAACTGCCACACTCCTAAGCGGCGGCTTCGGCGCGTTCTTCTTGCTCGATCGTTTCGGGCAGCGCAAAGCCAAATCGCTCACAATATTCGCCAAAGCCGTTCATTCCTTCCAACCGGAAGTAAGCGGCGTTGTACTTATGCGCCCCATTGCTTCGTGAAGCCTGCTCGGTCAGCACTGCCAGCATCTTGTCATTAACCTCTTTCTTGAACCGCCAGCCAAAGTGCTCGTAGACGCGCTTCGTCGCGGCAACCGGATCGCGGCGCAGTTCGTCGTACTGCATATCGCAGACACGATCAGATGGGAGAGAGTCGCGCACGCGCATGAAAGTTTTCAAAGCCTCGGACCAGTAAACCATTGCATCGCGTCCCACCTGCACTGGGTCTACCGCGTCGCTGAAAACGCGCCGCAGAATCGTGACCAAGCTTGAAACCGAAGCGACTGCTTCAATCGGATCGCGATGCAGTTGGACAAATCTCGCGTCAGGGTAGGTCGACAACAAGGCACTGGCCGCGAACATGTGCGCCGGCGCCTTTAGGATCCAGCGCTCGGCAGATCGCCGGAACTGAAGGTGTTCCAGAAACCGGCGATGAAACTCGTAGGCCGGCCGCAAATCCTGGCGGAAGAACCAGGCGCGATACGACGGAATGTTATACATCGTGTCGAACTGGTCGCTCATGAAGGTCGGGCTCATCAGTGAAACGCATTCTTGCGGCAAAGCAGGGCCGGTTGCGTGGACGTGTTCGAAAGTCGGTGCGAGCCAATGCAACATGGCGAGGTCCCGGCTTGCATAGCGAACGCGTTGTTGTCGATCTTGCGTGTTCGGCGGCGACGGCGACATCACTTCCCAGGTTCGCGGCACACGGTGCGCCGGGTCGACTCCAAGCAGGGTATGCAGCAGGGTCGTGCCGCTGCGAGGAAGACCGACGATAAAAACAGGTTCGCGGATTTCTTGCTTGCCGATCTGCGGATAACGCTGGCGATCACGTTTGAGACGCAGGCGATTGCATAGAATTCGCACCACGTCGCTTTGAACCGCCAGTTTCCCAATCACATTGAGCCGCGCCTCGCGATGACAGGATTCTAACAATCGCGAAAGCGGCTCGAAGAAATCGGGCTCGCCGAAATCGTTTAATCCGGAGCGCCGCTTTGCTTTGTCGATGAGTCGAGCAGCTGCGACCTCCGTCGATCTTAGACCGATTTTTTCAAGCGCAGCGCCGCAGCTATTCAACATCCGGATAACCAGGGGCGGGCACGTCTCTTCAATCGTGGTCAAAGAAGCCATCTTACGACATGTTGTTTGGCTGCGCGCCAAAGGCAAGCGTAACTATGGTTGCACCCGACGCGCCCCCATTGGATCATCTGGTATGACGACGGAGAAAGCGACTCTTGGCGCAGGTTGTTTCTGGGGCGTAGAAGAGATTTTTCGCAAGCTGAAAGGGGTGACTTCAACCGCGGTCGGCTATGCCGGAGGGACAAAGGACAATCCGACCTACGAAGACGTTTGCAGTGACGAAACCGGACACGCCGAGGTGGTGCAATTGGAGTTCGACCCCAATGAAATCAGCTATGATCAGCTTTTGGACGTCTTCTGGTCGAACCACAACCCGACCATGCTGAATCGCCAGGGGCCCGATGTTGGCACTCAATATCGCTCGGTGATTTTTTATCATTCGCCCCAACAAAAGGCCGCCGCCGAAGCGTCGCGGGAAAAGGTGACCAAGAGCGGGCGGTTCAATCGGCCGATTGTAACGCGCATCGAGCCGGCGCCGAAATTCTGGCGGGCTGAGGAATATCATCAGCAATACTTGGCAAAGCGTGGCCAGTCGCACTGCGCGATTTGAAGCGCATGGCTGCGGACGTGGTCCGAACGAAAAATTTCGTCGAGGACGCATCTAATTTCTTAGTCGATCTCGCCCACAAAGCGCTGGCGGAGCGAAACGAATTTCGAATCGCGCTTTCGGGCGGGAACACGCCCCGCCCCGTTTATTCCGAGGTCGCGCGTATCGGTCGCGATTTGCCATGGGACCGCACCTTAATCACTTTCGGCGACGAGCGTTGCGTTCCGCCGGACGACGTCCAGAGCAATTTTCGCATGGCCCGCGAGACGCTGTTCATTCCTGCGGCGATTCCTGAGAAATCAATTTTGCGGATGCGCGGCGAGATCGAGCCGCAACTCGCCGCTCAGGAATATCAGGACGATGTAGATCTTTTGGCGACTCAGCGGGGCGAACAAATCTATCGCCATGATCTGATATTGCTCGGGCTGGGGGAGGACGGTCACACCGCGTCGTTGTTTCCAGAGACGGCGGCGCTAAACGAACAAACAAGTCGTGCGGTGGCTAACTTCGTCCCCAAACTAAACGCGTGGCGGCTGACGTTCACCTTCGTCCTGATCAATCATGCCCGGCACGTTTGCTTTTTGGTGAAC
>CAZFZG010000092.1:3632-9557 GCA_964523205.1 uncultured Chthoniobacteraceae bacterium | reverse complement strand
CCGTTTGCACCATCTTGTCGATCATCCGGTCGTCGTGCGTTGGGTCGTGGTGAAACAGAATTAGCTTGCGAACGCCGGCGTCCAGCGCCAGGGACACGCAGGCGCTGAGCGAGCCGTGGCCCCAGCCGACATGGGCCTTATATTCCTGGTCAGTGTATTGGGTATCGAGAATCAGAACGTCCGAACCTTGAAGAAATTTCACCAGCTCGGCCCGATCTTCTTGGGCGCGCTTTTTCATCTGCTCCGGGCTAAGCAGGTGTGATTCGGCGGAGTGCAATTTGAATGCTTCGTACGGTTCGTGGTCGGGGAGGTAAGCAATCGAACCCTTACTGGTGATGACGCGGTAACCAACGCAGACGCCGGGGTGGTTCACTAGCTTTGCCCGGATCCGCACTTTGCCGATTTTGAAATCCATCGTCTTAAGCGATTCAAATTTGATTTTCCCGGGCAGATCGTAGAGGGCGACGGGAAAGAACGGTGTGGCCATCTGACTTTTGAGGATTTCACGCAGGCCGCTGGCTCCGTCATAACCAAAAATGCGGATTTGGTTTTTGTCGTGGTAGGAAGGAACAAAAAACGGAAAACCTTGGATATGGTCCCAGTGAACGTGGGTAATTAGCAGGCTCAAATTGATCGGTCGCGAGCCGAACTCACTTTCCAGAGCAAGGCCGAGCTCTCGAATGCCGGACCCGGCATCGAGAACGATCAGCTCGCCATCGGCACGCACTTCGACACAGGCGGTGTTTCCCCCATAACGGACCGTCCCGGGCCCTGGAACAGGAATCGAGCCGCGAACGCCCCATAATTTTAAGCGCGTAGACGATCCCGATGGCGCCGACATAAATGACCGGTAGCGAGTCTGTCACGCAACTGCCGGGAAACCAAGAGCTTTTGGGAGGCAAGAACGGGCGGCGTTAGCTCGCAGAGTTCAAAAAAAACCGCCCCGAAAAACTTTCGGGGCGGCCGAAGGGAAACAGCAGTGTGAGCTAATCAGGCGCGCTGGCGGCGCAGACGCGGCCCAAAGAACAACGCGGCAGCGCAAACACCAATTAGGGGCAGCAATGAGGTTGATTCCGGCACCGGCACGGAAACATTGCCGATGTTGTCGATCTTCGTTCCAGTCGGGTCGTTACTACGGGTCGCTTCAGCCGTAAATTGCCCCATCTTCAACTGATCGGTGGAGGTAACGACCGAGAAAATTCCAAGGGCTTGGGCGCCGACAATCGGCGACCCGGTGTAGGTCCAGGTTATGTTCCAAAGGCTCGCGTTGTCAGTGGGATTAACTAGCGCCGGCGTCGGCCCAACCAGCGCGCTGGAAAATGTCCATCCGCCAGGTTGTGTCGTGACGGTGGGCATGATTGTGCTGAAATCGTAAATGGTGAAGAAGTCACCGGTATTGACCGTTTGGTTCACGGTGACGTTGGCCGAATAATTCCACGAAAAATTCGGTGCCGAGCCGGTGACCGAGGACAAACTCGGAATGATGTCGCCGTTCGCAACGAGAATACTTGTACCAAACGCTACCAGCCCTAGAATCCATGCCTTTCTCATACAATTTGTGAGGTTCTCTCGATTCTGAAGTAAAGCCGGCCTCAGCGTCAATGCTTAAATCCGGGATTTTGCGGCGGCAGTGGGGTCGTGCCGGGGTCAAATTTGCGGTGGCAACCGCGACCCGGCTTTGAATATTAACCTCCCATGAACGAGCGCCCCGGTCCCAAACATACCAAACACGGGGCACGTCGCAGGAAACATCGCGGCTGGATTCTCGCGGTGATCATTCTGTTGTTTTTGACGGGTGGCGGGACCCTGACTTACCACTGGGTAAAGGTCCGGCGTGCTGAGCGCTTTGCCGCCGCCGGTGATTCGCTGTTCAATGCCGGAAAATGGAACGACGCGGCCATGCAGTACCGCGTTGCGCTTCAACTCGACCCGCAGAATTATCACGCCCTGAGCAGTGCGGCTCGTTTTGCGTCGCGAACCGACCGCCCTGAAGCAATCGAGCTTTGGCAGAGAGTGATCCAACTGCCGAGGTGCACGGTTCAGGACCGGCAGGATTACGCCGATCTCTTGATTAAGACGAACCGCCTGGCCATCGCTCAGACGGTGATCGATCCATTATTGAAAGACAATCCCGACACCAAGACCCTGCAACTGGCTTCGCGTTATTCCACCAAGATGGGTGAAGATGCCAAGGCTCTCGAGTTCGCGCGTATCGCCAGCAAACGCGCGCCGGAAGATGACGCGAGCCGTTTTCAGCTTGCTGAACTCCTCGCCCGCTCAACCGATTTCAAAGAACAAGCCGAGGCCCGCAAAATTCTCTGGGACCTTGCCGACAAATCGAATGCCTATAAACAGGTAGCGATCGAAGCCCTGGCCGCCGCGCCGCATCTGACCGCTGATGAGCAAAAGCGCCTGGTGAAGGAATTGGGCAGCCTGACTCCAAAGACAATCAAGGATGATTTGCTGGCGGCGGATTTGCGTTTGCAACTGCAGCCTGACAATGCCGTGCGCATATATCAGGAAACAATCGAGCATTGGCGAGACGCACCGAACGAAGATGTCATTTCGCTCGCTCGATGGTTGAATATCCACCAACAGCCCGAACTGGTGCTTTCATCTTTCCCGCTCGAGCGCGCGCTGACAGACAACCAGCTATTGCTCGCGCGCCTGGACGCGATGGCCATTCTTCAGCGCTGGACTGATATCGACCAGCTCCTGAATCAAAGCGACGTAACGCTTGACCCTTCGGTCATCGAGAGTTTTCACGCCCGAACGGCGCAGGAACGCAACGCTGTTCTGGATGCTGAAATGCATTGGAACCACGCCATTTCTCTGGCCGGCATTGATCCATACCGACTGCGTTTTGTCGCCAATTACGCTGAACAAAGCCGCGCCACTGCCGCCGCACTCAAAGCTTATGAGCAGCTTGCCCGGTTCCCCGAGCACGCCGACCAGGCCTACCGCGGAATCCAGCGGGTCAGTCAAAAGAGCGGAGAAACAATCAAACAGCGGGCGGCGATGGCAAAAATTTCAGCGCGCACACCGGAAGAGCCCAACGCGGCCGATCAACTTGCCTATCTCAATTTGCTTCTCGGAGAAGATGTCGACAAGAACGTCGCCATTGCCAAAAAGTTGGCCGAGCAATATCCGGATCGGTTGGCCTATCGAGTCACCACCGCACTCGGTTATTTGCGTCTGCACAACCCGGCCCTTGCTCTTGAGCAATTCAACGCGCCTGTTCCAATCGACTGGAAACAGGCGCTGCCGGCCTGGCGCGCGGTTTACGCGGCGGCGCTTCTTGGAACCGATCGCAAGGATGAAGCCGAGAAAATCATCGCGACGATCCAGCGCGATCAATTGAATCCGGAAGAGCGCGCGTTGATTGAAGCCAACCCCGAAATGAAGCGCTAAGCGCGCGTTAGAGGAGGCTCACTCCGAAGGGCGCTGGTCCTTTTTTCCAGCGCAGCTCGGGATGCAAATTGATCTCCCCAGCAGGAACATCGAATCCAACGGAGCGCAGCAGATAGGAAACACCTTCGCGACTTTCCATCGTCTCTTTCAGGCTCCGCGCAAACAGCTCCACGTATTCTTTGTAGGAATCGAGCGCCAGTTTTCCCTGCGCGAAATGTTCGGCCAGCGCCTCATCGTGATAATCGATCAGGTCGACCAAAGCCCGCCGAAGATCGTGCCGCACTTTGGGATCAACCACCACCTTGAACGGTGTGGCCGAAGGGTCGGCTTTCGCCAGAGTTCGCGGTGTAGGCCCAGTCTGGTCCAACCGGGTAATTTGGAAATCGTGACTCTTTGCCATGTCGCGTTGTTAATGTCTGCCCGGGTCGGGCATGTCGAACTTGTAACAGATCGACAACATGTTTGCCGCTAAAATTTTCGCCGTCGCCGCTGCGGAATCGCTTAGAAGAAAATCGGAATGATCAGGATCGCCACGATGTTCACGACCTTGATCATCGGATTGATCGCAGGTCCGGCGGTGTCCTTATACGGATCGCCGACCGTGTCTCCGGTCACCGCGGCCTGATGAGCAAACGAGCCTTTGCCGCCGAGATTTCCTTCTTCGATAAATTTTTTCGCGTTGTCCCACGCGCCACCGCCGGAAGTCATGGCAATGGCAACGAACAATCCGGTCACAATCGTCCCGACCAGCAAGCCGCCGAGAACAACCGGACCCAGCGGCTTAATAACCGCGACGGCGACCACAAAGACCAGCGGCAACAACGCCGGGACGATCATCTCCCGCAACGCGGCCTTGGTAACAATGTCCACGCAGGTCCCGTACTCCGGCGTGTCCTGGCCGGTTAGAATTCCGGGCTTGGCTTTCAGTTGTCGTCGCACTTCGCGCACGACTGCCCCGGCCGCTTTGCCTACTGCGTCCATACTGAACGCTGTGAAAATGAACGGCAGCAAACCGCCAAGGAACAGACCGATGATGACTTTCGGCTCGGTTAGCGAAAACTGAAACACAAATGGTTCGCCGTTACGCATGACGTGCGCTTTCAGTTCCTCAACATACGACCCGAACAAAACCAGAGCGGCGAGTCCCGCTGATGCAATCGCATAGCCTTTGGTGACGGCTTTCATCGTATTGCCGACTGCATCGAGTTGGTCGGTCACCGCTCGCACTTCTTTCGGCAAGTGGCTCATCACTGCGATTCCGCCGGCGTTGTCGGTGATCGGCCCGAACGAATCGAGCGAGATGATGATGCCGGCCATCGATAACATCGACATTACCGCAATCGCGATTCCATAAAGACCGGCGAAATGAAAACTGAGCAGAATTGCGATGCCGATGAAGCCGACCGGCAACGCGGTCGCATGCTGGCCGACGGCCAACCCGGCAATAATGTTGGTCGCATGGCCGGTCTCCGATGCCCGCGCAATTTTTTGGACCGGAGCATAACGCATCGAGGTGTAATAATTGGTGATCGCGACCACGACCGCGGTCATCACCAGACCGATCAGTGACGCAAAATATAATTGCGTCGGTGTCCGCAGCGTGCCGGCAATCGTGACGCCCGTTGGAAATAGGTAATGAGTCGCCGGCCAGAACAAGATCGCCGAGACAATCGCGCTGGTTAACACGCCGCTCATCAACGCCGTGGCCGGTTTGCTTTTCGCTAGGTTGACAAACAGCACGCCACAAATCGCCCCCAGAACTGAAATTCCTCCTAGCACGAAGGGATAAACGATCGCCGCCGAATTTCCCCCGAGGGTGAGCGCGCCCACTAAGATCGCGCCGACCAAACTCACGGCGTAAGTTTCAAAAACGTCCGCAGCCATGCCGGCGCAATCGCCGACGTTGTCACCGACATTGTCAGCAATCGTAGCCGGATTACGCGGATCGTCCTCTTCGAAGCCCTGCTCGATTTTGCCCACCAGGTCGGCGCCGACGTCGGCCGCCTTGGTATAAATGCCGCCACCGAGTCGCGCAAAAACGCTGATCAAACTCGCGCCAAGGGCAAGGCCGACCAGACTCCGAATGGCCATGTCGTGACCGACAATTTTGTCAGCGACGGTATAAAAGATCGACACCGCCAGAAGGGCAAGACCAACCACCAGCAAACCGGTGACGGCGCCGCCGTTGAAAGCCATTCGCAACGCGCGGGTGAGCGAACTCGCGGCCGCCTGAGTCGTGCGCACGTTGGCAACTACGGCCACGCGCATGCCGATAAAGCCCGCCGACAGCGAACAAAAGGCGCCGATGATGAAACCAATCGCGGTCGAGTGATCTTTAAAAAACCAAAGAAGAGCAAAGATGATGGCCGCTATCACGCTGATCGTGACTACTTGACGGTTCAGATATGCTTTCGCGCCCTCCTGCACCGCCGACGAAATCTGCCGCATTCGCTCATTTCCGGGCGACGCCTGGATCACAATCGCGATCAGAACAAAGGCAAAAACCAGCCCGAT
>CAZFZG010000092.1:0-3532 GCA_964523205.1 uncultured Chthoniobacteraceae bacterium | reverse complement strand
CTCAACACGCTTGTTGTTGATTCGCCGAAAGTCTCACGACTTCACTCGATCATTCATTTGGAGGAAAACGGTGCCTTTTGGTTGATCGATCTGGGGAGCAGCAACGGGACGTTCCTCAATAAACGGCGAATCCATGAGCCAGTCCGGCTGCACGACGGCGATGAGATCAACATCGGCGGCAATCTCGTCGTATTTCGTCAGCCTCGAGGCAAACCGACCGCCGAACTGAAACCCGGTGTGGCGCTGACACTCCAAGAAGTTGAAAACGCCGAATGTTGGTTACTCGTCGCCGATATCGAGAACTTCACGACACTGAGCCGATCCATGGTCAGTGGCGAGCTTGCCAATATGGTCAGTGCCTGGCTCGGCTCTTGTAAGGAAATCATCGAACACCATCGAGGCACGGTGAACAAGTATCTCGGAGACGGTCTTCTCGCGTATTGGCGAGATGAAGTAAACGCGAGCGATGACGTAATCTCGACAATCAACGCGCTAAAGGAAGCACAAGGACGAGGCGGACCTCCGTTTCGATTCGTGGTGCATTTCGGCGCCGTAGCCATCGGAGGCGTCCCTTCGACCAGAGAGGAAACTCTAATGGGCGGCGAGGTGAATCTGGTTTTTCGATTGGAGAAGCTTCTGGCCTCCCTTAGCGAAGCATGCGGCATAAGTGAACCGGCGCGCTCGAAACTTGGCGACACCATGCCTTGCCGTTTACTCGGCGAATACGAGCTAAAAGGTTTCGAGCGAAAACGTGCTCTGTTCGCGATCTAAACGTTTTTCGGAACTTCGTCGGCCACGTTCCGGAAAGGAAGTTGAGATGTTCTCATTGAACGGGAAACCCAAGCGGAAGCGCTCGCGGATCACAATTCTCTGGCCGTATCAGCTTGTGTTTTGTCCGCCATATGAACCATCCCTGCATTGGCGAAGGCGCGTGGTGCGGCCAAGAAAAGTGCGGGCAGCTGCGAACTACCGATCCTGACGATGTGGTACTTTGCCCGAAACTCCGGACCCTGATTTCCGGAGAAGGTTCTTGGGAACCTGACTAATGAAAGATTCGCGGTTCGCCGACATGACAAACGACGATAGGACATTACGCAGTCCGCCTTTGAACTTGCCTGACAAATACCTAAATAAGATAATCGGCAGTCGTGACCTCGGAAGCCGCTATTACGGGCGGACGTTCTGGCGATCGCTTCGTCACCACACGTTGGAGTGTTGTGCTCTCATGCGCGGATTCGAAGGCTACCACTCAAACGGTACGCAATGCACTCGCCGAGCTTTGCCAAATGTATTGGCGCCCGATCTTCGCGTTCGTGAGTCGAAGCGGTTATTCAATCGAAGATGCGCAAGACCTAACCCAGGATTTTTTTCTTATGGTTCTTGAAGGGCATCTGCTCGAACGCGCCGACCCAGACAAGGGACGTTTTCGCTCACTCTTGCTTAAGGCGCTGAAGGATTTTCTGAACGACGCGTGGGATAAACGCAAAGCGCGTAAACGTGGGGGGGACGTGCAATTCATCCGCTGGGACGAATGGATGGCCGAGTTACCATCGCAATTCTCGATTTCGGCCAGAGACTCTGAGCATTGGCCGCCCGAGAGAGTTTTCGATGTGCGCTGGGCGGCCACGGTGGTCGAACGCGCATTGAGTCGACTCGGCGAGGAGTGCGAACGGCGCGGCCGGCGACGGGTTTTCGACGTACTGAGCAGCGGCTTGGCTGCGGAACGCGCAGACGTTTCCTACGCAAGCTTCTCTAAAACACTCGGCGTCCCGGAGACTGCGGTGAAGCGCCTCGTTCATCAACTGCGCAAACGATATCGCGCCCTACTTCGGGAAGAAGTCGCGGAAACCGTCGAAAAAACCGAAGACGTCGACGATGAACTGCGTTACCTCTGCGCCGCATTGGCGATGACAAAGTAAAAAATGAACTCTGCCGGCGTCATCAGCCCCGCCGGGCTGGAAAAGGAAATAGCTCCTTGCCCGCAGTGCGGATCAACATCGCGGGTCGGACGCGAACTTTGTTTGAATTGCCTGCTTTATCGCGGGCTTGGCGCTGAGACGTACGATAGTGAAACCCTGGAAAGCGTTCTGGATGAAGTCGACGTTCGAGATGCCGACTGGCATCTAGGCAATTACCAAATCCTAGAAGAAATCGGCCGAGGCGGAATGGGCGTGATCTATCGCGCCCGCCAGCGGCATTCGCGCCGCATCGTCGCATTAAAGCGCATCCTCGCGCACCATGCCGATTCTCACGACACGCTCGTTCGTTTCCGTCGAGAAGCGGAAGCGGCGGCCAGTCTCGATCATCCAAATATTCTGCCCATCTACGAAGTAAGCGAGGGCGAAGATGGATTGCCGTTTTTCAGTATGAAATTCGCGGCCGGCGGCAGCTTGGTGGAAAACCGAGCGAGTCTTCACGCCGAAATTCGTCGGGCCGTAGGCCTCGCGGCAAAAGTCACACGCGCAGTCGAATACGCCCACGGCCGAGGAATCCTTCACCGCGATCTAAAGCCTGGAAATATTCTGCTCGACGGTCGTGGCGAGCCACTAGTAAGCGACTTTGGTTTGGCGAAATGGCTCGATGCGTCGAGCGATCTTACGCGTACTCTCACCATTTTCGGCACCCCCGGTTACATTGCACCCGAACAAGCGCACGGACCCGCGGCGAATCTAAAACCAACTGCGGATGTTTACAGTCTTGGCGCAGTCTTGTTCGACCTGCTGGCTGGCCGCCCGCCGTTTCTTGGCGAGCACGCTCTCTCCGTCATCCAACAGGCAGCAGAAAAGCCGGCACCAAGATTGCGGTCAATCGCCCGTCAGGTGGACCGCGACTTGGAAACAGTTTGCGCTCGTTGTTTGGAACGAGATCCGAACGCGCGTTATCAGTCGGCCGGCGACCTGGCCGAAGATCTCGAACGGTGGGTCGATGGTCGACCGGTTATTGCGCGACCGGTATCGCCGCCAGTTCGCATCTGGCGGTGGGCGCGTAGAAATCCAAAACTCGCAACAAGCGTTGCCGGTTGCGTCCTGGGCGCCGTGGCGGTTTCGGCCTTCGCCTTTCTTACCTTTTTGCCCGGGGCGCCGCACCTTGGCCCAATTCCTATTTCCGAAAAGGGCATTGCGGTTCTTCCTTTCGAGAATCTGAGTGACGACAAAGAAAACGCCTATTTCGCCGACGGCGTGCAGGACGAGATTCTGACAAATCTTTCGAAGGTAGCCGATCTGAAGGTGATTAGTCGCACATCAGTGCTGCAATATCGGGCGGATTCGAAAAGAAATTTGCGACAGATCGCCACGGAACTAGGAGTCGCCCACATTGTGGAGGGTACGGTGCAACGTGCCGGTGGCCACGTAAAAGTCAGCGCCCAGTTAATTGATGCGCGGACCGACACCCACATTTGGGCCACCAGCTTGGATCGCCCGTTAGCTGATGTATTTGCAGTTCAGAGCGAGGTGGCCGTCGATATTGTTGGACAATTAAAGGCGAAGCTTTCTTCGGCTGAGGAAGCGGCAATCAAACAGAAGCCGACTGA
>CAZFZG010000091.1:1310-9718 GCA_964523205.1 uncultured Chthoniobacteraceae bacterium | reverse complement strand
GTGGAGTAAGCGTACTCAAATGTTGTCGCACGCGGTCGACCCATGAACTTCCCCGGGCCGAGCGGTTCATCTTCGCCGAAGTAACAATCGATTTGCCAACGCCGGAGGCCGCCGCCCGTGTCCACAATGTGCCAGCGAGTGCTAGCGAAGACGCGCTGCACTTCCAGAGATGATGTCTCGAGAATCAAGCCGCGCCGGAGCGGTCCTGATAATTTCGCTGCTGCGGAAAATTTTGGAACGAGCGTGCCGCCACCGCCGCTCGGCGGGCCGGCAAAACTGTACGAGCTACCGCCGTTGTATCGAATGTAATTTCGACCATTCACCGGCGTTGCGATTCGCCCATAACCTTCCTTTTTCACCGAGCGCAGAAAATCGCGTGGGTAGGTTCGGCCATGCAGCCCTGGCTTGGTGATCCGCGTCGCGTCGAAGCCGCGCTCGAAGGTGAATCCGGATTCCTTTGGCGTGTAATAAAGCGTGCAGATGATGAAGTATTCACCGGCATGACCGCCGGGACGCCGCGCCAGCTTTTCATTTTCATAGGCGAGCCGCTGGACAACTTCCGGCCACGGAATATCCGCGCGCGTTGCCGGCGAGATCGACGTCGACCCGGCAGCGACGGCGAGGCCGATTAGTCGTGGAAGAAATCTTCGGCAGGACCGCCGAGCAAGATCTGGATCGGCAGCTTTTCGTGTTCGTATTCGTAGGGCGGCTGCTTCCATGCGAATCTCTCCGGGTATGATTTTCGAACGCAGCGGATGATTTCAACGCCGGTTTGAAATGCGCGGTAAACGTTGCGATCCAGCACGTGAATTTGGGCGCCGCCGCAAAGCTCGCCCGCGAATTTGTTAAACGTGGGCTGGAAATAATTTTCGCGAAAAAAAACGCCGGGCAACTTCAGGCCGTTCAGCTGGTGACAAAGCTTTTCCGGGTCGATAAACGGTGCCCCGAAAATCTCGAACGGCCGGCTCGTGCCGCGCCCTTCGGAAATGTTCGTTCCCTCGAGTAAACACATTCCCGGATAAACTGTGGCCGTGTCGAGCGTCGGCATGTTCGGGGACGGCATCACCCATGGCAGCCCCGTTTCGTCGAACCACATCGCGCGCTTCCAATTTTTCATGGGCAAGATCGACAATGGACATTTAGGGAAAGCTTCGTGACGGAATTGAGTCGCAAGTTCGCCTATCGTTTTGCCGTGGCGCACCGGAATCGGATGCATGCCGACAAACGATTCGTATCCTTCTTCGATCGGTGGACCTTCGACGGTGATGCCGTTGATCGGATTTGGTCGATCGAGAACGACTACCAGAACTCCGCTCTTCTGGCACGCGCGCAGGCAAAGGTAGAGCGTCCAAATGAAAGTGTAATAGCGCGCGCCGACGTCCTGAAGATCGACGAGGAGAACATCGAGATCCTGCAACATTTGGTCGGTCGGTTCGCGATTTTCACCGTACAAACTGTAAACCGGAATGTGCAGCTGCGGATGCTCGTAACCTTTCCATTCAATCATGTTGTCCTGAGTTTGGCCGAGGAACCCGTGCTGCGGGCCAAAAAGCGCGCCTAATCGAAACAGCTCACCGTCAAATTTTTCCAGAATGCGCGAGGCGTGCTCAAGCCTCGACGAAACCGAAGCCGGATGCAGCAATGC
This sequence comes from uncultured Chthoniobacteraceae bacterium, assembly GCA_964523205.1. GTDB lineage: Bacteria > Verrucomicrobiota > Verrucomicrobiia > Chthoniobacterales > UBA10450 > AV40. Next base: position 8,073 of record CAZFZG010000091.1, on the reverse strand, counting down.
GCCAACGCGCGCCCCGCGAAGTCCCTTCGGCCAAAGCTCTCGCAGATGATCGAGCGGGATTTGAACTGACACCGGTGCGTTATAGCACAATCGCGAGGTAGAGGCGATTGCCCTCAATCGCCCGTGAGCGGTTCGGGGGAAGCGCCCCTACCAAATTTTCGCGAGCAGAAAATGGTCAACGCGGCGAGGATGGTAATGGCTGCGCAACCCTTGGCGAACCATTCGCCGTGCCGGGTATAGAATGTCAGTTGTCGACCTTGTTCGCCGGGGAACGGACTCGCCGTGACGAGCGGAACGTTCACTGCGCCGCTCAGAACGCCGGCGGTAAAAGTGTCGCCATCATCGCGCAGGATTTGCGTGACCCGGCCAAACTCGTTTACGAAACAAGTAACTCCGGTATTCGCCGCGCGTACCATCGGCCGGCGGTTCTCGACACAACGAAAGATCGCGTTGGCGAGATGCTGACGGGATCCGGATGATTGCAGAAACCAGCCGTCGTTGGTGATGTCGACCAGCAGATCAGCCTGGTTAAGCACGAACCGCCGAACAACCTCGCCAACTGTGTCTTCGAAGCAGATCAGCGGCGCGACTCGAACATCAGGGTTCGAGAGTGTGAAGACAGTGTACTCCTTGCCAGGGGTGAAATCGCCCGGCACCCAGGTGCCGGCGATTGCAGCGAACAGGGGGAATGAATTTCGCAGCGGAATGTATTCACCAAACGGGACGAGATGGATCTTTCGATAATTCTGAACACGTTCGCCGCCGTTCGAGACGAACAGTGCCGCATTGTAATCGTGGGCATCTTCAAAATCGAGCGTGCCCAGCATCAAATCGGCTTTGGTCGAACCTGCCAAATTCCTCACGAACTGATAACTCGCGCTGCTTTCATCGCGAACTGGGTCGGGCACCGAGCTTTCGGGCCAGACAAGGAGATCGGGTGGGGGATTAGCACGCAGGGCAACTTCACTTAAACGCGCAAGCCTTTGAAAAATTTCGCTGATGAATTGCGGATCGAATTTTTGCAGCTGCGGAATGCCAGTCTGAATAGCAGCCACCCGCAACGGCTTGGTCGCCGGTGGGTTTTGCGCGCGATGTAAGCCGAAGGCGAACAAAGCCACCATCCCAATCATCGTTAGGGTGAGATCGAAATGCGGCCGCATCCGACGGGTTCGCGCTTCGATAAACAACCGCACCGGCGTGGTGACGGCGATGACGTTAACGAAGGCCAGCGCAAATGAAAGTCCGACCACGCCAGTAAATTCGGAGATTTGGATCACCGGCCAGCTTTGATGGAGACTAACGCCGAGGCCGTTCCAACCGAAACCGCTGAACAACCAGCCGCGCGTCCATTCGTGCGTCGCCCAGGCAGACGCACCTAAAAATGCGACAAGCAGGTTTCGCCACGACGCGGTGAACACCGGCGGTCTGACCAATCCAATGAACCACGCCCAGAACGCGAAATGGACCGCGAGATAAATCGACAACAGGAAGGAAAGTCCGTGCAGAAAGAAGCTATGATACAAATCACCGAGGGCGCCGAGCCAACCGAATGTTGCGGTGAAAAAGAAAATGCCCGCGACATATCCGAGCAACAGATTGCGCAGCCAGCGCCTTCTCGAATTTTCGCCCGAAAACCAAATGGCGGCGATAAGCGGCGTTAGAGCGATCCAACAAAGCCAGCTTTGATCGAACGGCGCAAAACAAAGAGTGCAAAAAACCCCGCTGGCGATTGCAGCAAGCCAGGGCCAAGTGTTCTTCAGGGTTTGACGCACGGTTTCTAAGGTAGCGGCGATTGACCTCAATCGCCATGTGGCGGTTCAGTGAACCGCCGCTACCAAGCGATTTCCGCGTTAGCGGTTAGCCGCGGCGCCGACGGCGGCGTTGGTCGCGATCGCGTCGGCGGCCGGGCTGAATAGCGTCCTTCAAATCCCGGGCGTAGGAAGCATTCACCCGAAAGACGGCCCGCTCGACATCGTCCATCGTCCGGACGTTGACTTTGTCGGCGAGCACGTAGCCCTGCGAGATGAGTCCGGTCAGCTCGTCGAGAAATTCGGCTTGTTCGATTTCGCCCACGTGCTCGATGAGCAGTTTGCCGTAAGTCGGCATTCCGGAAAGTCCCAGCGTCTTCAGCAACGAAATCTCGCCACCAGTCAGATTGATCTCGCGGTGCATAGTGAACCTACGAATTGCGTTTCTGTCAGCAGCTATTGCGCCACGCGCTGGTGAGCGTCTTTCTCCACCCAATTCCAAACCCGTTCGAGTCGCGTACCGATTTCGGCCTTAATTTTCTTCAACTGCTCAGCGGTGAAATTTTCTCCGGCCGGACGGCGCTGAGCGAACATGTAGTATTTGATTTTCGGCTCGGTCCCCGAACCGCGAACTGCAATCCGTCCCGCGCCTGCGGGATCCTCCAACTCGAAGATTGACATCTTCTGCTTTGGAATCACATCCCCTTCCACATCGCGGATGGTCTGTTTCTCGAAATCGGTGATGCCGGTGACTCTTGACCCCGCAACTTCCCTCGGCGGATCGTTGGCATAGGATTCGAGTAACCGAGCGATCTTGTTTGCTCCCTCCGCGCCTTCGAAATAAATCGAGCCGTTCTTTTCTTCGAAATAGCCTAAGCCGGCGAAAGCTTCGTCCAGCAGTTGATCGAGAGTTCGGCCCCGAGATTTCGCATAAGCCGCCATTTCGCAAAACATGATGGTGCCGGCATTGCCATCTTTGTCGCGGACGAAATCGGCGCCGCTGTAGCCGTAGCTCTCTTCGCTCCCAAAAACGAAAAACGAGGAATGCTTCAATCGGGCGGCGCGAGTTTCTTCTTCCGACATCCGGCGGTATTTGTTCCGAATTTCTTCCGGCAGCGCACGCTCGTATTTCTCGAGCTTGGCGCCGAAATACTTGAAGCCGGTCAAGGTTTCGACGCAGCGAACGCCGAAGTGTTCCGGAATCACCTTCTGCATGTCTGTGGTGACAAAAGTCTTGATCGTGACTGCGTGGGCAGCGTTCTCTTTGTTCAGGATACCGAGCTCGAAAAATTTTTTGAGCCGATAATAAGAGAGCAGCGAACCGATCTGGTTTCCGCTGAGCAATATCATTTGGTCGCTCGCGTTGCGAAGAGCGACTCCGATTCGGTCCGAATCCGGATCGGTCGCGACAACAATGTCGGCCTTCGTTTTTTTCGCCAGCTCGATTCCCATCGTGAGCGCTTCCGCATTTTCAGGATTGGGGGATTTCACAGTCGAAAATTTGGGATCGAATTTTTCCTGTTCCGGGACAATTTCGAAATTGAAACCCAGTCGCTTCAATATCGGTTCGAGCGTGATCGCACCGGTCCCGTGCAGCGGCGTAAAAACGATTCGGAGCGATGTGGCGTCGTGGAGAACGCTGCGATCAACCACAATCGTCTCGAGACGCTGCATGTATGCTTCGTCAACATCGGTGCCCAGCTTCGTGATCTTTCCTTGTCGATCTTTCGGAAGCGGATCGTAGCTCTCCTTCTTGACGGCATTCACTTTCGCGATGATCCCGCTAGCCTGCGGGTCGATGACTTGTGCGCCATCGCCGAAATAGACTTTGTAGCCGTTATCGTGCGGTGGATTGTGGCTGGCGGTGATCACGATTCCAGCCGTTGCCTCCAAGTGCCGAACCGCGAACGACAATTCCGGCGTGGAGCGAGGACCGTGGAAGATAAAAGCATCGCACCCGTTTTCCGCGGCAACTTTGGCTGTCAGATCGGTGAACTCTTTTGAGAAAAATCGCGTGTCGTGCGCGATGACGAGTCTTGCTCGCGTCCCAATTTTATTTTTGGCGTGCCAATCTTTCATGTAAGCAACCAGCCCCTGTGTGGCGCGGTTCACGTTCGCGAAATTCATTGCGTTGGTGCCGACGCAAGGGAATTGTGGTCGATCGCCCGGCGCGGCGTTTCCGCGTTCGGCGTTTGTTACAATCTTCCCGATTGTTCGTCCCCGGAGACCGCCCGTCCCGAACTCGAGTGTCTTGTAAAAGCGATCGTTCAGCTCGCCCCATTCCCCGGCACCGACCAGTTCGCCGATCACCCGAGAGTAGAGATCGGACGACGCCCCGCGAAGCAGGGCGCGGATATTTTTCGCGGCTGATTGAAGCAGTTGCCCTTTTTTGACGGCCTGATCGATGTTGCCGGACATGCGCACGGAATTTCGATTGCGGGACGCGGGTTTCAAGGCTTAATCCATTGCGCCCACAACGAGATGAACATTCACGAGTATCAAGCGAAAGAACTGCTGGAGAAATTCGGCGTGGCGACGACGCGCGGAGAGGTCGCTTCGACGTCGGAGGAAGCAGAGCGAATTGCGCGCGAACTAGTAGATGCCCGTCCGGCTCGGACCATCGGCGTCGTCGTGAAAGCCCAGGTCCACGCCGGCGGCCGGGGGAAGGGGACGTTCAAAAACGGATTCAAAGGCGGAGTGCACGTGGTGAAATCGGCGAAGGAAGCGCGCGACGTCGCGGAGAAAATGCTCGGCCAAACCTTGGTGACGCATCAAACCGGTTCGGCCGGCCGCGTGGTCAACAAAGTGCTGGTGACCGAATCAGTCGAGATCGGGCGCGAAATTTATTTCGCCATCGTCCGCGACCGTCCAAGCGCGTCGCCGTTGATCGTGGCCAGCACTGAAGGCGGAGTCGAAATCGAAACAGTAGCGGCAAAATCGCCCGAGAAAATTATTCGCGAGCTGGTCGACCCGCTTGCCGGCATCCAACCATTTCAAACACGCAAAGTGGCCAAGCGACTCAAGTTTGAGTCTGCGCAACTAAAAGCTGCGACCAAATTGTTCGACGGACTTTATCGAACGTTCGTCGGTTGCGATTGCTCCATGGTCGAGATCAATCCGCTGGTCGTGACCCCGAAAGGTGAGGTGCTCGCGCTCGATGCGAAGCTCGATTTTGACGATAACGCGCTTTATCGGCACCCGGAGATCATTGCCATGCGCGACATCGCCGAGGAAGACCCGCGCGAAGTCGAGGCGTCCAAGCACGAACTCAACTATATCGGTCTCGATGGCAACATTGCCTGTCTGGTGAACGGCGCCGGCTTGGCGATGGCGACGATGGACATCATTAAATTCTACGGCGGCAATCCGGCGAACTTCCTCGATGTCGGGGGCAGCGCGACCGAGGAGCAGGTGACCGAAGCGTTCAAGATCCTCGTCGCCGACAAACATGTGCAAGCGATTCTAGTAAACATTTTCGGCGGAATCATGAAAGTCGACGTGATCGCCAACGGCATCATTAACGCGGCGAAGACGGTCCACCTTAGCGTGCCGCTGGTTGTTCGACTCGAAGGCACCAACGTCGAGAAAGGAAAGAAGCTACTCAAAGACAGCGGGGTCACGTTGATCACCGCCGACGATCTCGGCGACGCCGCGCAAAAAGCCGTCGCCGCGGCAAAAGGCAAATGAAGCTAAGATCGACAATCGCGTTCGCGCTGGCGTTTGCGGCAATTACTCACGCGGAGGATTTGCCACGGAAAGTTAAGACTCCTCGCGAAAGTTATCCGAACGTCGACGTGATCTACGATTCGGTGAAAGTGGCAGAAGACGGCAATCGTTTGCGCACAATCCTTACCAAGCCGCGTGGCGCGAAGACGAAATTGCCGGTCATTTTCGTCGCGGGTTGGCTGAGCTGCGATTCGGTTGAAGCGCCTGCCGACACAAAAGATGAGACGGGCTTGGTTTTCCGCGGACTCGCGCAATTACCGGGGTTCGTCTTGTTCCGAGTAGATAAACAAGGAGTCGGCGACAGCGAGGGCGTTTGTAGCGAAACCGATTTTGAGTACGAGTTCGCCGGCTATCGCGCGGCGTTTCGCGCGATGAAGAACTACGATTTCATCGACACGAATAAGATTTACATCCTGGGCATCAGTAACGGCGGCGGTTTTGCGCCGCTTTTTCGCAAAATAGAAGTGGAAGGCGAATCGAAAGTGCGCGGGTACATTTCGGTTGGTGGCTGGGTGAAAACTTGGTTCGAGCATATGATGGAAATCGAACGGCGGCGGTTCGCGCTCATGGGAAAGTTGCCGGCAGAAATGGACGATCGAATGAAAGGCGCGGCGACCCTTTATCACGAATGGTTAATCAAAGGCCGCGCGGTCGACGCCATATTTAAAGACCAACCAGAACTCGCCGATCTGTGGCCGGAGGGGAAAGATCATTTCCATTTGTATGGGCGGCCACTGGCGTTTTACAAGGATCTGCAGGACTTGAACCTCGCGGATGAATGGTCGCGCGTGAAAGTGCCGACTTATGTTCTTCGCGGTGCGTTCGATTGGATCATGACGCGCGAAGATTCCGAATTGATTGCGAGCTACGTAAACAGGAATGGCGACCTCGCGACCTTCTACGAAATTCCGCAGACCGGTCACACGTTTCAACATTATTTAAGTCTGGCCGACGCTTTCAAAGGCAAAAGCGCGCCGTTCGATCCAAAGGTAGTCACGCTATTAAGCGACTGGCTTCACAACAAAGCAATCACCCATGAAGATTAAGAACATCGCATTTGTCGGAATTCCGGTGACGGACATTAAACGCGCGCGTTCTTTTTACGAGGGCGCGCTCGGTCTCAAACCATCAGCTGGATTCAGCGAAGGCGTTTGGATTGAATACGAAATCGGCCATGGCACCCTCGCGATCGGGAGCGTTGGGGATCAATGGAAGCCGTCGTCTGACGGCACCAGTGTTGCACTGGAGGTGGACGATTTAGACGCCGCAGTCAAACGCCTAAAGAAGGC
>CAZFZG010000091.1:0-1210 GCA_964523205.1 uncultured Chthoniobacteraceae bacterium | reverse complement strand
GCCGGTGTCACGCCCGGAAAAGGCGGACAAAAGTTCGACGACAAAGTTCCTGTGTTCGACACGGTTTGGGAAGCGAAACAGAACACGAACTGCAATGTCTCTATGATTTTTGTGCCGGCGGCGTTCGCGGCCGACTCGATTCTCGAAGCAGTCGATGCCGATCTCGATCTTGTCGTTTGCATCACCGAAGGGATTCCGGTGATGGACATGATGCGAGTCAAAGCGCAGATGCGCGGCAAACGCACGCGATTGATCGGACCGAATTGTCCGGGGATCATCACGCCCGGCGCCTGCAAGATCGGCATCATGCCCGGTTACATTCACAAACCGGGGAACGTTGGCGTGATCTCGCGCAGCGGCACGCTCACTTACGAAGCGGTCTGGCAACTCACGTCGCGCGGTTACGGCCAATCGACCTGCATCGGCATCGGCGGCGATCCGATTGGCGGACTTTCCCATCTCGATTGTGCAAAACTTTTCAACGACGACACAAACACCGCCGCCATGATTTTGATCGGCGAGATCGGCGGCAGCGCCGAAGAAGAAGCGGCAGCGTGGATCAAAGACAACTGCAAGAAACCGGTCGCGGCGTTTATCGCTGGAGTGACCGCGCCGCCGGGTCGCCGAATGGGTCACGCCGGCGCGATCGTTTCCGGCGGCAAGGGGACCGCCGCCGGAAAAATCGAAGCGATGAAAGCCGCGGGCATCGCCGTCGCCGAAACTCCCGCGACCATTGCCGACACGCTGATTGCGCGAATTAAGAAGTAGATTCCTTCGTTCGCGGCGACTCGCGGTTAGCTGAAAGCTTGACCGACTACTTAGCGGAGGCCTTGCCCTTCAACTCGACCAAGACCACATCGAAGGCCTTGTCCCCAGTGTTCTCCGGCAGATGGACCTTGGCATCATTCCAGATGACGTCACCGGCCTTCGCGTTGAAGTCCTCGGTCTTGCCATCCGGGAATGTGAACCGGCCCTTGGTGTCGCTCACAAACACGGCCACGGTATTCGGATGCGAATGCATCGACGATTTTTCACCGGGACCGTAATGCACTTTCAGCACCCGGACCTGATCGTTCTCGAAAGCCACCGTGTAATGTTTTGCATCCACCTTTACTGCGTCCTGCGCGCGGAGAATCACCGCCGCGCCTGCCAACGCTATGACCGCTATAACTGATAGTATGACTCGCTTCATCACAGTTCCTCCGTTTGG
>CAZFZG010000090.1:0-9800 GCA_964523205.1 uncultured Chthoniobacteraceae bacterium | reverse complement strand
AAAATGTAAGTAATTCCGACGTTTCCTCCCGAGATCTACGTTTTGCCTACTTTGTACTCCCGCATCTTAAGCCTCTGGCAGGTTCTGGCTTGGTTACTACTCAGGCTCGCCTAGGAAGTCGCTCCAAAGTTGTGTCCCCAAAGTGGCGTAGCCTCGAGTTCCCGCGGCGACGTTAGACCGAAGGCCCTCACGTTTTCATTGAACGAAGTCAGAATCTCCTCTCCATTATCACTTATCAAATGGCGTCTTCTTCGCTCTGGCAGCGGTTTCAACAGTACTTTTTGCGCTACGACGATCTCGGTTTTTCGATCGACATCAGCCGGATGAAATTTCCGGACGATTTCTTCGAGCGAATGACCGTGAAGATCGACAATGCGTTCGCCGCCATGCGCGATTTGGAAGCGGGCGGGATCGCAAACCCGGACGAAAAGCGAATGGTCGGACATTATTGGCTCCGCAGACCGTCGCTGGCGCCAACTGCGGAGTTGCGCTCAGAGATCGAAAACACAGCGGCGCGAATCGCGAAATTCGCCGCGGACGTGCACAGCGGCAAAATCAAAAACGCCCGCGCCGAGAAATTCCAGCACGTGCTGTCGATCGGGATTGGTGGTTCGGCGCTTGGTCCTCAGTTCATCGCCGGCGCGCTCGGCACAGCACATGATCCGATGGACATTTACTTCTTCGACAATACCGACCCCGATGGATTCGATCGCGTCTTCGATAAGATCGGTAAGGATCTGGCGCGCACGCTTGTCGTCGTCATTTCAAAGTCGGGTGGGACCAAGGAGACGCGCAACGGAATGCTGGAAGCCGAAGCACGGTTCAAAGCGGCGGGGTTGGATTTTGCCAAACACGCCGTCGCAACTACCGGCGCCGGAAGCGATTTGGACAATCGCGCCGAGAAAAACGGATGGCTGGCGCGTTTCCCGATGTGGGATTGGGTCGGGGGCCGCACCTCGGTTATGAGTGCTGTTGGCCTGGTGCCGATGGCGCTGCAAGGATTCAACACCACCGATTTCCTCGCCGGGGCGGCGACGATGGACGATTACACACGGGCGAACGATTTTCGGCAAAACGCTGCGATGCTGCTGGCACTGATGTGGTTTTATGCGGGAAACGGTCACGGCGAAAAAGACATGGTGGTGTTGCCGTACAAGGATCGCCTGCTGCTTTTCAGTCGTTACCTCCAGCAACTGGTGATGGAATCGTTAGGCAAAGAGAAAGACCTCGACCGCAAGATCGTCAATCAAGGGATCGCCGTTTACGGCAACAAAGGGTCAACCGATCAGCACGCATACGTGCAACAGTTGCGCGACGGTGTTCTGAATTTCTCTATCACCTTTATCGAAGTGGCGAACGATCGATCCGCCTCCGCCAAGGCAATGGCGGGACAGGCAGCACCCGTGTTCGAGATCGAACCGGGCGTAACCAGCGGTGATTACTTGCACGGGTTTCTTCGTGGGACGCGCACCGCGCTCTACGAAAAGAATCGCGAATCGATCACGGTGAGTATTCCCGAGGCGAATGCTTTCAGCATTGGAGCATTGATCGCGCTCTACGAGCGTGCGGTTGGATTTTACGGATCGCTGGTTAACATCAACGCCTATCATCAACCGGGGGTGGAAGCGGGAAAGAAAGCGGCCACTCGATTGCTTCAGTTACAACGCCAGGTGCAGGAAAACCTTTCGCGCGGAAGCGGAAAGACTTCGGAGGAAATCGCTCGGGCGATTGACGCCGACCCGGAGGACGTTTTTCACGTATTGCAACACCTTGCGAGCAACGACCCGCGTGTACAGATTTCCAAGGGTGAAGGACCATCAGAGGACAAATTCTCCATCACGGAATAGGTTCTGCTCGGTCTCGAGCTGAATATGAATCCCGCTGAGGAATCGGGCAGCGACCCGCCGAGTGTGGCATGGCCGGATGTCGTCAAGTTTATTCGCCAACTCGGGCACGACATTCGGAACGATCTGAACGCGGTTGAGCTTCAATCCGCTTACCTAGCCGAGTTAGCGGAAGAGCATGAGCTGAAGGGCGAAGTCCAGCGCCTGCGGGAAATGGTCTCGGACCTTGGAAGCGGTTTGCAAAAGTTGAGTGCGGCACTTAGCCAAAACACTCCCACCCTCATCCAGTATGATGCAGCGCATTTCATCGAGGATTTGAAGCAGAAATTGGCAAAGGATTTTCCGAAGCAAGTCGGCAAGGTCAATTGGGACGTTCAGTTAAAGAACGAGAAATTGGAAATCGATCCGCAGCTGACGCAGCAAGCATTGCTGGAGCTTTTCGCGAACGCATTTCAGAACGAACGCAATTTGAAATCAATCACCGCGAAAGCTTACATCGACAACGGGCGATTCGTATTCGAAATCCGCGAAGCAAAGACAAAGTTCGACTTGCCGACAGAAAACTGGGGACGTGAACCGCTTCGCCACGTGAGCCACGGTCATTATGGCCTTGGACTGAACCGCACCCGTGCGATTGCGGAAGCGCACGGAGGAACATTTCGCGCGAATTACGAAGCGGCCATATCGATGCTGGTAACGAAACTGATGTTGCCGATTCTGCGTGAGGGTAAATCGCCGTGAAGGAGAGCCGCCGAATTCTAATCATCGATGACGAGCGACCGATCCTACTGACGCTGGAAGCGTTGCTCGGGCGCCACGGATTTGAAACCGAAACGGCTGCGAACGCCGCCGCGGGGCTCAAAGCGCTAAAAAATAAAGCGGCCGCACTTGTTCTGCTCGATCTCCAATTGCCAGACGCCGAGGGACTGCAAATGCTCGACCAGATCAAGGCTGAGCGGCCAGAAACGCAAGTCATCATTCTGACCGCACACGACACGCTCAATAACGCGATCGAGTCGATCAAGCGTGGGGCATATCACTTTATCAGCAAGCCGTACGCGCCGGAGGAACTTCTCAGTCTGGTTGACAAAGCCCTGGAAAAACAATCGCTCCTTCGCGAAACCCAAAAACTGCGTGCCAAGACCGAAGAGCTGGAGAAGCGTTTGGAAATCGCGGAGACGCGGTTGATGCCGGTGTTTCAAAGCAAATCGATGCAGGAGATCGAGGATCTGGTGAACTCGATGGCCCCCTCCGAAGCGAATGTGTTGATCACCGGCGAAAGCGGGGTGGGCAAGGAAGTCGTTGCCAATTTGATTCATCACCGCAGTCGCCGCTCGGAACGGCCGATGGTAAAACTCAACTGCGCCGCGTTTCCGCAGACCATGATTGAGGGCGAGCTTTTTGGTTACGTCAAAGGCTCCTTCACCGGCGCCATGAATGATTTTCCGGGAATGATCGCCGAAGCGCATGGAAGCACACTGTTCCTCGACGAGATCTCCGATATGCCCACCGATTTGCAGACGCGGTTCCTGCGGGTGCTTCAGGAGCGCGAGTATCGCCCGCTTGGCAGCACGCGGACGTTAAAAGCGGACTTTCGCGTCATCGCCGCGACGAATCGGCCGGTGGCGCAAGCTCTCTCGGAAAGGCGACTACGTTCCGACTTGTATTACCGGCTTAACACATTTCAGATCAACGTACCGCCGTTGCGCGAACGGAAGCAGGACATTCCGCCACTGGTCGCGTTTTTCGTGAAACAATTTGCGCAACAGCTCGGTAAATCTGAACCGGAGATTGCGCCGGAGGCGTTTCAGAAACTGCTCGACTATTCCTGGCCGGGTAACGTGCGCGAATTACAAAACGCGATCGAATATGCGGTGGTTCTGGCCAGGCAAAACATGATCGGGATCAAAGAACTTCCACGAGAATTACGATTGCCGCCGGCATTGCAACAGATCGAGCGGGCGATTCCAACCCAGGGCGTCCCAAGTCTGGATGACGTTGAGCGGGTCACAATCCTTCAGGCATTGGCCCAATGTCACGGGAACAAAAAGAAAGCGGCTGAACTGCTCGGCATTCAACGCCCAACGCTTTACAACAAGCTCAAACGCTATGCTATCGAGCTCTAATCGCCGGTTGGATTTTTGTCGTTCGATTCTAGAGTGATTAGCGGCAGTCTCGGTCCGAGCCGGACTGGCAGTAAGATCGACAATGGCGATTTCGCGAAATCTGGACAAAGTCCTGGCCCGCGCCGAGGAACAGCTGGCACTCGCCGGAAAACAGCGGCCGACTGAGGTTCTCCCCACTTACAAGAAATTCCTCAAACTGGAAGAGCACCGGTTGCGTTTAAAACATCAGGCTGGCGGCGGCGGTCGGGAAATCTGCGCGCGGCGTGGCGAATTGGTCGATGTGATTTTGCGGCATGTATTCGCCGCGGCCGCGAATACGCTTGGAACACCGACGACGTCTCTGGCGTTGATCGCGCTTGGTGGATACGGACGCGGTGAGCTCAATCCCTTCAGCGACGTCGACGTGATGCTGTTGCACGGCAACAGGGAAATTTCCCACTACGTCGAAGAGATGGCCCAGCAGATCCTCTATTTGCTCTGGGACATCGGATTCAAAGTGGGACACTCCACGCGATCGGTAAAGCAAGCGCTCGAACAGGCGAACACCGATATGCAGACCAAAACGGGAATGCTGGAATCGCGCTTTCTGGCGGGTGATCGCGTCCTCGCCCACGAGTTCCGCGATCAGTTCCGGGCGAAATGCGTCATTGGCTCGGAACGCGAGTATGTCGAGATGCGAATGCGCGATCAGGCAGCGCGCCACGCGAAATTCGGCGACAGCGTTTACATGCAGGAACCGAATTTGAAAAGCGGCTGCGGCGGTCTGCGAGATTATCAAAACCTTCTCTGGATGTCGTACTTCAAGGAAGGCGCATTGACCACCACGCATCTGGTGGGAGAAGATTGGTTGAGCGAATCGGACCAGCGTCGAATCGAGACAGCCTACGATTTCCTGCTACGGCTCCGGACCGATTTACATTATCTCTCCAGCCGCGCGGCCGACGTTCTCTATTTCAATCAGCAGCCGGAAATCGCCAAGCGTTTGCATTACAGCGAACGAGAAGGCCAGCGCGCAAGCGAAACTTTAATGCGCGAATACTACAAACACACCCGCAACATCTTTCGGGTCACGGAGCGAATCACCGAGCAGTTCGCCAGCGGATACGCGACGAACCGCACCCGATCGCTGTTCAGTTTTCTGCCGTTGCGGCGCGGCGAACAAGTCCGGCTCGGCTCGTTCTTCATCCGCCAGGGACAACTGCACACTGAGCGGCGAGATTTGTTCAAGGCCGATCCGGTTGAGATGATGCGGGCCTTCGAGCTCGCGCAGGAGAACAATGTCGATCTAAGCCCGGAGCTCGAAGACTTGTTGACCCGCTCACTCAAGCAGGTCACGCGCACTTACCAATACGCGAAAGCACCGCGTGAGATTTTCATGACAATTCTATCGCGAAAAGGCGAAGTCGGGCGGGCGCTGCGCTTGATGCATCGGGTGGATTTTCTCGGACGCTACATTCCCGAGTTCGGCCAGCTGACCTGCCTGGTCCAGCACGAATTCTTCCATCGCTACACCGCCGACGAACACACCCTGCTCTGCATCGACAAACTCGACGCGCTCGTCCGAACGAACGATTCGAAGTTGATCGCATATCGCAAACTTTTCGAAAGCCTCGAAGAGCCTTTCGTTCTTTATCTCGCGCTGCTGCTGCACGACACTGGCCGGGCAGTCGCCGCGCGTCCCCATTCCGAAGCCAGCGCGCTTTTCGCCCAAAGCGTTGCCAAACGACTTCAGCTCTCGCCGGAGCAAAGGAAGTCGCTGATTTTGCTGGTTGATCATCACGTTACCCTTTCAAACACTGCCCAGCAGCGAAATCTCGACGACCCGGCAACGATCGTGGAGTTCGCAAACGTTGTTCGGAATCAAAAAAATCTGCAGGCGTTGATGCTGCTGACGCTCGCCGACGGCCAGGGGACAAGCGGGCAAAGCTGGTCGGACTGGAAGGAATCGCTGGTCTGGCAACTATTTCACGACGCCTCTCAATATCTCGCCGACCAAAAATCCTTTCACGAGCAAACGAAGATTGAGCGCGACACTTTGGAAGCAGCGGTGTCGGCGGAGTTGCCCTCCGATTACGCGGAGGAGATCGAGGCGCAGTTCGACTTCATGCCCGACAATTACTTCCGCGCCTTCAATGTTCCCGAAATCGTCAATCACCTGCAATTGTTTCGGTCTTTCTTCGAAAACGCGTCGACCCCGGGCGATCAACCGCTTCAACCGGCGATTGAGTGGGAAGCGTTCGCCCAGTTTGGGCACAGCACCGTTTCCTTTTGCACATGGAACCGTCACCATCTTCTGGCGAAAATCGCGGGATCGTTTTCGGTGGTTCCGCTCAATATCCTGAGCGCAGATATTTTTTCCCGCGAAGATCACACGGTTCTTGCCGTTTTTCGGGTTTGCGACATGAAGGAACGCGCTGTGACCGAGAAACCCAATTGCGATCTCGTGGAAGCCACACTTGATCGCTCATTGGAAGTTGAGACATTCGAGTTCGCGCCGCTTCTAGAACAAGCACGTCGCAGTATTCAAGGTCGGCGCCTGCACGAGTTGGAATTTCCAACCGGCATCGCGATCGATAACAAGGCGCACCCGGCTTACACCTTGATTCAAATTGAAACGCCGGACCGCGTCGGATTGCTTTACGATTTGCTGACGGCGCTCGAACATGAAGGCGTCAACATTGGCCTCTCGCGCATCAGCACCCAAAAAGGCGCTGCCATCGATACATTTTATGTTAACGACGCTACTACTCGCGGCAAAATCACCGACCCGAATCGGATTGCCGGACTCCAACGGCGCTTGCGCTCAGTCATTTTGAGCGGAGCCGCCAGATAAAATCGCAGTCGAATGGACTGGCATCGCCGGATCGTCTGCTTATCGTCCCGCAATTCTGATGAACGCACTGATCCTGGCCGCCGGATACGCAACCCGGCTTTATCCGTTGACCTTGAACAAGGCCAAGCCGCTTCTCGAAGTCGGAGGCAAACCGATCATTGGATGGCTGTTCGACAACCTCGCCTCAGTCCCGGGACTGCGAACGGTTTACATCGTAACGAACAACAAGTTCGCCAATGATTTCCAGAACTGGGCGAACGCTTATCAGGATCGATCCGCCAAAGGACCGATTCGCCGTGGCGGACACCCTGAAATGCAGATCAAAATCGTCAACGATGGATCGACCAGCGATGACGACAAGCTCGGCGCCATCGGTGATATCAATCTTGTTTTGGCACGCGAGGATTTGTCGAATGACGATTTGCTGGTGATTGCGGGCGATAATTTGTTTCAGCAACCACTCATTGATTTCGTAGACGCGGCCAAAGAATCACTCGCGACTGTTGCCGTTCACGATGTCGGAAATCTCGAAGCGATGAAAAATTACGGAACTGTGACGATCGACAGCAAGGGTGTGATCACGAACTTCGAAGAGAAACCGAGAGAACCAAAGAGCACGCTCGCCGCCGTCGCGCTCTATTACTACTCGCGTGAAGCACTGCCACTTTTCAAAACCTATCTCGCCGCCGGAAATAATCCGGACCAGCCCGGCCTCTTTCTGCAATGGCTTTACCCGAAGAAACCAGTCGGCACTTTCGAGATCAAAGGCCGCTGGCTCGATATCGGCAGCAAAGAAACGCTGCAACAAGCCGATGAGCTTTGGAAGAAAACGTGAATCGTAATTCGTGAAGCGTGAAGCGGCTTCCGATTTAACGATTTAACGAATCAGCGATTTAACGATTACTTTAATCGGCCTTCGTCAAACTCGATGAGGTCGAAGTAAGTTCGAATATCTTTGCGACCGGCGCCGCCGGATTGTTTTAAAAAATGACTGAAGCGCGCCTTTTTGGCAGCGGTGTCAGGGTGGCGCGAGATCATTGCCTGGTTCCAATGTTCAATCTCCTCGGCCGAATGCTTGGCGCAATTTCCCCGGACCCAGTTCAAAATCGCGTCGTCTTTTTCCAAACGATGGACCGCGTCTTCAAACGCGTCGCCTTCGATCTTGAGAAAGCCCAGCAAATGTTTGTCGAAGCCGACGGTCTTATAGTTGTAACCATCCAGCAGCCCCTTGCGGCTCAGTTTGGCCTTGTCGACCAAGCGGGCCAGATGGACATAGCCGCCAAGCTTCTCGTACGGACTGCGCGGATGCAGTCTTCGCATGAAGGGAACTAGGTTGCGTGCAAAGGTTGCGCTGCGCCCAGCGGCACCTCCGGGTCGCCTTTCTTTTCAGCGGCTTTCGTTTCGGACAACAGCTCGCCTTGAGTAAGGCCAGCCTGACCAATAGCAAGTTGTCCGGAAAACACTCCACCCTTCTCAATCGCGATCGACTTTGCAGTAACGTTGCCCTCAAGCGTACCGCCCTTGCCGATGGTGACCGACCCGGTGGCGACAATTTCTCCAGACATCCGGCCCCTGATCTCGATATTGGTCACTCGCACCCGTCGAAAACAGTGAATATCGGCTTTTCGTTCGACCACCATGTTTTGGGCAGCGATGCGGCCAGGAATTTTCCCCACCAAGTTGAGAGTCATCGAATCCTCGCATTCGAGGTTGCCGCGTAGCTTTCCTTCGACGAAGGCGGAGCGGCAAATCACACTCGTGCTGCTGAGATCGCCTTTGCTGGTCAAAATAATGTCACCGCGAGTACGGATGCTGCGGCTGAAGCTGGTGGTGATTTTGTAATCCCGCAGATCGATGTGGGCGCTGCACCCAGGACAATTCGTGGATGTCGCGGCGTCGCTAACTTCGTGTTTACGCTTACACTCGAAACACGAAACAACCCGGTTTCGTTGGCGGCTCCAGATTGCTTCCAGCTTCCGATGAAGCGGAAGCTCTTCCGAAGCGCGTGCGGCTTCTCCGGCCTTTAGTCCTGCCTTAGCCCCGGAAGGGGAAAATGAGCGGCCGCACTGCCGGCAAATCGTCGACTTCGCCGCCACATATTCCATCTGCTTAAAGCCACAATGCGGACATTCCACACTGGCCTTAGCAGGCGACGATTTGGTCACACGTTCAGTAGGCGAGGGTCAATGATCTTACGCCCGAGCGAAGGCAGGCTTGGCTGATTCTTCGTGGCGAACAACTTCTGGCCGGCCGGACGAGGCGGCTTTCACGCTCATCCCGCTGGAAACTTCCGACTTTCCAATAAAGGTCGCGCCTTCTTCAATGATGAGTCGCGCCGCTTTCAGATCCCCCTGGAGGGTGCATTTCGATTTCAACTCGCACCGTTCGCTCACGCTAATGTTTCCCTGCACTTTGCCGTAAATTGTGATGGATTTGGTTTTGACCTCCGCGCGAATGTCCGCGTTCTCGCCGACAGTCAGCGCTCCATCGGAATTAATTTCGCCTTCGACTTTGCCATCGATCAAAAGTTCCTTTTGAAACTTGATCGTGCCTTTAATTTCGACGTCGCTTGAAAGGACGTCTTTGCCGGAATGTTCAGCCATAAACTTCTTATACTCGTTGATTGTTGGTTTCGGTTGGTCGCCGTAAGCAGGTTTGTTGGAATCATCATTCCCCGAACTCAGCGATCCTTCTCCGATCGATGAGATCGTTCTTTGGGGGATGAATTTCTTCAACACGCACCATCATTGCAATGGTTATTCACATTGTCAACCGGTACCGCCTAGAAAAACTGGTTTTTGATAATTTACTGGTAAATCGGAATAATTTCGCGGCTCCATTTTGGCCAGGATCTGCCCACCAAGAATCACAATTTCGATTGCAGCCGGGCCAGAAACAACCCGAATGGGGGTGCGGCGGATAATCGCCAATCGAAAATGAAATTGGGCCCGCCTGGATTCGAACCAGGGACCAAGGGATTATGAGTCCCCTGCTCTA
>CAZFZG010000089.1:0-9825 GCA_964523205.1 uncultured Chthoniobacteraceae bacterium | reverse complement strand
GTTGTTTACCTTGGAGTAAAGCGTCGCGTAAACTGTGCGGCCGTCGGTAGGAATGCCAGTTGCCGTAGCCGAAAGCGAGCTTGTCTGGCCGGACCCATAAATATCAACTCCTTTTGGGTTGCTGCCAAGGGTTAGGGCATAAGCCGTGGCGCCACCGGCAGTCCACTGAAACGTGACGGTTGAACCGGCAAATGTTGATCCCGGCACAGGGCTTGTCATGACGGCGGGTCCTGATCCCGGCGTAGGTGTTGGAGTGGCAGTTCCGCTCGGAGTCGGAGTTGGGGTAGGCGTCGGAGTTGGACTTGGCGAACCTCCGGAAGCATCATATCCGATAACGTCCATTACCCGCAGGTCTACGGGAGTTAAATCGTTTTGGACGCTCGAACTGCTAAACGCATTAAAGCAGTCGTTTGCGCCGCTGTCCCAGTCCGAGGCGTCACCGCCATTTGCATCGGCATTGTTAAAGGCCTTGAGAAGCGTGGTTCCATCATCAATGGAAAAAAATCGTCCGGGACCCTGGTTTAAGCCTCTCGCGCCAGCGCCCGTGTAATGGAACAGGTCGAAAAGCATGTAGTCTGGAGATCCGGTGAGGTTTTGGCCCATCAGCCCAATTCGACCCATGATCTCGGAGAATTCGTGCATAGCTACGCCGATGAAGTCTATTTTGCCGGCAACGGCACGGTTGGCCGGGTCATATGTATAATTGAACCCGCCCCCGAAGGTAAAAGTGCCATCATTAGAGAGATTATCTTGCTGCAAACCCAAGGCTTTGGCTTCAGCCGTGGTCAGCATGTAGGTGTGATTCGAGAAGATTGGATCGTTTGTCGGCAAAGAGCCACCCGGGCCTAAAACGGTCGCGTCATCGGTAGTTTTTGAATCGGCTGCCACGGCGGCTCGCAACGCGGGATAATTCGATACAGAGGTGATAAAAGTATTGCTCTGCCCAAGCGTTCCAGTGCCGTGAACAGCAGTAATCTTGATGTTCACATTAACTGAATCAGAGAAGTTATTGGTAAATTGCGAAGCTGCATACAATGCGGCTGCTTTCATCTTCGGGATATCAGCTGAACTCAAGCCGGCATTAAGAAAGGTGGAATCCGGATCGTAAGTAAGGTTAATGGTCAAGGCGGCTGCGGGCGTATTTGTGAGAACAGCAGCCAGCGCAAGTGCGAAGACCGACGTTCGTCGCCGCGTTCCAGCAGCGCGGATCGGAGTTAAAATTAAGTGCCAACCTCCTCTCATAATTCTTGAGCTTGGCTATTGTTGTTCGATTCGACTTGCCACGGAAACTTTTGCCGGTGAGATAAATTTGACATCGTTACGCAGTGCGAGCGCCTCGAGGCTCGATAGCGGAATCATAGCCCGGAGCACCGTGGTTGACGGCGAGCTGTCCGGTAGCGCCCCTCCCATGGAGATTACTTGATCGGCCAGCGTTTTCGAAACCGACCCCTCAATATCAACAAGCACGCGCTCGCCATCCTTAACCGGAATTGCTGGTTCTAACGATGTTGGCTTATCGAAAGGAGGTTCTCCGCGGACTCTTCTCAACGCTAGGAGTAGCTGACCATCGAGCTTGGCCTTCGCGATCGGCGCCACCAGCCTGTCGCCAGTTGTCCACAACAGAACGAGGTCGTTACCGTTCCCTCCATAATAGTTTGCGACGAAATAATAAGTGATCCCGGCATACGTCAGCGTGACGGTCTGTCCCTGCGCCAGATTCTTGAATCTACCCCGAATAATTCCGGGACTGGTATTTTGGACAACCATCAGTTGGGTTCCAGGTGGCGGAGCAAAGTTGAGCGTGATGTTTATTGCTTTCCCTTCGGCGATGAATCCATCGGAGGTCACCGGTATCTCCGCACCGTCTACGTAGGTTGCTGCGATGTCCTGTGCCGCAACTTGCCATACCGAGACGCCGAACGCGGCTACTGCCCCAATCAGAACGCGACGGAAAAACCATGTTGGGAGGGATGCTTCAAAGTTTTGCTTCATGATCTTTCAGTGGTGGGGTTGTTCGCTCTGACTCGGCGCGGCGGACTCTGAATACAGCAGCTACCTTGCCGACAGTCTTGGGAACTTTATTTGCACAAAACGGAATAATATCAAATCGATTGCTATCGGTGCGCCGGCTAAAGCCCCGAAAGACTGACTTCGAGGATCCAAACAGTCGCGTGAATTTCGAAACAAATGGCAAGATTTCTCAAGTACAAGTATGGGACGACCGATTTCACGCGATCGGAATATCCAGCCGCTTTCGCAAGATCGACATAGAGTCAGATCGATATCTATTGCGGTATGCCGAACCACAGCGCCAGGATCGAAGATTACGGTTTTCTGAGCGATACTCAGACTGGTGCGTTGGTCAGCCGCGACGGTTGCGTGGATTGGCTCTGTCTTCCGCGCTTTGATTCGGGCGCCTGCTTCGCGTCCTTGCTAGGTGATCGCGAGAATGGTCACTGGCGATTCTTCCCGCGAGAAAAAGTCGACAAGATAGCACGGCGATATCGCGGTGATTCGCTGATTCTGGAAACGGAAATCGAAACAGTCAGTGGCACCGTGCGTTTGATTGACTTCATGCCGCCGCGGGGAAAAAACCCCGACATTATCCGAATCGTCGAGGGAGTGCGCGGCAAGGTCGCTCTGGAAATGGAGCTGATCATTCGGTTCGATTATGGCCACATCGTACCATGGGTGCGAAAGCGTCACGGCGGATTGGAGGCGATTGCCGGCCCGGATGGTTTGATTTTGCGAACACCGATTGAGACGCGGGGCAAAAATCTCACTACGGTCGCCGAGTTCACCGTTAAAAAAGGAGAGAGCGTTCCATTTGTTCTTACCTGGTTCGCTTCCCACGAAGAACCACCAAGAGCTATTCATGCCGATCATGCGTTGCGCGACACCGAACAATTTTGGTCGAGCTGGGCGAAGCGATGCTATCGGACGACTCCGTGGGAAGACGCCATTGTGCGGTCGTTGGTTGTGCTCAAAGGTTTGACCTATGCACCGACCGGCGGATTGGTCGCAGCCGCGACGACATCGTTGCCCGAGCAAATCGGCGGGGTGCGCAACTGGGACTATCGCTACTGCTGGCTGCGAGATGCGACGTTCACGCTCATCGCGTTCATGAACGCTGGTTACAAAGACGAAGCAAAGCAATGGCGGGAATGGTTGCTGCGCACAATCGCGGGAATGCCTTCGCAAATGCAAATCATGTACGGCGTGCACGGCGAACGGCGCCTTGAAGAATTCGAGTGCCCGTGGCTCTCCGGGTACGAAAGTTCAAGGCCGGTCCGCATCGGCAACGCTGCCTCGCGACAATTTCAGATCGACGTTTTTGGCGAAGTTCTGGCCGCGATGCACCGCGCACAGGTTGAAGGGGTTCAAAACGACGAGGCCGACTGGGCGTTGCAGGAAGGATTGATGAAGTTCCTGGAATCCAACTGGCAGAAAGTCGATCACGGAATTTGGGAGGTCCGCGGCGAACCGCAGCATTTCACTCACTCAAAAATGATGGCATGGCTGGCCTTCGATCGGGCGATCAAACTGGCCAAGGCCTGCAATTGCGCGGTCAGTGAAAATTTGGACCGCTGGCGAACGATTCGCGATCAAATTCGCGACGAAGTATGCGAGCGCGGTTTCAACTCTACGAAGAAAGCTTTTACTCAATATTATGGGAGCGACGCCCTGGACGCGAGCTTACTCGTGATGCCGTTGATTGGATTTCTTCCGGCAACTGATCCGCGCGTTGTCGGGACCGTCGAAGCAATCGAACGTGAGTTGATGCAGGATGGTTTTGTTCTTCGTTACCTGCCGGAACAAGAAAACGTGGACGGTTTGCCGGGGACTGAGGGCGTTTTTATTCCATGTTCATTCTGGCTCGCCGACGCCTTATATCTGATAGGCCGGAAAAAAGAGGCGCGCGCATTGTTCGAACGCTTGCTCGAAGTGCAAAACGATCTTGGGTTGCTGTCAGAAGAATACAGTCCGGAGTCGAAACGACAGTTGGGAAATTTCCCGCAGGCCTTCTCACACGTCGCGCTGGTCAACGCTGCGCTACTGCTGAGCGACCAGCATCCGGAGATCGGCTAGCTAGATCACTCCACCTTACGCGTGCTCGGAGCGAAGCGGCCGGGCCACCGTTTTCCCGGTTTTTCGCGAAGGAAGGTCGGGATCGAGAAACCCCAGCGCATGGGGCGGCTTGATAACGCGCACACCGGCCAATAGCTGTTGCTCGGCGATTTGCTCGCGGAACGCCTGCATCCGGGTCCAATGAACTTTGGGCCGGAAATGATGTTCGGCGTGGTAGCCGTTAAAAAACCAGATCCAATTGTAGAGCTTGTCGTAACTACTGACGCCCCAGGCCATCGGTTCGTCCGGATCGCCGCCATAATGGCGGTAGTACCCGTTCAGATAGGAAAGGCAGTGACCGAAATACCAAAACGGGATGAGAAAACAGATGTATTGCCAATGGAGGATGCCAAGGACGACAAAGTTGCCGACAAAGAATGTTAACTCTGTGACCCCCCAAAATGCTTCGCGTCGATCCTTGCGTTTGAGTTGGCGATAAACCGTTTTGGGGTCCTCCCGAAAGAAGCTCAGGAAGGTGTATTTCAGTGCGTGCTCGGCCTCGCCGTCGTGGCCATGCTTGTAAATGGAGATCCAATCGATGGTCTCGCCGCCGTCGTCCGGTCGATCGGAATTTCCTTTGTGATGTTGCATGTGGATGCAGTCGTAAAAAATCTGACTGAAACCCACCGTGACCGATTCCAGAACGCTAAACAGTCGATTGAGCAAAGGAGAGCGAAAGTAGGGATTATGAATGAAGTTGTGTGAAATGCCGTTGATGTTCCAGGAAATGCTCACCGAATAGATGAAGCCGAGGATGAGCATGGCCCAAAGCGGGAGGACGGGGAAGAGCAGGAACATCCCGAAGAAGTAGGAGCAATGTAGAAGAGCAGCAGCGACCGGAATAACGTCCCAACGCGTGTAGGCAAAAATTCTCGAATCCGTCTGCAGCCGTTCGGCGGCGACGTCTTTGCGCATTGGCGCTACGGCCGTTTCGACCCCCTCAATCTGCTTAATCATTCAGGGATGGATTAAACCAAGAGCAAATTGTGAGTTGTTGTCAATTTTCTCAACTGCCATCATGGGCTCAAAAGGCTGACCAACGCGATTGGACCAAAGTCCGATATGGTCTCACTGAATGATTCAGGCCTGCGTATGACGCGCATAATGTCGATCTACACCTTTGGGAAGGAGGCGCTTCCGGCCGCGCTGACGTCGCCGGGCAAGCGTGGCGCGCCCGCCCTTGGTCCGCATCCGGGCACGAAAACCGTGCTGGCGTTTGCGCGTTCGCTTCGATGGTTGAAAAGTGCGTTTCATAAGCCGAAAAATATCCTCGGCGCGAATTGAGAGCGGTTAGCTTAGGATGGAGACAGGGATTGTCAATTTTGCGGGAGACAGAGTGCCAATCGATTCGACTTGTTGCGGAAGGTGTCTTTCATTAGCGGGTTGCAACAGTGCGCGATTTCTGGAATAAGCAATGCAAACGGTGAGCGAGAAAGTCGTCATTGAGCCGGCTACCGAGGCTGATTTGGATGAGTTATCCGAGATGCTTGGTGAACTTTTCGCCCAGGAGGGCGATTTTCGCCCCGACAGGGAGAAACAGCTCCGCGGTTTGCGATTAATTTTTGAACAACCGAGCCGTGGACGAGTCTTCGTGCTTCGGCGTGATGGCGTGATTGTCGGCATGATCAATCTTCTGTTCACCATCAGCACGGCTGAGGGCGGCTTCGTGGTTTTGCTCGAGGACCTGGTGGTTCATAAAGAATTTCAGGGTCACGGCTACGGCGCGTTGCTCCTCAAACACGCCATCGAATTCGCCCGTCAGAAGAATTTCCTGCGCATTACACTCCTGACCGATCGGCCGGAAAATATGGCGCAGGAGTTTTTCCGACGTCACGGGTTTCACGAATCGTCGATGATCCCGATGCGGCTCCTGATCTCCGCCGAAACGGAGCAATCGCAATCCAATTTGTAACTTGCGATTACGGGAGCACGCGGTGAATGGCTCGCCGCAGACGATACCAACCCGCGGTGATCGGGTTCGATGGCTGCACCTGCCGGCGGCGATGCAGTTCGTCGTCCTTCACCACCAGCACCAGAAGCAGCTGTCCGCTGCCGACCTGCGGACCTTTGATCACTAATGGACTGCTGCGACTCAGGTTCGCGTCGGTCTCGAGGAGAATCTCTTTCTCCTTGTAGAGTTTGAGATTCAAAGTGTAACCGGCTTCGTTTTCGCCACGGGCGTCGACGTGGAGAGAAAAATATTTGCTGACGGCGAGCCAGTCTTCTTCGCCGCTCCGCAGCGTTTTGTTCGATTGACCGATCAGCTCGAATTGATTGTAGCCGAACAAGTCTTTCAACGTTTGCTCGAACTTGGTTAGCTCGGGAGGAATTTGCGCCGGCTGCGGAACGTTTTCGGCGATAACTAGTCCGCTCCAAACCAAGTGGGCTGCCTTAGCCGATAGCGCGCCTGCCGCCAACATCACCGCCACGGCGATAAGCAGGGTCCTATGCGGCATTGCGCGAATTTACTTTGCTGCGTAGTCGGCCGGGAGCGATTGCAATCCTTCGGTCCACAGCACCGTTACGTTGTTGTGGTTCTTGCTCTCGAAAATCGAGACCGTTGCGTTCGGACTGACTACGGGGTCCACCCGGGAATTCAGGATCTGAGTCAGATATTCCGAGCGTTCGCCAGGGTTCGCTTCCTTCATCAGCACAAGAGTCGTAACCAGAAACAAACCCAAGGCCATTGCACCGCACCATACCAGCCGCGGCACCGTCCACCAGGTTGAGCTTGCTCCTCGATCGCGCGACCGGTCCTCCGTTTCGCGGGCGATCCGCTCGCGAAGTTGGTGATTGAAGAACTCTTCATTATTCAGCGCCTGGGCTCCAAGCTCTTTCTTCAAGAACGCACCGAGTTTCTGCGCATCGCGCTTCTCAGCCTGGGCCGCCGCCAAATCCGGCAACGAGGATTCAAACTCAACTAATTCTTTGCCGCTCAATTGGCCATCGAGCCAGGCAGTCCACTTCTCTTCAAACGTTTTCATACACGTCCCTCAGGGAATTTTGCAATTTTTTGCGGGCATAAAACAGACGCGACATCACTGTGCCAATGGAGCAGCCCAGGCTCTCGGCAATCTCATGATATTGCATCTCTTCAATTTCTTTCATCAAAATTACGGCTCTATGTTCGGGTGAGAGCTGAGCAATGGCCTTGTCGATCCGCGCCCGAATTTCGCTCCGTTCCATCCGCTGGTGCGGGAGCGGATCGGACTTGGGCACCGTCCTGGACGCGGGGTCGATCTCCTTGAGTTGGATCGCGTCGTCGAATTCGGCTCCGCCGGCTTTGATCTGTCGCTTTCGCAGCCAGTCGATTGTCACGTTCATCACGATCCGGTAAATCCAGGTGTAAAATGACGACTTGCCGCGAAAACGCCCGATCGATTTCCAAGCTTTGACAAAGCTGTCCTGCGCCAGGTCCCAAGCGTCCTGTTCGTTATGGACCATGTTATAAATCATGGCGAAAACTCTTGTTCGGTAGCGGGTTACCAGCTGGTCAAATGCCTCGGAATCACCGGCCTGGGATCGTTTAACCAGGTCCAGTTCCGACACATCGGCCTGAGCCGGAGTTGCTTCCGTTTGCATGTTTCGACGGAACTACCGCTTATTTCATTCAACCCCGGTAGCCTTCGGGGCCGAAGCGGCGTCGCCATTCGCCGCGGTATTCTCCCATCAGCGTGATGATGCCGTCGCGCACTTGGAAGAGTCGCTGCTGGAGAACGGAATACTGCCGGCCCGCGATCAGCCTTTGCGACAGCAACTTAGCCGCGGAATCCAGTGAGATCGTGATCGCTTTCAACGCCCGCTTCAGATAGGCGATGGTCATCCCGAGCTCATCCACCTCGTCGTCGCTCAGCGCCGCCGCCAGTTTCGCGCTGGCTAGCGCCGCATGTGTCGCCAGCTTAATCGCCGCCGGCTCGTTTTGCAGAGACGCGTTTTGATCGAAGAGCTTGTCGATCCAAACCGTTAGCGCGAACGCCGCGCGATAGAGGACGTGGTCCTCGAAAGCTTCCATCGGCTTTTGGGCATCGTCGTCGCCTTCCTTCTCGCGCGACCGCCAATCCTCGTCCAGAAGGGCGTCCACTTCCGCACTCCAATCATCCGCCGCCGAGAGCTGGTTCCAACCCATTTCCCTCGCGATGATTTCGTCCCGCTGCGGATCGTCGATGTATTTCTCCAGCAGATCCATGTATTTCTCCGTGCGCTGGTCCTGCTGCTGAAGGAAACGCTCCCAGTCGTATTCGTCCCAAATTCCTTCCGGTCCCCGATCGAAGTCGGACATGATCAAAGACTAAACGCCAGCTTCTCTTTCAGCGCAAAAGGTTTCCCACAAGCTTAAGAAGTTGCCGTCTCCAATTCGCGTTTGGTTTGCAATCGCAGTTGCCCACAGGCCGCTTCGATGTCGTGACCTTTTTCGCGTCGCAACGTGGTGGCCACGCCGCGCCCACGGAGAATCGACGAGAATTTTTCCTGTCGATCCTGCGACGGCCGCGACCAAGGCAGGCCCTGCACGGTATTATATGGAATCAGGTTCACTTTGGCCGAAAGGCGTCTGGCATGACCGGCGAGCAACCGAGCCTGTTCGTCCGAATCGTTTACTCCGGCGATCAAAATATATTCGAAGGTCAGGCGTTGTTTCTTGTGCGAGACGTAATACTCGCAGGCGGCCAGTAACGTTTCCAAGTTGTAACGCCGATTGACCGGCATGATTTGGTTGCGCACTTCGTTGGTCGAGCCGTGCAGTGAAATGGCGAGACGGATTTGCAGTGGCTCCTCGGCCAGTTTGCGGATCTGCGGGGCGAGTCCACTCGTGGAAACGGTAATGTGCCGCGCGCCGATCCCGAGGCCCCATGGCGAGTTGATGATTC
Organism: uncultured Chthoniobacteraceae bacterium; assembly: GCA_964523205.1. Classification (GTDB taxonomy): domain Bacteria; phylum Verrucomicrobiota; class Verrucomicrobiia; order Chthoniobacterales; family UBA10450; genus AV40. The sequence continues at coordinate 832 of CAZFZG010000089.1, read as the reverse complement.
GAATCGCGCTGATCACGTTGTTCAGATTCGCCAGCGGTTCGCCCATTCCCATGAATACGATGTTGTCAATCTTCTCACCGGTCTCGCCCTCCACCGCCATGACTTGATCGACAATCTCATTCGGGCGCAGATTGCGAGCGAAACCTTCCAAGCCGCTCGCGCAAAACTTGCAGCCATAGGCGCAGCCTACCTGGGTAGAAACGCAGAGCGTTCGCCGGTCCGAGCGCGATCCGTAGAGCGCCGCCGAGGCTGGAATCAGCACGGTTTCGATCAAGCTCTCGTCGAGTAATCGGAACAGAAATTTGCGGGTGGTGTCGCCCGAACCCAGCACTCGGACGATGTCAATCTTGCTGAATTGGAACTCGCTTGCCAGCCCGGCGCGGAATTCGTGTGGCAAGTCGCTCATTTCCTCAAAGGATTGAACGCGCTTCTGGTAGAGCCAGGCGACAATTTGCCCGGCCCGGTAAGGCGGTTCGCCGTATTCGCGGACTTTTCGTTCGAGCTCGCTAAATTGGACTGACTTAATGTCCGTTCTTGCGTCTCTGGTCACCTTGAAGTTTAGGAGTGCTTGGTGCTCCCAGCAATCGCCCACCCGCACGATTTTTGTGGAGAAAATTCAGTCTCTGATTACCTTTGATCTCTCTGATGAAATCTCTTGCGATCCTAGCAATTCTCGCGGCCGCCATTTGTGGATTGAGCGGCTGCGCTTCCACCGGCATCACTTCCACTGGCAGCGGTGGCGAGGCGGTCCCGGGCGAAAAAGTCGGCGGCGCCGAAGAACGGGTGGGCGCCGGGGTTACTGGCAGTTCGCCAACCGCCCAAGTGAAGTGGT
>CAZFZG010000088.1:0-10015 GCA_964523205.1 uncultured Chthoniobacteraceae bacterium | reverse complement strand
CCGCTGCCTGGCAGTTCAGAGCGCCAAGCTATTATGGACGTTATGCGGCTCGACTTTTATGCCGGTGATTCGACGGCAGCACAGCGCAATCCCAAAGGAGTCCTCTTTAACGTGCGCTTTCTCAAGGTGCATGGTGATTGGGCGGTTACTTGCGTTGATCCCGTAAATGCGGCCGGCAAAGAGATTGCCGAGCCCCGTTGGGCGTTGCTTCACCGCCAATCAGGTCAGTGGTCAGACGCCAAGTATTTTGATGCGCTTCGTCCTTACCCGTCCGAACAGGCAGCCGATGACGCCCTAGATATGACAGCCTCAACCATCCGCAAGGTTTTGCGCGCGTTTCCGAGTGCTCCCGAGGACATTTTTCCCAACATGAGTAAGCAACGTCCCTGACGATGGAACCAACACCTAACCAAGCGCTGGAGCCAACCGCGGGCTGATGCGCCAGTTAACGGCAACCGCCGCGGTTGCCCTACAATTCTAGCAACTCGCGCTGCCAGGGGACGAGAAGCGCGTCGGCGCGGGATGGATCGGCGGCGATGGCTTCCAAAGTTGCACGCGGAGCAATGAAGGAAGCTTCGATGTGCATTTTTTTGGCGGCGTGATCGCGATTGTGCCGGAGCCTTTCAATTCGTTTGATGACTTCGGCGCTCGGGCGAGTTCCCGACCGCTTCGGACGAACGGGCCAATCTTTTTCGGGCAATTCCATCCCGCGTTGCGCCGCTTCGCGAAATGCGCGGCGGCGGCGATCGGAGAAATGTTTGTAATCGGGAATTTCACCGGCGTCGAACTTTTCGGTAGAGCGAATGAGCTCGCGGTTCTGGAGAATGTGAAACGGCGGACGATCAGCCGCCTCGGCTTCGCGCTCGCGCCAGTTCCATAGCTCGCGCAGCACCGCCGATGCGCGGCCGCGCAATGCACCCGCGCCGGAAATGCGCCAGGCACCATCGAGATCGCGCTCGCGATCAACCACCGTCTGCTCGAGAGCGCGCTGACACGATTGCCGGAACCACTCCAATCGGCCACACGACTCCAGTTCTTTTTCCAAGCGGTCGGCCAGCGGCAGCAGAAAGCGTGTGTCGTTGATCGCGTACTCCGCCATTTTCGCCGAGAGCGGCCGCTGCGCCCAGTTTGCTTTTTGCGAACCTTTCGCCAATTCGATGTTGAAATAATGCTGCAGCAGCGCCGCGAGGCTGAACTCGCGAATGCCGATCATCCGCGCAGCAATCACGGTGTCGAAAACTTCTCGCGGCACGAACTCCATGTTCCGGCGGAGCAATCGAAGATCGTAATCCGCGCCATGGAGCACGATTTCCTTCTCCGCGAGCGCGTCGCGCAACGGCCCAAGATCGACATCCGCCAATGGATCAACAATAAAATCCCCGCCCCGAATGCTGATCTGAAGCAGGCAAAGTTTTTCGCGATAGCAATGAAGGCTATCGGCCTCAGTATCAACGGCGATACGGCGATGCAGTCCAATCGCGGCAACTAGATCCGAGAGTTGACTTGCCGAAGCGATCACGGCCGAAATGACGGATGTCGAAGCTCGAAGCTCGAAACAATGACTAAACCCGAATTCTGAAAAAAGCCGCGCACGGCGGGTTTCGTCATTTCAACATTCGTGCTCGCCGCAGGACGAGTCCGTCCGACTGGCGGACTTGTTTCGTCATTCGAAATTCGCGCTGCGTAATTTTTTGTCACTTGAGTCCACTCAATAACAATTCGGCATTGGTTTTTGTCGCGTGGAGATTGTCGATCAACTTTTCCATCGCCTCGATCGGCGGGAGCGCGGCCATCGCTTTGCGCAATTGCTGGACCCGCTCCCATTCTTCCGGGTGATAAAGCAAATCTTCGCGCCGCGTCGCCGAGAGCAGCGGATGAATCGCAGGATAAAGCCGTTTCTCTTGCAACGCGCGGTCAAGATGCAGCTCCATGTTGCCGGTGCCTTTGAACTCTTCGAAGATCAATTCATCCATCCGGCTGCCGGTTTCCGTCAGTGCGGTGGCAAGAATGGTGAGACTGCCGCCTTCTTCGACATTGCGCGCGCTGCCAAAGAATTTCTTCGGTTTGATCAGCGCCTTGGCTTCTACACCGCCTGACATGATCCGTCCCTTGCCAGGCTGCAAATTATTGTAACCGCGCGAGAGCCGGGTCAGGCTATCGAGCAAAATCACCACGTCCTTCTTCATTTCGACCAGACGCTTCGAGCGCTCCAGCACCAACTCCGCCACCTGGACGTGTCGCTGGACGTTCTCGTCAAAGTTCGAATGATAAATCTGGCAATCGATCTCGCGGGCGAGATCGGTCACTTCCTCAGGCCGCTCATCGACCAGCAGCAGAATCAGAACGATCTCGGGATGATTTACTCGGATCGCTTTGGCGATTTCCTTGAGCAGAATGGTCTTGCCCACCCGCGGTGGTGCCACGATCAAGCCGCGCTGACCGCGGCCCAGCGGCGCGAGAAGATCGACGCCCCGCGCACAAATCGAGTTGGTCTTTGGGTTCTCGAGCATAATCCGACCCTGCGGGAATTGCGGAGTGAGTTTCTCGAAATCGGTCGGCTCTTTCCACCCCTCGGCCGGCTGACCTTCAATGGTGAGAACGTCGTCGAGCACCAAGCCTTTCTCGCGATCGCGCGGGAGCCGAAGTTTTCCGCTAAGTCTTTGTCCGGGGCGCAATCGGTACAGCTCGATAGCCGCTCGCGGGACGGAGACGTCTTCCGGCACCGGCAAAAAATTCAGCTCGGGGTACCGCAGCAATCCGAAGGAGTCGCCAACCTGATCGAGAAAGCCTTCGGCGGTGACCTGAACGCCCCGCCCGAGCGCAGCGCGACAAATGTCCAGGATGTGATGATGACGGGTGCGGGCAGGATGAAGGTGCAACTCGAACTCGCGCGCGACCGGAAAAAGATCTTCGCGCTTTTCGAGTTCGTTGATGCTCAATTCGGTCCGAGATGTAGAGGCGGCCGGGTCGGCCGCTTTCCGCGCTTTTTTCTCTGCAGCCGGGTCGGCTGCTTCTACACTTTCTTCTACTTCGTCCATTTTTCCTGCTGCCAAAGTTTCGCCAGGCTTGCCGCCTGGTCCGTCAGCCCAGATCGATCGGCGTTGTTCCAAACAACGTGATCGGCTCGCTTCATTTTCTCCTCCAGAGGCATCTGGGATTTGATCATGGCGTCGGCTGCCGGCTGCTCGACCTTCATTTTTCGCATGAGGTTGGCCAGCTGGATGCCGGGCGAGCAGGCCACCACCACCACTCGGTCGCACAAGTTTTCGCCACCGGTTTCATAGAGAAGAGGAATGTCTGCAAAGAAAAATTCAGGAGATGTGCGGTGCTTGTCCGCTTCAACGCTCCATTGCCGGCGAATCCGCGGATGGAGAACTTTTTCGAGCGCGCGCCTTTTGGCGGCGTCGGCAAAGACTATCGCGCGAATGGCCTCCCGATTCAAGCTCCCATCGCGGGAAAAGATGGCGAATCCAAATTCTCGCAGGAGCTGGTGTTTAACGTCCTCAAGCTCTACCAGATCGTGGGCAGCCTGATCGGCATCAAAGAATTTGGCGTTGGGAAGGATCTCCCGCAGACACCCGCAGAAGGTGCTCTTGCCTGTGGAAACTCCGCCTGTGATTCCAATCGCTGGCACTGGTGAATTCGAAGCTCAGGAGTGATTAGCCGATCCTGAGCAAAAAGGAAAGCGGGCGGCTATTTCTTGTAAGCTGGGATTCCCGGCAAGACTGGCGGCTCGACCATTTCCTCTTCTTCTTCGGCTTGGTTGACTGATTGCCCCGCCGGATTCACCAGCCGCGCCGTCACGAAAATGATCAGGTTGCGTTTTATGTGTTGATCGACATTGCTGCGGAAGAGCCGACCCACCAGTGGCAGATCGCCGACGAACGGAGTCCGATCTTCGACTTTCTGAACGTCTTCGCGCATCAATCCACCGAGCACGACGGTTTGTCCGTCCCACACGCTAACGCTGGTGGTCACTTTGCGGGTGCTGAAAATCGGCTGGTTGATCACGTTGTCGGTCAGCGTGATTGCTTGCGTCGTCGTTCCAAGAAGAGTGCCTGGAGCAAATCCGAGCAGGGCAGGATTCACCGTCTTGATCGGGCTGCCATAATTGACGAATCCCTCGAACTCGACGACTTGGGGTACAAGATTCAAATCGATCGTGATGCCGTCCGGGCCGACCACCGGTTCCACTTCCAACGTTACGCCGGTATTGCGAGTTTCGAAATTGGAAGGCGTTGACGGACCTACGACCGGCAATGCAATTGTCGTTGTCGTCGAATTGGTCGAACCGCGGCCCTGAATGTCCGGCACTTTAGGCTCGGTAAATTGGGTCGGGTAACGAAATTCGCGCACGATCTCAATGACTGCGCGCTGACCGCTCTTGGTCGTAATCTTTGGCGCCGAAAGAAGATCGATCCCTTTCTTTTGATTCAACGCGCGAATGACGACTTGAAATTGCGGATCGGTGAATACGCCGGACAATCCGAAAATTCCTGGTGCGAGCGAGCTCGCTCCCATGTTCGGAAACAAAAGTGCGTCGATCGCGTTCGCGCTAATGGCAAGCTCACCGCTGCGGTTGCCGGCGGTGACTGGAAATTGTCCGACCGGGGTCTGACTTCCCGGTGGAACGAACGGCCAATCGGCCGGATTCACGGGCGCGCCAGTCCCGGAAGTGCCACCACTGCCAAAGAGCTTGTGATTGCCGATGTTGAATTGACCGAGCAGCCAATCGAAGCCGAGTTCCTTTAAAACATTCTGGTTGATCTCGATAAACTTAGCCTCGATCTCGACCTGTTTCGGTCCCGCCACACTGGCCTGTTCAACAATCGCGTCAACGAGCTCCAGATTGTCGGCGGTGTTACGAACGATAAGGCGGCTGCTTTGCGGAAGAAAATGCGCGCTTGCTCCGGGCGGGAATGGCACTCCCTGACTTTCAAGGAATTCTTTCGCACCTTCGCGATTCACCAACTGATGGCCGCCGGTAGATTCCTCGGTGTCCTTCCCGGTGCCGGTCGGAGCAGGTGCAGCCGCGCCGGTTTTGTAAGCAGCCCGCTCCAGCGCCGACGGTCCAACGTTCACGCTTGCGCTAATGAATCCCGGCGGGACGCGATATTCTTTTGTGATCAGGTCGTTGCTTTGTTCGGTAATGGGAATAATCGACACCGCGTACGGTTCGACCTTTATTTTCAAACCTGCTTGGGCCGCGATATAACGCAATGCTTCCCCGAGCGGAATCTGATTTAGATTGATTGTTATCCTCGCTTCGGAAGGAGAGATCGCCGCAGCGGGTCCAACCGCCGGGGGGACGATCGGCTTCGCGGGAATGGGCGTGGTCACGGCCGAGGGCGGTGCCGCTTCGGGCGGAACTGCGGCTGATTCTGTGGCAGTTTGCGCAGTTTCAACCGGGATGGTGCGTGGCGCAATCTGACCGAGAGGAGCAAATCGCAAAACAATGTCGACACCTTTCTTGCCGTCAGGATTTGGGTCGTTAGCTGCGGCTTGTTGACGCAGAAAATCGATTGCTTCGCGTACACTCGCATCGCGGAACTCAACCCGCGGAATGATGATCGAATTCAATTTTTGGGTAATCCGCGCGGTTCCGGTCACGTCGCGTTGAAACGACTCGGCGAGGGGTTCAACAGCCTTGCCGTATTGCTTGACCGGATTCTCCCAACCCTTTTCGACCTGCCAAACCGCGCGGGCGCGGGTCTCGTTGTAGGCTTCCTGATTGTAATTATACTTTGTGTTGTCGATTCTCTCCTGGCCCCGCCGCGCTGCAGTGTTGTAAGGATCAATCGTCAATACTTGTTCGTATTTCTTGAAGGCGAGATCGTAGCGCCCGGAGTCGTAATAACCCTGGGCGTCAGCCAGCAGCCGTTTCACTTCCTGAACTTTTTCGATGAACTTCGAGCCAATCGTTTTGTTGAAATAACCGGGCTGTTGCAGGTGCGCGAACAGCTCAAGGGCCGGCCGGCAATTTGGATCGTATCGGTCTTCCAACACTTCACGTAAGACCGATTCGGCTCGGGCGTAATTGCCCTCGGCGATGTCCTGCTCGGCGACTTTCACCCCGCTCTCGCAAAAACCGGCCAGCGCTTCATCGCGCGTTTTCGCACAAGTGACTGCATCGGGGAGTAGGTTCAGAGCGGCTCGAAACTCATCGTACGCGAGGCGGAAGTTTTTCGTCTGCATCGCAGCGCGACCGCGAGCAACGGCTTCCACGCCGCGCGGCAACACCGCCTGGCGGCGCGCAATTTCGCGTCTTGATATACGATCCACATTTTGCGCGTCGACGCCTGAAATAAGCACGAGGCCAAGCCCTACCAATGGGCGCACGACAGATAGTCTCCGAGGGGGGAATCTTGAGTTCATAATTTGGGGGGAATTACAGATTGAACAGGCCAATTTCGATCGGCTCGTCGGCCCGTCGCGACTCCACGATCACCGCCTTGGCCGGTTCAACTTCTACCAGTTTATATTTGATGTGCTCCAAGGGGTTCAATGAAAATTCCTGATCTTTTCGGACCTGAAATTCCTGACGCCCGCCCCAGGTATAAACGAACGTCGCCACCGATTCGGGCGACATTGCCACCTTTTCTTTCACGAGCAGGAGCTGCTGGTGCGTTTCCTGTTGCTCGAGGGTCAGCTCGGAAACGTCGACATTGGTTCCGTATTTGTTCTTCTGATATTTCTCGACAAACTTTGCGACTTTGAACCGGGTACCTTTAATTGAATCGCCAACCTTCACGAACTGCGTCGGTTGTTTCATGTCGATGGTGTTGATGGCGTAGGTGTCATCAACCCATGAGGAAAACACGAGCCGGAACGGTTCCTCGATCGCCGACTTCAACTTTAGCTTTGTGTAATATTCAGGATGCGAATTCGGATCGTTAGGATTGGTCTGGCCCGACCACTCGTCCAGATTATTGAATCCATCGCCGTCCGGGTCCTGATCGAGCACATCGGGGTCAGCGATCGGTAACCCAAATTGTTCCAACCACGCGTTTGGGACGGGCGGATGGACTTCAGTGGTTTGTAACGTCGCCGGGAGTCCATTTGCGGCGATGAAATGTTTTTCCGGAACGAACAGCCCCGATCTTCCACCGAACGTCCACTGCGGCGGCGCGTGCAATTTTTCGATCGCGACGGCGAGCTCGGCAGCTTTTGCCATGGGCGACGCAGTTTTCAATGCCGGCACCGGCGGCGGGATCGTGAGCTGCAAATTAAATCGCGCTGCGCTGCGCCAGATGAAAACCGAACAAACAAAAAGTATCGCCGCCGCCCCAATCAGCAGCGCTCTCTCATAATGTTCACGTATTAGATTCATTTTCCCGGTGAGCGCATATCAAAAAGAAAATCGCACAAGTTCGATTACAGCCGCCGTTTCCACGTGCTCGTTGCCGACGATAAATTTGAAGGGGCCTGGTGGACCCGTTGTACCGGCAATAGGGGCGCTCGGTTCTCGCGACGGCCCTTTTTTCTGCTCGTTGCGCACCTGCAGTGCACGGACAACGAAAAACTGCCGGTCCGAGCCCGCAATTTGATTCAAGACCTTTCGCATCGCTGACGGCGAAGCTGTGAAGGTAAGATCGAGAACCGCGCGCTCGACGACGGTCGCCGCGGCAGTGATCGCCTTCTGCGGCGCCGGCGAAGCTGTAGGCTCCGCCGACGGCGTCCCGCGTTTCAGACCGGTGATTGCGTCGACCGGAGCATCAATCAAAACATTTAACAGAAGCTCAATCTGGCCCATCTCCTGGCCGAGCAATGGAGCGGCTGCCACGCTCGGCAGCGTCGTCGCGAATTCATCGAAGCCGAGATAGAAATTGTCCGGCAGTCTCACGCGGTGCGCACGCGCCCGCTCTCTAGCGGACAAGATCGCCTGACGCAGCCGCGATTGGAATTCATTTGGCGCGAGTCCCGCTGCCGGGGCCACAACCTGCTTTTTCAGTTCCTCTCTTACTTTGCTCAAAGCCGCGCCGTAATTTTCGAGGGCGACCCGCATCTTGTGAAAGTTGTCCTCGCTGGGAAAAGGATTGAGATGCTCGAGGCGAGCCCTCTCGGTCGCTACCGCGTTGAACTGCGCCGATGCCTGAGCAAACGCGCCTTTGGCGTGAAACAGAAACCAAAGAGCGACGATCACGGCCGTGGTGAAGGCGATTAGGAAATTGCCCAGCCAGCGATTCTCCCGATACCAGTTCATGGCAATTTCAGCGGCTTCTTGAGATCGAGACGCAGCTCGTAGGGGAACGCCCACTCGGTGTTGTTCGGAATCGTCGATTTGATCGTGCGCGCCTGATTGTTTGGATCGACATCAAAAAACGGCGAGCCAACCAAGTTGCGGAAGTAATCGACCACCACTTCCTGTTGCTTTGGTTGATTGTACAGATAAAGCCCCCGCAACAGCAGACTGTCGATTGCCGGGCCCGCAACCGAACCCTTCGCAGTCGATCTTGCCGGTGCTGGAGGCGGCGCGTCGTCCGCTTCGCGTTTTTCGCCGACCGGAATCGCTTTCCCTCCGGACATCGGCACGAGCTCGGTGATCCAAATATCCCGTGTCGGCAAGCGCACGTTGAGGTCTTCCAGAATTTCGACCCAGAAAAACCGGTCATTGATCGCCGCCGTGAGCGGGACAGCGACATTATCGAGAGCAGCCACCCGGCTTCGCAAGCTGTCGATCCTTGCTTCGGCGGCCCGCATCGGCGTGTTCATCGCTTGGATTTTTTCAGCAGCGGCGCGCGTGACTTGGGCCGCGCGCATGTAATAAAGGCCCCAGCCAAGCACGGCGAGAACGACCGCGGCGGCGGTAGCAAGAAAAAACGGCTGGCGCTTTTCACGTTCGTGGCGGCGCGCGACGCTGGCCGGACGCAAATTGAGCGACATCGGACACTCGCCCACTGAACGCAACGCCAACCCGACCAGTTCACCGAGCAAATGAGCTGAGCGTGTCAATTCTTCGACCGGCGCTGATTCAGCGATCGCGACATTCCGGAGCGAATTAAAAAAGTCCACCGGCAGCTGCAATTTCTCGCTGAAGAACTCGCGCATGTAAGGTGTGCTTGCGCTCCCGCCACAAAGAAACAATCGCTCCGGCGCGCTGCCCTGCTGTTGTGCGCGATAGTGACTGATCGAGCGCATTATTTCCGCGTAGAGCCGAGCCATGGTGGTGCGCATCAGTTTGGAAACACGTGCCATATCCGGATCGGTTGGCTCAGAATACGCAGCGCCGAGACTGACAAAACTGTCTCGTTTTTTCCGAAGATCTGCCGCCGCAAACGGCTCGCCGAATTCTTTAGAGATCGCTGTCGTCACCGAGCCGCCGCCAATGGGAATTGTTCGCGAAAAAGTTTTCCGCGGCTCAATGAAAAGCAAATTGGTGGTGCGCGCGCCAATGTCGACGAGCAGCGAACAGCCGTTCAGGTCGCTGTAGTTGTAACGAAACGCGTTGTACAGCGCCATCGTCCCCACATCGACAATCGCTGTTCGCAATCCGATTTCTTCTACCGCGCCATTGATGCCTTCAAGCAGATCAGCCTTGATCGCCACCAGAACGACTTGCAATTGCTCGTCCCCACCACCTCCGATGAGTTGGTAGTCCCAAACCACTTCGTCGATGGGAAATGGAACGTTTTGCTGCGCTTCGAAGGCGATGATGCGGGCAATTTTCTCCTCTTCGATAGCCGGCAGTTTGACAAAACGGATGAAGACCGATTGCCCGGAAATCGCGTAATTCGCATCCAGACCCTTGACTTGAAGTTCGTCGAGAAGCTCCCGCAGAGCATTCAACTCGGCTGGATCAATCTTCTCATTTGCCGGGTCGATCAGCGTCTCGCGAAAACGATAATTACACAGAATCAATCCGCCTTGGGCTTGAGCCTGGAATTCAGCGAGCCCGATTGTCTGCGAGCCGAGGTTGAGAGCGATGATGCGCCTGGGGCGAGCCATTGGGGGGGATGTTCAACGGGAACGTCTCGATCTTGCATTACGACACGGTCTGATGGCGAGCTGAAATTTT
>CAZFZG010000087.1:0-10038 GCA_964523205.1 uncultured Chthoniobacteraceae bacterium | reverse complement strand
ATGAAGCCGATCATCTCTCCAAACATTCGTGTTCGATATCCAGATCGTTTTGAAGTCGGACAGTTTTCGATCGTGGACGACTACTGTTATTTTTCCACTCGGGTTAAGATCGGCTTTTGTTCTCATGTCGGGAACAACTGCTCAATCGGCGGCGGACCCGAGCACCTTTTTTCACTCGGAGATTTCAGCAGTCTTTCGGCCGGCGTTAGGGTGTGGTGTACCAGCAACGATTTCACAAACGACCTGGTCACCATTGTTCCGTCCGCTGTCGAGAGAATCGGAGATCATCCGATTCAAGGCGACGTCGTTTTTGAAAACTACAGTGGCGCCGGCGCAAATTCGGTAATCATGCCGGACAACATTGTTCCCGAAGGAACAACACTCGGCGCGTTGAGTTATGTTCCGGCGCGTTTCCCGTTTGAACCCTGGACCGTCTACACCGGCGCGCCAATTCGTCGGGTGGGTGCGCGCAATCGCGAACGGGTGCTGGCCCAGGTTGAGGCAATCCGGGAACGTCTTGACCAACTGTCACAAAAATCATGAGCGGCCGTACCGCCTGGTGGCAACCCGAACTCGGCGACGAGGAGCGCGAGCGGGTCCTGGCTGTTCTGCGCAGCAACTACATCAATGACGGCGACGTCACCGAGCAGTTCGCCCAAACGATCGCCAGACTTACCGGCGCGAAATTTGGCGTGGGAGTTACCAATGGTACGTCGGCCATTTATCTTTCGCTCATGGCTCTTGGCGTCGGTCACGGAGACGAAGTGATTGTTCCAGATATCACGTTCATCGCCACGGCCAACGCAGTTTCGATGACCGGTGCCACTCCGGTGCTGGCCGACGTCAACCCCGACACATTGAACCTGAGCGTGGAAGCGATGAAAGCAGCGATTACTGCCAGAACAAAAGCTGTGGTGCCGGTTCATGTCAGTGGTCGGGCCGCCGAGATTGAAAAAATTGTCGACGTCGCCCGAAACCGCGGTCCGGCCGTGGTCGAGGACGCGGCGGAGGCATTTTGCTCGCGATTCAAAAATCGCTGCCTCGGAACATTCGGCCAGGCGGGTTGCTTTTCGTTTTCTCCCAATAAAATCATCACGACCGGCCAAGGCGGAGTCCTCGTCACCAACGACGACGCGGTTTTTCATCGGCTCCGCGAATTGAAGGATCAGGGTAGACCGGTTCGCGGCACCGGCGGGGCCGACGTTCATGACTCGCTCGGTTTCAATTTCAAACTAACCAATCTTCAGGCCGCGGTGGGCCTAGGCCAGTTGGAAAAACTGCAAGCGCGAATGGAGCGCGTCCGGCGGACCTACTCTATCTACCGCGATGAACTGGCCGGAACCAAAGGCATCCGCATTCTTCCATTCAACATTGAAGCCGGCGAGCAACCACAATGGATCGATGCTCTGGCCGAACGCCGCGATCAACTCGACGAGTTCCTGGCAAAAAACGGCGCCGGCTGCCGACGGTTCTGGTTTCCGCTCCACACTCAGAAGCCTTATCTGCGCGACGAGAAAGATTTTCCAAACAGCACCCGCGTTGGGAAACAGGCCATCTGGCTGCCGTCGGCTTTTCAAATGACCGACGACGATGTGCGCAGCGTTTGTCGATTGATCACCAAGTTTTACAGCTAATGACCAGCGTCACGGCCATCGCACCCGTCGAAACGAAAACGGCACCGAATCGGTGCCAGATGTTGTCGATCTTGTTACCGGTGCGCAACGAGGGCATCAACCTGCGCATCATGCTCAAAATTCTTCGTGCGGTGGTTGATTTGCCGCATGAAGTCTTGGTCGTCTACGATTCGGCCGGCGACGATAGCATTCCCGTCATCGACGACGTTCGCAAAAGTTATCCGGAACTCCGCGGCGTTCAGAACACGCTTGGCAACGGCGTTGTGAATGCGATTCGTTCCGGCGTCGCTTCTTCGCAAGGCGACGTGATTCTGATTTTTGCCGCCGATGAAGTCGGCCCGGTGTTAGCAATCGAAGACATGATCGCCTTGATCCAGGAAGGATGCGATTTCGTGAGCTGCACTCGTTACGCCTATGGCGGCCGAAGACTTGGCGGTTCGGTGATTGGCGGATTTCTTTCCTACTCGGCAAATTGGTTGTTCCATCGTGTGGCTGACTCGCCTTTCACCGACGCCACGACCGGAATCAAAATGTTCCGCAAGGAAGTTTTCCGGTCGCTCAACTTGGAAAGTCGCCCGGTGGGTTGGACAGTCGCATTCGAAATGGCGATCAAAGCGCATCATGCCGGTTTGCGATTAGGTGAAGTACCAATTGTCTCGATCGATCGGCTCTACGGCGGCGAATCGAATTTTCGTCTTGGGCCATGGGTCAAGGAGTACTCGCGTTGGTTTGTGTGGGGAATGCGCCGGCGGCGGAAGGCGCCACGAAGCGCGACCACTGTTCGAATTCCAAAGTTCCACCGAGGGGTCAAGCGAGCGGCGGACCGAAACCTCGATTAAATTCGCCTCAGTCCGGTTCTTGAAATGGCGCTATCCTCGAAACAATCCCGGCTTGCTGGAAAACACTACCTGGTTACAGGTGGCACCGGCTTTATCGGCGCCGGTTTGGTAAAGGGTTTGATCGCAGCAGGTGCGAGCGTCCGCGTCTTTGACAACAACTCCCGCGGTTCCAAAGAAAAACTCAAAGGCGGCGCGGAGAGCGCGGAGGCCATCGTCGGCGATATTCGTGACAGTGACGCCGTAGCCGATGCCGCGCGAGACGTCGATGGCGTATGTCATCTTGCCTCCATTAACGGTACGGAATTCTTCTACAGCAAACCTGAGACGGTTCTGGAAGTCGCAGTGAAAGGCATGATCAACGTCATCGATGCGTGTGTGAACCACCGGGTTCCCGAGCTGGTGCTTTTCTCCAGTTCCGAAGTCTATCACGCGCCTGGAAAAATACCGACCGACGAAACGACGCCGCTCACTGTGCCGGACGTCTTGAATCCGCGCTATTCCTACAGCGGCGGCAAGATCATCAGTGAATTGCTCGCGCTCAACTTTGGGCGCACCCATTTTCAGCGCGTGTTGATTCTGCGGCCGCACAATGTTTATGGCCCGGACATGGGATGGGAGCATGTGATTCCGCAGTTCACACTGCGAATGCGCGAATTACCCGAAAAGAAGAAGACCGCGGTCCCTTTTGAAATTCAAGGCAGCGGACGGGAAACCCGCGCATTCATATATCTAGATGATGCGGTTGAAGGAGCGCTTCGGGTGATCGAAAAAGGCGAGCACCTCGGCATCTATCACATTGGAACTTCGGAGGAAATAACCATTCAAAAACTTGCCGGCGAAATCGCCCACTGTTTGGGTCTTAAAATCAAGGTCGTCGCCGGCGAATTGCGCGCCGGCAGTCCGCCGCGACGTTGTCCGGATATTTCCAAGCTGCGGCGATTGGGCTTCAAACCACAGTTCTCACTCCGCGAAGGTCTCGCCCGGACGGTTCGATGGTACGACGAGAATGCCCACCGCAAACCTTCAAACATCCGATGATCCGACAAAGAAAACTCGCCGCCGGAACCAATTCCAGCGTTGTGATCGAACGCTGCCAGATCTGCGATTCAACCGACCTCGATAGCATCCTCTTCATCGGTTATCTCCCGCCGGTGAATACGATGCCAGCGGTTGGCAGCCGGCCTGCCGAACAACCGGCCTATCCCGCCGAATTGCTCCTTTGTAACAAATGTCAGCTGGTCCAGATCGGTTTGATTGTCGATCCCGCGATTCTTTTTCCGCCCACCTACCCTTACACCAGCGGAACCACCAAAATCCTTCGCGAGAATTTCGCCCAGTTATCCGAGGAGGTGGCGAAACGCTACCCGTTGAAACCGTCGGAGCTGATCGTCGACATCGGCTCAAATGACGGAACGCTGCTGAGCAATTTCATGCAACAGGCAAAGGTCTTTGGAATCGAACCGACTAACGCGGGAAAACTGGCGGTGCAGCGTGGCATTCCGACTTTGACTTCGTTTTTCAACCGGGCCGCCGCGGACAAAACCGTGAGCGAACACGGAAAAGCCAAGATCGTCACCGCGACGAACGTCTTTGCTCACATCGAAGACATTCACGAAATCGTCGATTGCATCGACAGTCTGCTCGCCGAAGACGGCATCTTCATTTCGGAATCGCATTATTTGTTGTCGCTCATCGAGACCCTGCAATACGACACGATCTATCACGAGCACTTGCGCTACTACTCAGTCACGGCGTTGAAGTATCTGCTCGAAATGCACGGCTTCGAAATCATCTACGCCAGGCGTATTCCGACCCACGGCGGATCGATCCGCGTTTACGCGGCGAGAAAAGGAAAGTATCCGGTGGACGCGAGCTTGAGTCGGTTGCTCGCCAACGAAAAACAAAACATCACCAAAGGAACGTTGGACCAATTCGGACGCGCGGTGACCCAATCGAAACTCGATCTGCTCAGTTTGTTGAAGGAAATCAAAGTTGGCGGAGCCCGCGTCTATGGCGTCGGCGCTCCATCACGGGCCAGCACGCTCATCAATTATCTGGGTTTGGATAACGGTATTCTCGATTGCGTCCTCGAAATCAAGGGTTCCTATAAGATTGGAAAATATGTTCCGGGAACGACCATCCCAGTCGTGGAAGAGGAACGGCTTTTTCAGGATCAACCCGAGTACGCTTTGCTGTTGTCCTGGCACATTGCCGATGAACTGATTCCGAAACTCACTTCACGAGGCTTCAAGGGTCGCTACCTCATTCCATTGCCAAAACCGCGGGTGCAATAGGAACCGAAACGCACTCGATGCCAAGATTTGCCAAAGTAGTAGCGCTGACTGGAGTGCTCTTGTTGGCGTGGTCCGCCCTTTTCGCGTCGACTTTTCGGTTTCCATTTTTTTGGGACGACTTTCATCTGATTCGGCCATACAGCGGACGGGAGATTCGCTCCGCTTTTCACGCTGTAATCGATCCCGACAAAATTGAAACCCCCGGTCTGCGGCCCTGCAGCATCTTGCTTTACAATTTTCAAGGAACCTTGTTCGGCGACAACGTCGTCGCCCACCGAGTCTTCATGGTTGTGCTAATGGGAATATTCATGATCGCAGCCGGGATGTTGTTGTTGGAGGTCGGAATTAACTTTCTCCAACTCGCGACCGTCTTTGCTTTGTTCGTCTTTTCCAGAGTCTTCGCATCTCTGGTTCTCTGGATCAGTCTTAGTCACCTGATCATGGCCTACCTTTGGATCGCCCTGACTGCCTACTTCTTCGTTCTTTGGACGAAACACGGTCGGTGGTTTTTTTTCCTGTCCACGTTGGTTTTTGCCACATTGGCGACTTTCACCCGCGAAGAGACCTACACTCTTCCGGTGGTTCTGCCGCTCCTTTGGTCAATTTCGTTCTACGATCCCAGCCAGCGACGAAGAGTCATCGTCGGGGCGCTCAGCATCTTCGCCATCAATTGTTTTCACTATTGGTTGTGGCACTTTTTAGTGCCGAACGCGCTTTCGCCCGAACTTAAGCTGTCAGCGATCAAGCGAGTTCTGGCTGAAATGGCAGCGTCCTGGTTGCCTGGCGGGTCCACCTGGATCGGGTTCACCGATACTTTCGTCGCAATCGTTTGGGTTACGTTTCTCGTCGTCATCGTACTTTCGTTCATCCGATTCGCGAACAGCCGCGTCCGATGGCAGTTCTTCGGAGTCTGTTGCATAGGAGGGCTTCTCTGTTTGCCTGCGCTCGGTGTAGCCCGGCCCTTTGGGGTCGCTTTGCCAACTGTTGCTTTTATGAGCGCGATTTCCATCGCGATCGGCGAGATTTACATTCAGATACGCTCGCGGGAGAAACTTCAAAACTGGCAACGCTACGCCACTTTGGTCATCATCATTCTTGGATTAGCCACCGGAATCGTCGGCGGCATCCGGCGCTCCCAATACCTGGCCGAGTCCACCCAGGAAAATTCTGCGACTCGAATGGTTCGAGATGGAAAATTTCTGTTCGATATGTTTGAGCGGCCCGCGACGATCCCTGAACCGAGGCGACAGGATGGCTTGGCCAGACTGGCTGGCTTCGGAATTCTCTCGGCGGATGACGTCCGCTCCTTGGAGAAAACGCTTAAAGAAAATCCGAACCAATATCGCCAGCCGGGCGCGGCGGCGAACGGCCTTTTCCAGCCAAAATATGATTACCTGTCGTTCTAGAGCCACCGAACGGCTGGTAGTATAGTTTGTTCACCTGACGTGAGACGATCGATTCCTAAATCCATTATGTCGATCCTGAGAGCGCCGGCCCGCATTCTCCAAGACCGCCGCGAAACAAAAGCCGGACGCTCGTCCGGACTTACCCCTATAACTGAAACCGATCCCGCGGACATTTTTGTCGCCGGTTATCCAAAAAGTGGAAACACTTGGATGCAGAATTTAATCGCGGGCGTGGCTTACAGCCTGGATCCGGAATATCTGACCGATTCGCAGATCCTGGACCTGGTTCCGGATGTCCATTCCTGCCGGCATTATCGACGCCACCAGACACCGATGTACTTTAAGACCCATGACCTCCCCCACCGCGAGTATCGGCGCGTAATTTATCTTTTGCGCGACGGCCGGGACGTGATGGTCTCTTATTATCATCATCTCCGCGCTCTCAATGGGGACGATCTCGATTTTTCCGAAATCGTGCGGACCGGCCGGCATTTGTCGCCATCCAAATGGCACGATCACGTCAATGCCTGGCGTTCCAATCCCTTCGGAGCGGAGATTCTGACCGTCCGGTACGAAGACCTTCTCGAAAATCCAGTGGACCAGCTTCGCCGGGTTTGCGAATTCGCCGGGATCGAGCGATCCGCTCAGCTTTTGGAGCACGTTAGTCGGAAAAGCTCTTTTTCGAAGATGCGGGAAAAGGAGGGAAAGACTGGTTGGGCGAACCCGGCCTGGCCAAGGTCTCGCTTTTTTGTGCGTCGCGGAGAAGCCGGTAGCTTCAAGGATGAAATGCCGGAAGACGTTCTTGCCGTTTTCATGGTGCAAGCGGGAGACACATTGCGCGCTTGCAAGTACCTGTAGATGCGCCGCGCTGTGAGTCGTTTGTTGCGGGTAATCCGGCGGCGAGACCGCGGATCGATTCGTTTCACCGGCGATTATAAATCCTGGGAAGACGCGCAAAGGGATTCAACCGGTTACTCCGCTCCGGAAATTCTGGAGAAAACCCGGGCCGCCGTCCTAAAGGTAAAATCGGGTCAGGCGGAATTTGAGCGCGATTCGGTTGCTTTCAGCCGTGCCCAATACGAATTCCCGCTTCTCTCCGCGCTTCTGAAAGCGGCGGCCACAGCGAACGGCCGTTTGAGCGTGCTCGACTTCGGCGGATCGCTCGGAAGTACCTATTTTCAATCGCGGAAGTTTCTATCAACTGTCAAAGATCTCCATTGGAGCGTGGTAGACCAGGCGCCGCAGGTGGCATGCGGTCGGAAGGAATTCGCCACTGAGCAGCTTCATTTTTATTCCTCGATTGCTGATTGTTTAACCCAACAACAACCGAACGTCCTTTTGCTGTCGAACGTGATTCAATATTTGCCGCGGCCCTACGAATTTCTGGAGGAGATCGCTCAACTGAAGGTTTCACACGTGATCATTGAGCGAACGCCGTTCAGTTGCGCGGGCCGCGACCGTCTGACGGTCCAACACGTGCCGCCTTCGATTTACGATGCCAGTTATCCAGCGTGGTTTCTCTCTGAGCCGACATTTCGGAGCCTTCTGGAAAAAAACTATGATCTGGTTTGCGAGTATCCGGCCGGTGAAGCCTTCGATTTCGATGACGGCGAAGTCGTCTTTAAAGGTTTTCAATATCAGTTGAAAGCCTGAACCGCTGCCGTGAAGGCCTATTTGAACCTCGGATGTGGGGAACGATTTCATCCGGACTGGATCAATCTCGATCTGACCGCCGGCCGCTCCGGCGTCATCGCCCACGATTTGGCAAAAGGTATTCCGTTTCCGTCGGAAAGCGCCGATGCCGTTTATCTCGCCGCTGTTTTCGAACATATCAGGCGAGACGATGCTGCGGATTTTCTTCGAGAAATCTACCGCGTCCTGACGCCGGGTGGAATCGTGCGCGTTGGGGTGCCGGATTTAGAGAAGATCTGCCGTCTCTATCTTGAAAAACTTGAAGCGGCCCTGGCCGGAGACAAACAGGCAGGCCACGATTACGATTGGATCGTGCTCGAAATGCTGGACCAAATGGTGCGCGAAACCAGCGGCGGCTCCATGCTTGAATATCTTCAAACCCAGCCCCTGCCTAACGAACAGTTCATTGTCGAGCGTATCGGCAATGAAGGTCGCAAGTTAATCGAGCAAATCCGGCGGCGACAGCCGAAGAAAAACTTCGGTCAGCACTTCCGGGCAATCGCTCGCGCGGCGCGCGACCGTTTGCTCACGATCGTAGCGGGCCGCAAGGCCAGCCGGGCTATTACTATCGGGCGCTTTCGTTTAGGCGGCGAAGTTCACCATTGGATGTACGATCGTTTCAGCCTGGCCCGCGAGCTGACCGCTGCTGGCTTTTCCCAACCCATGGTTCGATCTGCCTCGGACAGCGCCATCCCGGATTGGGACCGTTACTGCTTGGACATCGAGTCTGATGGAACGATGAACAAGCCCGACCTTCTGTTTATGGAAGCGATCAAGCCGAAGGCGAGCAGTTGAAATAACCATCCGCGAAATCTTTCGGCGCATGCGCTATTTCTGCACCTATTTTGACCGTCATTATTTGGCCCGGGCTCTCTTGCTCTACGATTCGCTCACGCGCAATTGCCCCGCCTTCAAACTTTGGATGTTATGCATGGACGGGGAGAGCCACGCCGCGTTGGCGAAACTCAAACTGCCCCAAGTCAGTCTCCTCACCCTGAGCGAACTGGAGCGAAACGACCCGCAATTGCGCCAGGCAAGAACAAATCGATCGTTGCTCGAATATTATTTCACCTGCACGCCTTCGCTTCCGCTGCTCATCTTGAATCGCAATTCCGAGGTCGATCTAATCACCTATCTCGATTCGGACTTGTATTTCTTCTCCGATGTTGAGTCGCTGTTCGAGGAGATCGGGAACAAATCGATCGCCATTATCGCTCACCGCTTTTCCGAGGCGTTTCGAAAACACGAATGGAACGGAATCTACAACGTCGGCTGGGTCACGTTTCGGCGAGACGCTAACGGTTTGTCGTGCCTCCACTGGTGGCGCGACCGGTGCCTCGAATGGTGTTACGATCGGATCGAGGACAATCGATTCGCCGACCAGAAGTATCTCGACGATTGGCCGAACCGGTTCCAAAACGTCATCGTGTTGCAACACAAAGGCGCAAACCTGGCGCCCTGGAATGTTGGAAACTACCGGCTGACTCTTCGCCACGGCGACATCCTGGTGGACGATCAACCGTTGATCTTCTTTCACTTTCACGCCTTCAAGCAACTCGCCGGCTGGATCTACGACACCCAGCTCGCAAACTACAACGTCATCCCCTCAAAGATCGTTATCCGCAGCATCTTCGCTCCCTATGTCCGCGAAGTAGTTTCCCGATCGAAGCAGTTTCAGTCGTTGGGCTCGGCGCCGCTGAGCAGCGTCAGAAAAAATCCCAGCAGCCTTCTCGCCTTCTGGCGTTTCCTGACGCGACAGTACCTGATTGTCATTAACGGCCGCATTATCTAGAGGTTGAGATGTTGAGCGGTTGAGTTGTTAAGACGACTCTGTTTTTATCGTCCTCAACGTCTCAACTCTTGCTCAACGCCTCAACTTCCGCCTGTCCGCTTTCCGCTTCCCCGCTTCCCCGCTTTCCGCTTTTCAGCGTTTCAGTTTTCCGTTTTCAGCTTTCCGTTTTCCGCTTTCAGCTTTTCCGCTTTCAGTTTTCAGCTTTCAGTTTTCAGCTTTCAGTTTTCAGCGTTTCCAGCTCCGCCTCCACCATTTCCCGAACTAAATCCTGAAAACTTCCGGTCGGCTTCCAGCCGAGGGTCTTTCGGATTTTATCCGCCCGTCCAACCAAGCGCGCTGGTTCCATCGGGCGATCGAACCCGGCGTCGTGCTTCACGTATT
>CAZFZG010000086.1:6761-10180 GCA_964523205.1 uncultured Chthoniobacteraceae bacterium | reverse complement strand
CTTAAGCCGAAACCAAGCCGGAGCGAATTGCATATCGGACAAGTCCCGCTACATCCCGAATGTTAAGCCGCTCCATAAGCCGCTCCCTATGTGTCTCAACCGTCTTGGTGCTCAAACGTAGGTCAAAAGCAATTTCCTTTGTGCTCCTGCTCTCTGCGATTAGCTGCAGGATTTCCCTCTGCCGCTCAGTTAGCTGCTCGAGCACGCTGGGTCGGCCCCCAAGTCCTTTCAAATAGGTATTAACAACGCTGCGGGAGATCGACGGACCGAGGAAAGTCCGGCCGCCGGCGACGGACTTGACCGCGAGCTCCAATTCAGCAACCGCCGCATCTTTTAGAACGTAGCCACTAGCACCAGCTCGAAGGGCCCTCACAATGTATTCTTCGTCGGAGTGCATTGAGACAATCAGTACTTTTGTTCTGGGGAAGTTCTTTTTGATCCTAATGAGCGCATCGATTCCATTGAGATTGGGCATGCTAATGTCCATGATGACCAAGTCGGGCCGATGACGCCGGATCTGCCTGAGAACTTCGCGGCCATCGCCAGCTTCAGCGACAACTTCAAAAAAGGGGCTTCCTGCGAGTAATAGGCAGAATCCCGCCCGAACGAGGCGGTGATCGTCCGCCACAATCAGCCGCAGCTTCGCTTTCTTTTTTTTACGGCGCATTGTACGGGAGCCCAGCCATTATCTCGGTTCCGGCCGGCGGAGCTGATCGCCATCGAAAAGTTCGCCCAAGCGCAAGGACCGTTCTGTCATGCCGACTGCTGTGGGAAAAGCGGAGGTCGAATTCATATGGGCGTGACTAGCGAATTCTGGCGACAACGATAATACGGTTGTAGGGGATGTCCACGTTTGGCGTTACGGCTGTATTCCCCGGTGCACATCTGTTTTTCTCCACGTGTAGGGTGAAATTGCCGGCAAAGTGCATCTGATTAATACTGATCTTAGCGTCTAATTCCGCTGCCAATTGCAGCGATCCGGCTGCCATTCCTACTTGGCAAAGTAGCCAAGCACGCTCGGGACTTTAGTTCGATGATCGCCGGTTTGGTGAGCCTCATCGTTTGCGTCATGAGCGCAAATCTATCAGCAATCGCAAGAAAATTAATAATAGCTTATAGCTCTATCTCCGCTGACTTTCTATGTGTAGTCATCGCTTGGACAAGAAAGTTACGTGATGCTGCCCGACTATTGTTGATAGAGAAAGAAAGTATTGGGCAAGACCAGTTTACACGGGCATTTTTATTATTGCCCCATTCCATTCTTATGTGCGCAATGTACAAGCCTGCCATTTGGCAGTTTGCTAATCCATTGGTGCCGACGACCTACGACTCGACATTGGCGCCCTTCAATAATGCCGATTCGCTGGTGATACGATGGCAGGAGCAGTCGAGACGCACGTTGACTCAGCGCCAAGCTGGGTTAATCGGTCAGCGTTTCTCCATTGCCCTTTCTGAGGAATTGCTGGTTCGAGGTCTTGCGGCCAAGCGCACTGTGATGCGAACAGTTATTAACACGGAAAGACTGAGGAGCGGTCGCAATCGGACTCGAGTGGAATTGGATGTAATCGCCCATGTTCCGAAGGCAACGCCAAGCCAATTGATCGACGCGCTCAGCGCGGCAAAAAGGAAATGTGCAAATTCGGCGGGACCGGGCGTCAAGATTCTGCTCAAGGCAGAGTTGAAAATGGATTAATGGTGGATCTGCTGACTAGACGATCCAATCGATCGAATTGAAAAGCGCCAAGATGTCAACCTAACTTGCCCTACGCTTGACTAATCCAAAGCTTTCAACAACCGTCCAAATCTTACTGATCGGCGAAAGGCCCGCTATTTCTGATGTTGGTCACAGTCCGCAAATAGGCTTTCAAGGCAGCCGATTGATTGTCTTTCTTCCATACGATTGTTGAGGGAAACAAAACTGCAGGCTTCACATTCTTAATAACGATGTTGTCATGCGGGACTTCTTTGATCTGCTCTGGGAGTAGACTGACACCTAGGCCGGATCGAACCCCCTGAATGAGTGCGGTATCGTTGTCGAACACCTGGACAATTTTAGCGCGGACACCGATCCGCTGGCATGTTACCCGGAGCCAGTCGTCGTAACCCGAGTAGCATTTTTCAGAAAGAGCAACAAAAAAGGTTTGAAGGAGATCTCCAAGATGGACAGTTCCTCGTCTTACATGCGAGTTGGTTCGAGGGAGCAGAGCAACCGCTTTGTACGAACCTGCCAGCAAAAATTGCAGATCGGAATCCTTGGTGGGATCCAGGAGACCGACGAAGCCAACGTCTAGCTTGCCATCCTTTACTGCGCTTATCTGCTCGGCTGGCAGCATCCCGAAAAGATTGATTGAAATGTCGGGAAACTCCTTTTCGAATGCAGCGAGGCTCGCCGGTAAGATCCGGTGAAACGGATTCGCTACGTATCCGATATTAACGCAATGGGTGATCTTGTGGTCGAATTCATGAACAGACTGCACCAGTTCAGTACTGAAGCCGAGAAGACGCTTTGCCCGTTCCAAGAAGAACTCGCCTTCTTTGGTTAGAGTGACTTTCTTCTTGGTACGATTCAAAAGGCGAACTCCGAGCTCCTCTTCCAGATCTCGAATCTGACGGGTCAAAGAGGGTTGTGCGATGCGTAGTTTTTCCGCACCTCGGGTGAAGCTCAGCTCGTCGGCAACCGCAACAAAATAGCGTAAGTGGCGTAGCTCCATGGCGGCTGTGGGGAAAATTTCGACTCCTTAATTATTAAACCAAGCCTTGATCCGGTCTAGTAATCGGGAAATTCCGGACAACATAACCATCCTTGGAAGACGGATTTCTCGGCGGAAGGTCTAAAGGTTTATTTCGAACATGGTTCGGATGCTGCCGGGTGTTGTGAGGCAAACGCCCTGCAGGCTTCAATACCCGTAATATGCACGGGTCGAAAGGCTTAGGAATCTTGTGAGGCTCGGATTCGTTTGATGGCTCCGCTTGGTTAAGCCTGACGATCTGACGGTTTCTTTCACAAAGGTTAGCGGTGTCGAGTGGGGCTTTGATAATGCCCAGTAAGTCAGATGATTATAGCAAAAAGCTATTAATCGGCCAAAAGCGCCATGTCTCCAGCCAACTCATCAAGTTGATAGCCTCAAGCTATCTCTGCTGTAGAAACAAAGTATTAGCCCTCCGAATCGGCAGTTTACTATCATCGACGCTCCTTGGGGTAGTGGAACGACTCGGGCTATGGGAGCCACGAGCGAAAAGGTGAAGATGAAGAGGTTGGCGTCACAAAAAGGCGTAGTTCGACCAAGGGCGGCAGCTTGTCTTCGGCGTCGAATTTGTTGAAGTTGGACCTCTCCGCGTCGTTAAAGCACTGAGAAGACTTTAGCTTGCACCGCTTGTTGTGCTCAGCAAGCGCCATACTTGAAATTAGTGCGTAATAG
>CAZFZG010000086.1:0-6661 GCA_964523205.1 uncultured Chthoniobacteraceae bacterium | reverse complement strand
GGATATCGGCGCCGCCGCTTCGTGATATTCAAATTCCGGACGATGCACGTCGACGCGGACACTCGGCGACACGAAGACTATGTGGCGAGCCTAATCGAATCACAATCCCCGATGGTAAAGTTGGATGCTGCCGGTGATTCGCGCCTGATTCGAGGCGGTCGTTTTCTCCGGGCAACCGGGTTAGATGAACTTCCACAGATTTTTAATGTAGTTCGCGGAGACATGAGTCTTGTTGGCCCGCGGCCGTGTCTACCGAGCGAGTTTGAGCGCTACGAAAATTGGCAACAATTACGCGTCTTCGCTCCTCCAGGTCTGACTGGTTACTGGCAAGTCAACGGGAAGAACAACACAACTTTCAAAGAAATGATCGGGATGGATATTTTTTACGTTCGAAATATGTCGGTCTGGTTCGATCTCAAGATCATGTTTCAAACCCCGACGGTGTTAATCGATCAGGCGAGAAAGAGCATTGTAGAACGATTTGGTGGGCACAGCCTGCCATTGGCAAAAATACCCATATCCGTCAGCCGGAACGGATCATCTTAGCTCGAAAAACAGTGAGAACATTCTCGCTTGGGGTAATAGGCTGCGGATACTGGGGACCGCTGCTTATTCGCAATTTTGGCAACCTCCCTAACTGCAATGTTACGGCGGTGTGTGATTCTAACGAGGCGCGGTTAAATCACATTAAGAGGCTATATCCGACTATTACATGCGTAACCGATTACGACAGATTTTTCGCTGACTATGATTTGGATGCGATCGTTATAGCGACTCCGGTAAAATCACACTATCCGTTTGCTAAGGCGAGTCTTCTTGCTGGTAAGCATACGTTCATCGAGAAGCCGATGGCGGCTTCATCGGCGGAATGCGAGGAGCTTATTAGCCTGGCTGAACGCCGTGGCTTAACTCTCCTTGTTGATCACACGTTCTTGTATTCGGCCGCCGTCCGAAAGATCGTAGAAATTGTCGATGCTGGCGATATCGGCGAGATCCGGTATATCAACTCGCGCCGGCTTAACCTGGGATTATTTCAAAAGGACATCAATGTGGCGTGGGATTTGGCTCCGCACGACATTTCAATCATTCTTCACGTCTTGGGTGAGTTTCCGGTCTCGGTAAACTGCCAGGGTAACGCTCACGTCACTGCCCAGATCGAAGATGTCACGAACATGTCGCTGATGTTTCGCCATAAGCGGTTCGCGACTATTCAAAGTAGCTGGCTCGAACCGCGTAAAATCCGTGAGATGACGATTGTCGGCAGTCGTCGGATGATTGTCTACGATGACTTACAGACTCATGAGAAGATAAAAGTCTATGACGTACGGGTGGAGCGGCCGCCTCACTATGACACGTTTGCCCAGTTCCAGTACTCTTATCATTACGGCGACAGCTACATTCCGCATTTGCATCAAGAGGAGCCGCTTAAAGCCGTTTGCCAGCACTTCTTGGAATGTATTGAGACTGGGACGGCTCCGCTAACGGGCGGCCGAGCCGGTTTTGAGCTCGTTCGAATCCTGGAGGCGGCGTCTGCTTCATTGAAGGCGAACGGTGCGCCGATCAATTTCCTTCCGCCGGTCGATCAGCTCGTTTTTTCTGAACGGTTGGCTGCCAGTCAAGGCAGTGCGACGGCCTTTGCTGGTTAGCTGGCTGCTCAAGTCTAACAATGGATCAGTCTCCAATAGGAAACAGAGTGCCCTTTATTGATCTGAGCGCTCATCATTCACCTATTCGCGCAGAGTTGGATGCAGCCATTGCCGAGGTGATCGACAGCGGCGCTTTTGCGGGCGGTCCATTTGTCGAAAAATTCGAGACCGAATTTGCTGCTTATTGCGGTTGCAAACATGCAATCGGCGTTGGCAGCGGCACTGAAGCGCTTTGGCTGTCGCTATTAGCGTGCGGTATTGGTCGCGGCGATGAGGTAATCACCGTCCCAAATACATTCATGGCAACGGCAGAGGCGATCAGCTACTGTGGAGCGCGGCCTGTGTTCGTCGACGTCGACGACAATACCTACACGATGGACCCGGCCGGACTCGAGGCTGCGCTCACACCTAGAACAAGAGCCATTATTCCGGTTCACTTGTTCGGTCAGCCTGCTGATCTGGATCCCATGTTAGATTTTGCCGCAGCCAAAGGCCTGATCGTCATTGAAGACGCTGCGCAAGCCCACGGTGCACGTTACAAAGGCCGAAGGGTCGGGGGCCTTGGTCGCGCCGGATGTTTCAGTTTTTATCCGGGAAAAAACTTAGGTGCTCTCGGGGAAGCTGGTGCCGTCGTAACAAATGACGAGAACCTGTACGATCGAATTCGTACGCTCCGCGACCATGGTCAGATTCACAAATACCATCACAGCGAGATCGGCTGGAACTGTCGTATGGATGGTATTCAGGCTGCCGTTTTAAGTATCAAACTCAAAAATCTCGATCACGGAAATGAGCTGCGGCGAAAGCATGCCGCAATTTACGACCAGGCGTTCGTCGGAATCGGAGACGTTACAACGCCGATCGTACCTGACTACGCCGAACATGTCTATCACATCTATGCTGTTCGTGTGCAGGAGCGCGAGCATGCGGCTTGGCTACTCGGAAAGAAGGGGATTCAGTTTGGCATCCATTACCCTGTTCCGATCCATCGTCAGAAGGCTTACCAATTCCTAGGCTACGGGATTGGGTCTTTTCCGGTTGCTGAGACACTAGCCCATCAGCTTATCTCTCTTCCAATGTTTCCAGAGCTAACTCGATCAAAGATTGATATGGTTGTTTACGCTCTCCAGGAAGCAGCCCTTGCAGCGGCCGTGGCCTAACTCACCGGCCTGATAGTTTTGAGCCAATCCTTAGCAGTCGCACCGGCGCCATATCGCCACAGTTGCAGCAAGCTGACTTCTTCTGTTCGCGGCACGGAAGCAACAGTAGAGATAGTCGATCCACTCACTTCGCCGGAGTGGGATCGAGAAGTTCTTTCCCACGCCGAATCAAACATTTTCCATCTGTCTCCATGGGCAAGAGTGCTGAAATCGACCTATGGTCACGAGCCGGTGTACCTTCGCTTTTCCTGTGACGATACCTTGGCGGCACTTTTGCCTGTAATGGAGGTGAGGAGTCCCGTCACCGGTATCCGCGGAGTGTCTCTTCCATTCAGTGATTTTTGCTCGCCGTTGATATTTGACCAAAGAGTCGGGATATTCCTGTTTTTGGAAGCGCTTAATGGAATCGGCCTAAAGCGAAATTGGAGATATTTTGAGATTCGTTCCAACACTTTAGCGGATTCCATTTCTACTCCTAGTGAAGAATATTACGGGCACGAGCTCGATCTTACCCGAGGTGCCGGCCGTTTACTTGCCGCTGTTTCGCCGTCGGTCGATCGTGCAATCCGGAAGGCCAAGACCAGTGGGCTCACTGTAGAGATATCCCAGGCCTCGGAGTGCGTGCACGATTTTTACCGATTGCATCTCCGGACACGCCGACGTCATGGTCTTCCTCCCCAGTCATTGATGTTTTTTCGCAATATCGATCGTGAAATCATCAAGACCGGTTACGGTTTTATTGTTGTGGCCAAGGCGGGGACGCAGCCAGTCGCGGCAGCCGTTTTCCTTCATTCAGGGCGCGAGGCAATTTTCAAATTTGGTGCTTCGGATGCGAGGGCTCTGAGCCTTCGGCCGAACAACCTGGTAATGTGGAGTGCGATCGAGCATCTTGCCGCTGCAGGTTTTCATAAATTGCGCTTTGGCCGAACCGATTTAACCGATGACGGGCTGCGCCGTTTCAAGCGTTCCTGGGGAGCTCTCGAGCAGCCGATCCGATATTTCCGCTACGAAGGGATGACCCGTCCGTCATGCGATCGCGTGTCTCGTCGCAGTCACGAGTTTTATAAGCGAATCTTCCGGAGATTACCGCTGTTCGTCAATCGAACTGTGGGCAAATTGGTGTATCCTCACCTGGATTAGGCCGAGAATCTGTCGTTTTTATGCCAGAACAACCAACAGAGCCCTCTGCTACTAAAACAGATTTAAGCGTGGCTCCCGACGTTGTGGTAGCACGCCGAATCCGTCCCACGCGGCTACTTCCTCGCGAGATTCGTCCGCAAGGGGTTACCCGCAATGACATTCTTTTTGCGCTTTTTAAACACAAAAAGAAGATCGCGGTTGGGGCGGCGCTTGGGATGCTGGGCGCGGCAGTGGTGTATTTGGAGTGGCCAGCTCAATACGAATCGGACGCTAAACTTCTGGTTCGGTACCTGGTTGAGAGAACAACGGTCGACAATGTCGACGCTACGCACTCTCCCGGTTCGTACGCCCTTACTAACGATACAATTATCGAATCGGAAATGCAGATCTTGACCAGCTGGGACTTGGCGGTTCAGGCTGCTGAAGCGATTGGGCCGAAGCGGCTTCTCCCAAACTCTAAACGTACCGTTTCCAAGGAGGCTGCGGCTAAAACAATCGCTTCGGGGCTGATGGTGAGAGCGGAAAAAGGCAGCAACATCATTTTCGTTTCCTACCAGAACCACGATCCGGAACTTGCCACCGTCGTTTTGAACGAGCTTGTCAATCGCTACTTCAATAAGCACCTTGAAGTGCACCGCTCAGCGGGCGCATTCGATTTTGTTACCCAACAAACCGATCAGGTGCGCTCGCGACTGAATCAGACCGAAGATGCATTACGCGACCTGAAAGAGAAGGTCGGCGTCGTGTCGCTCGAAGCGACCACAACCAGTCTCAATACCGAAGCGGAGCGAGTCGAAGAACAGCTCCATTTTGCAGAGGCGGACCTTGCCGAGGAACAGGCACGCTTTCGTCAGTTGAATGGGGCGGCTGGTGGCGTCACCATTTCCCTTGCCGACGAGAAGCGCGCCGAGAAACAAACTCTGTCCGATATATCCGATGTCGCGAAATCGGCAGCTTCTCCGACACCGGCTGTCGAGATTCCGATTGGAGTGATCCAAAGATATCAGGTTCTTTCTTCTGGACTACAAAAGCTTCGTCAAACTCAGCTGGAGTTGTTTGCCAAATACACTCCGAAAAGCCAGATGGTCCAAGCTAATCAAGCTGAAATCGACGACGTGGATCATCAGCTACGCAATCTCGAACAGAGGTATCCGGACCTACCAGACAGAGCGGGCGGGGTCATCGGATCCAAAGCCGAGTCTTCCAGTCCGGCGTTGTCAGCTGCTCATCTTGCAGGACTAAGAGCAAAGAAGAATGCGCTGGCCGCGCGATTACAGGACATCCGAAAAAGAATTGAGCAGTTGGCCCAAATCAGTCCGCAGATCGCAGATCTTGAGCGCCAAAGGCAACTCGAAGAGACTAACTACAAGTACTTTCAGGCTACTTTAGAAAAGGCAAGAGTGGACGAAGCGCTCGATCCTTCGAAGATTCCCAACATTAGCGCAGTTCAACGTCCTTCCCCGCCGGTTCTTGAGACCAGAAAGCGGAACAAGATCGCTCTGGGTGTTGCTTTGGCCGGTGTAGGAGTGGCCGTCGGATTTGCTTTGCTCAAGGAACTTTTTCTGAGCGCCACGATCCGGCGACCGGTCGAAATCGAGAGACACGCCGGCGTCACTTCTTTGATGTCAATTCCCTACAAACCGCAATTCAACGGCTCGCCCGCTAAATCCAACGGCAAATCGCGTGCAATTGTTAGCCGACGTGGAGATAAGAACCCAGTTGCACCGTGGGATACCGGCCACTTCATCCGACCCTATACCGAAGCCATTCGCGACCGACTCGGGCTTTACTTCGAGCTGCACAATTTGACGCATAAACCGAAGCTCGTAGGCGTCGCCTCTCTGTCGGAAAAGGCGGGCACCTCCACCCTCGCGGCGGGCCTTGCCGCAGCGCTTTCCGAGACCAACGACGGAAAAGTATTGCTGGTGGACGTGAACCTTGGACCTCATCAGGTGCACCCGTTTTTTAGAGGTAAACCGGCATACGCGCTCAATGACGCCCTAGAATCGAAGGGCGACATCGACCCGGCTGCTGAAAATCTGTACCTCGCTGTGGTGGGTAATCCAAACGCCGGTCCAGCGCAGCTTGGATTAAAGAAGTTCTTTGGCCTGATGCCCGACCTGAAAGCCAGTGAATTCGACTACATTATTTTTGACATGCCCCCCCTTGAGCAAACCAGTCCCACTTGGGGAATGGCACCTTTTATGGACAAGATGCTGGTGGTGGTGGAAGCGGAGAGAAATAGCCGCGATGCGGTCAAGAGAGTTTATCACAGACTACTTCATGAGCGCGATAACGTTTCGCTCGTCTTAAACAAGGTACGCTCATACGCTCCCGAGCAACTCGAACTCGATTACTGAACCTGCAGTTAAATCTCTAGAATCTCGAAAAGATAGTAAGTGGCGACCGCTTGAAGCTGGGCTGCGCAGTTGGAAATTAGGTAATTCTTTGCCCGCTCAAAGCGGTTCTTTCTTGGGAAAATTAAGCCGCCCTTGAAATGAGAGTGATACGTAACCGAATCTACTACAATGTTAAGTCGTTCGTACCGCAAGCGCTGCGGACGAATATTCGGCGCCGCTATGCACTTTATCAGCGCAAGAAAACTGCCTCTGTGTGGCCAATCATACCAGGATCGGAGCGTCGACCGACTTCTTGGCCAGGTTGGCCAGGTGGTAAACAGTTTGCACTCGTTTTAACGCACGATGTGGAGACGGC
>CAZFZG010000085.1:3051-10284 GCA_964523205.1 uncultured Chthoniobacteraceae bacterium | reverse complement strand
CTTCGCGAGAAATCGGTGAAACTGACCGGTTACCTCGAATTCCTAATCAACAGCACCGGATCCAAGCGCTACTCAGTGATTACCCCGGGGGAAGCGAACGCGCGCGGTTGCCAGTTATCGATCCTGATACACGAACGCCCCAAAGAACTTCTTAAGGAACTCCAAGCCGCAGGCGTGAAATGTGATTTCCGCGAACCGAACGTGATCCGCGTCGCGCCGACGCCGCTCTATAACACGTTCCATGAGGTCTGGTGCTTCGCGCGAATCCTAAGCCACCATCAATAGCCAACAGACTGCACCGGACTTGGCGATGTTGGGACACGCGTTCGGATCACGCTGAATTTCGTTTTGAAATTCAAACACGGGCGCTCCAGGAGGTAATAGGAGAGCGTTGCGCAAAGGAATGTGCCGGCGACTTTCAACGTCATCAACAGTGCCGGTTCGAGTGCGGGAAACCAATCAGCGACAAAAGTAAAGACGGGGAAATGCCACAAGTAGAGGCCGTAGGAAATGCGTCCGGTCCAGACCAGCGGCGGCACTCGAAGGAGCCTGGCGAAAATATTTTGAGGACTAGACAGAATGGCGGCGAGACTAAATGCAATACCAACGGCGAACAGGGTTCCGCCAACAGTCAGACCGAACGGCACCTGCAAATTTGCTGGAACTGGATAGCTCCGGAACAAGACGTAACCAACAAACGCAGCGCCGATTAATCCAAGTAACGCGAAGACGCGACGCGAGAGAATTTCGTAACCCGATAAACCGAGAGCGCACCCAATAAGCAACGTGTCGGCCCGCGTATCCAAACCGTTATAGATGCGGTTGAACGACTCAATGCCGTGATAAAAGTAAATGCGATCCGCATTCACCAAAAGGACCGCCAAGCCAATCAACCAGACAATCTTGTTCGCGCTCAGCTTGCGCGACAAAAGAAACGCCAGCGTAATCGGCCAGAAAAAATAAAACTGTTCCTCGATCGATAACGACCAAAGATGGCCAAGGATCCCGAGATCGCGACCGAACGCTCGCAACCAGTTCGCGATGTAGAAGAGAGCACCGAGCGAGTCTAATCGGAACGTTGCTGCCTGTTCAGTCGGCTGAGTTATGGTGACGAGCAGATTTAGAGCGGCCAGCAGCAGAATTACGGCTGGCAGAATTCTGAGCGCGCGCCGCGCATAGAATTTTGTTAAACTGATTCGCCCGTTGGCGGAGAACTCGGAAACCAGGATCGCAGTAATCAGGTAACCGCTCAGGACGAAGAAAATGTCGACGCCGAGTCCACCGGCATAGACGAGACCCAGGTGCCCTGCCATAACCAACAGCACGGCGATTGCTCTGACTCCATCGAGCGACGGTTCGTAGCCAAAAACTCTCTGCGGTTGCGTTCGGCCAGCCATCGGCCCGGCAGCATAGAGAAGTCGACGCGGACCGCCAACGTCGAAGAGTCGGCTAACAGAGCAACTGCTTGACGCAATCGATCAGGACTGAGATCGAGAAAGGTTTAACCAGGTATTTGACTTCGTGCTTGTTGAAGAAAAGCGCGATGTGAGGATCGGCGGCGAAACCGGTGATGAAAATGAACCGATCGGCCAGCGACGGCCGCACATCTATAGCCTTCAAATAAAATTCGTCGCCCCGCAGCTTGGGCATTTTTAAGTCGCAAATAACCGCATCGTACTCGTGCGCTTTAACTTTCATCATCGCTTCCTCGCCATCAAAGGCAACGTCGACCAGAAAATTTTCGTCCGCGAGAATCCACTGGAGCGCGGAAGCGAGCTGCTGGTCGTCGTCCACCACCAGAACAGCTTTCAGCTCGAGGCCGTGGATGTGCGGGCGCAGTGGAGCCGGCTCGGGTTTCATGCAACGCATTTAAAAGCAGTCACAATGCCAGCCAGCACTCGATGCGCTTTTAGGCTGTCAGGCTATGCCGAGGTCGGGCGGCTCGTTCAAATTTCTGAAAAGCGCTCGCTCTTCAGTTGAGACCTGTATCGGGCGTAGTTTTCCGACCGCGATCAATTTGCCAACCAGCGGCTGGAGCGAAAAATCGTTGCCGGAAAGCGCAGAGGTGAACTCAAATTCGGCTTCACGTGGATAAATTGCGGCCAGCGGCTCGGCCCTGTTTTCGATTATCGGGACGACCCCTCGGCCCGCACCAATTCGCGCCCGCAGGCTTCGAAGGTAGGCGTCGGTGATGAATGGTGTGTCGATCGCGAGCGCAAGCAGATGATCGCTTTTGATTCGCGACAGGGCCGCGCCAATTCCACTGAGCGGGCCGTGCGATGGTTGCTGGTCGGGCACAAATTCGACATCCGCCGGGCGCCACAGCGGATCACTTCCTGCGGAGACGAGGACTTCGTCGAGCTCAAGTCCGCGCAGGAGGTCGAGTTGACTTCTCCAGAGCGGGGCGCCCCGAAACAGCATGGTCGCTTTGTCCTGTCCCATCCGGCGCGACTTTCCACCGGCGAGAAGCACCGCACTGATTGTCATTCGGTCGCCGCGGCAATCCGCGAGGTCGAACGAAGGACGCCGTCGCTCACGATACGTGCACGCAGGCCGCCGCGGCCGCGTAGAAATTCTTTCGTGCCCGGCGCAATGGCACGCTCCATCCAGTAACAAGGCCGGCTCTCTTCGGTTCCATGAAAGCGCACGCCCTGGACGTCAAAATCCTTTCCGATCAGGTCGTTAAGATCGACATCGCGTGTGAAAACATTTCGTCGGACTGCACTCGGACAAACGCCCCCCTCGACTTGCAACGCGCGACACAGTTCGTCAAAAACCTCCAGAGAGAAAAACGTAATCTGTCCCTTGTAATTCTCTTGATGATCAAAGTAGCGATCGCCCCGCAAACCGCGTCCAGCGACGCATTCGGCCGACGAGACTTCAACCATTGGAAATTCATCCGGCTCCTGCCCGTGATGCCCGACAAAATTGTGTCCGGCCGAAATATAAATGTGACAGATTTCCACCGCGCGAATGATATCATTGGCGCTCGATCGATGAAAGCCGACGGAATTGGACCGGGGCAGATCATTCGCCGTCTACCCGACGGCTTGCTCGAATATCAGCACGATGAGTTGACTGTCGAAGAGCCGCTCGAGATCCAAATTGGCCGCACAACAGTGGCGACGACGATGCGAACACCGGGTCACGATGAAGAGTTGGCCACGGGATTTCTGCTCTCCGAGGCAATCATTCGCAGCCGCGACAAGATAGAAAATTTTTCACGACCGGCTACCGCGCGTGCTCGGGAGAACGTCGTAGTCGTTCATCCGTCATCGACGATCAGGCTCAATCCAACACAGCGGATAGGAATGATTTCGAGCAGCTGCGGTTTGTGCGGCAAAGAAAGCATCGACGCGATACGCCAAAATTTCCCGCCGATTACATCGATATCGTTCAGGATCGACATCGCAACGCTGCTTTCGCTGCCAGCCAAACTGCGCGCCAACCAGTCAGACTTCGCGCGCACGGGCGGAATTCATGCCGCAGGCATTTTCGATTCCGGCGGCAACGCGTTGTTCGTTCGCGAAGATATTGGCCGTCACAACGCGGTCGACAAAGCGATCGGTCGCGCCTTCCTCGACGGAAAACTTCCGTTGGATCGACATCTCCTGTTCGTGAGCGGTCGCGCTTCGTTCGAAATCATGCAGAAAGCGCTGGCCGCCGGAATTCCGTTCGTCGCCTCGGTCTCGGCGCCCTCAAGTCTGGCAATGCAGTTCGCACGCGAAAGCAACCAGACGCTTGTCGGTTTCCTCCGGCCACCGTCATTCAACATCTACTCGCACGTCGAACGCATCATTCTGGATTAGAGCGGCCCATTGATCCCAAAAACGATATCTCTTTTCCTGCTTTCCTGGTTTCCTGATTGATTGAATGCTGAAGAGGTGACGAAATTCGTTCTCATCGGCAGCGGTCTCGCGGGTGGATTGCTCGCAGCGTATCTCGGACGGCGCGGGTACGATGTCGATCTTTATGAACGCCGGGGCGATCCGCGCGAGGGAAACCTTGTCGGCGGACGTTCGATCAATCTCGCTCTTTCAACCCGCGGAATTAACGCGCTCGAACAAATCGGCATCTCGGATGACGTTTTGAAGCACGCGATCCCGATGCGCGGCCGGATGATTCATCCCGCGGCCGCGGGATCAGCGCCAATTTTTGTTCCCTACGATGTCGATCCAAACAAGCACATCAATTCAATCGGGCGCGCCGCGCTGAACACAACGGTAATCGAAGCTGCGCAGCGCTACCCGAACGTGCGCGTTCACTTCAATCATAAATGCACGGGCGTTGATCTCGATTCCGCAACTGCTCAACTCCTCAACACCTCAACCTCTCAACCGCTGTCCGCCGCGGCGGACAGCGTCATTGGTGTCGACGGCGCGTTCTCGGCCGTGCGTCAATCGATGCAGCTCGATATCCCGAATTTTGAATACGACGAGAGCTATCTGGCCCACGGCTACAAAGAGTTGACCATTCCGCCAGGGCCGAGCGGATCGTGGCAAATGGAGAAAAACGCCCTCCACATTTGGCCGCGGAAAAGTTTTAT
Organism: uncultured Chthoniobacteraceae bacterium; assembly: GCA_964523205.1. Taxonomy (GTDB): domain Bacteria; phylum Verrucomicrobiota; class Verrucomicrobiia; order Chthoniobacterales; family UBA10450; genus AV40. The sequence goes on along the minus strand of CAZFZG010000085.1, from coordinate 5,738 downwards.
GATGATCGCGTTGCCGAATCCGGACGGCTCCTTTACCTGCACCCTCTTCTGGGAATTCGATGGAACGCGCAGTTTTGCCACGACCAAGACCGATGATGATGTCCGGCGGTTTTTCCAAGAAGAATTTCCGGACGCCGTTCCGCTAATGCCCAATCTGCTCGAAGATTTCAAGACCAATCCCACCGGATCGCTGGTCACAATCAGATGCGCGCCGTGGTTTTATCGCGACAAAGTTTGCCTCGTTGGGGATGCCGCCCACGCGGTCGTACCGTTTTACGGCCAGGGAATGAATGCGGCGTTCGAAGACTGCGTCGTGCTCGACGAATGCCTGACCCAGTTTGCGACCGCCACGGCCGGGAACGCTTTCGGGGTTGGCGAACAAGATCGAGAGGGTGCATTCGCTGAGTATTTCCGGCGTCGAAAAGTAAATGCCAATGCTCTGGCCGATCTCGCGCTTGGAAATTTTATCGAGATGCGCGACAAGACCGCGTCGAAAACATTTCGGGCCAAGAAGAAACTCGACCACTTCCTCGAAGCCGTGTTGCCGGGAATTTACTTGCCGCTTTACACCATGGTCACGTTTACCGGGATTCCGTACGCGCGGGCCGCTCAGCGGGCGCGGGTTCAAGATCTCATCGTCTACGTCGGGCTGGCGCTGATTACACTAGGCGTAGTCATTATGATTATTCGACTAATTGGCGCCTAGCTCCCTGACCTCAAACGCCAGATTCTACCTTTTTTTGACCTCTCGCGGCGCGAACTAAGCTTAGGAGGACGCCGATCCTAATCTCTTGAGGCAAATGAACGACTTGTTCGACATTGATCGGTTCATGCCGCACGGGCACTGCTATTCCTGGGACCCGGGAATTCTTTGGACAAGCGTCATTTCCGACGCGCTCATATTCGCCGCTTACGTTTCAATCCCGATGACGCTCGTGTTCGGAATCATGCGCAAACGGAAAGATCTTCCTTTCGACTGGATGTTCGTCTGCTTCGGAGCGTTCATCATTGCGTGTGGCCTGACCCATTTAATGGAGATCATTACGGTCTGGAAACCGTTTTATCCGATCTCCGCCATAATCAAGGCGATCACCGCCCTCGCCTCGGTGCCGACTGCAATCATCCTTTTCCGGATCGCGCCAAGCATCGTACGGCTGCCGACCCTAAGCCAGGTCGTGCACGAACAAACCCTGCGCTTGAAAGCGGAGGCGGAAAGCGAAGCCAAGGATCGATTCATAGCGGTGTTGAGCCACGAGCTGCGCACGCCGCTTACTCCCGTTGCAGCGGGAATCGATTTGATTGAGGGCGAATTACGAAATCACGCCGGCGCATCGGATTCTCCCGCGATTCGCGATGCCTTCGGCATGGTCCGTCGGAACTTGGAGATGGAAACAACGCTCATCAACGACCTTCTGGACGTTTCCTCCGCCGTTCACGGAAAACTCGATCTCGATCTTGACCTTGTCGATCTTGCGGAAGTGCTTCGTCAATCGCTTCCTCTTTTTCAGGAGCAGATCGCGCAGAAAAATATCGCGCTCGACATTCAAGTGCGCAATGACCGGACTCTCGTTATCGGCGCAGCGATTCGGTTGCATCAGGTCATCAACAATCTTGTAGGCAACGCCCTCAAATTCACGCCCGAACACGGCCGAATCGACCTCGAACTTGAAGGAGGCTCAGACTCGCTCCGCCTTTCGGTGAAAGACAGCGGTTGTGGAATTGACGCCGAGAGTTTGGAGAGAATCTTTCAGCCGTTCGAACAGGGCGACCGCCGATTGATGGAATCACGAGCTGGCCTTGGTCTCGGACTCACGATCGCGCGCACCATCGCCGAGTCGCATCACGGGAAGCTTACGGCCGAAAGCGCCGGGCGCGGTCATGGCGCCGTTTTCACTCTGGAATTGCCGCTCGCGGAGCAGCAGCGAAGATCCAGATCGGTCGAGCGTTCGCAGGCGACATTCATGGCCGATACCGATGAGGTTAAGCCAAGAATTTTGCTCGTCGAAGATCACAGCGACACATTGCGCACGTTCGCGGCGCTCTTGCGCAAAGCAGGTTACGCTGTCGAGACCGCCGAAACCATTCGCGAAGCCGAGCTGCTCTTCTCGGCATGCGACGTATTAGTGACTGACCTGGGACTTCCCGACGGTAACGGTTACGATCTTATGGATCGCTTCAAAGCGCACGGTGGCACCTACGGCATCGCGGTCAGCGGCTTTGGTCAAGAAGAAGACGTCGCTCGGAGCCGGCGCAGCGGTTTTTCCAAACATCTAACCAAGCCAATCGACATCAACGAATTGAAATCTGCGTTGCACGAGTTTTCGACGCTGATCTAGGCTTCGGCTGGGTCGATCTAACTATTTCGAAGGAACCTCTCCTGTTGACAGTCTAGGGAAAGATTGAACAGACTCTCACCAAGACTGTCTAGGCTAAAAGACTTTATGGCCAAGGAGAAACCCGACCTGGTTTACGGAACGCTCGACATGTTGATCCTCAAAGCGCTCCAGCACGATCCGCGACACGGCCTGGCGATCGCCGATCGAATTCATCAGATGTCGAAAGACATTCTCCACGTGGAGCAGGGTTCGCTTTATCCCGCGCTCTATCGGCTTGAAGCCCAGGGATTGATCAAAGCCGACTGGGGCGTGTCGGAAAACAATCGCAAAGCGCGCTATTACAAATTGACC
>CAZFZG010000085.1:0-2951 GCA_964523205.1 uncultured Chthoniobacteraceae bacterium | reverse complement strand
AGCCGACTGGGGCGTGTCGGAAAACAATCGCAAAGCGCGCTATTACAAATTGACCGCGGCGGGACGCAAACAGCTCACGGCGGAAAAGGAACATTGGTTGCGCATCACCAAGGGAATCGATTTCGTTTTGTCGGGGGCCTAAGAGATTTATGCCGCGAGTCCGCGCCTGGTTTTCGCGTTTGTTTGGATTGTTTCGAAAGAGTCGCCGCAACGCCGAAATAACGGAAGAGATTCAGCAACATGTCGATCTTTTGACCGAACGAAACATTACGGCCGGAATGTCAGCGACCGACGCGCGCAATGCCGCGTTGCGCGAATTCGGCGGCGTCGAACAAATCAAGGAAGCTGCGCGCGAGCAACGCGTTTGGCGTTGGGCGGACGAATTTGTTCAGGATATTCGCTTCGGCGCGCGCATGCTTCTGCGGACACCGGGGTTCTCAATCCTTGCAATCCTTTGTCTTACGCTTGGAATTGGAACCAACGCCGCGGTCTTGAGCTGGATCGAAGGAATTCTCGTTCGCCCATATCCGCTGGTCGCGCATCAAGACCGCATGTTCGCGTTGAATGCGACAACGCGCGGCACACCCGGCTACACTGGACTCTCCTATCCCGAGTTCCTCGATTACGAAAAGAATTCCACGCTCTTCGAATCGTTCATCATCGATCGGATCATGGGCACGTCGCTGAGCGTGGGCGACCGCGCGGAACGCGTTCCGGGCGGAATCGTTTCCGCGAATTATTTCGATGCGCTTGGAGTGAAGCTATTTCTCGGACGCGGCTTTCGCCCCGAGGAAGGCGAAGGCCGCAATGCGCATCCGGTGACGGTGATCAGTTACCGGACATGGAAGGACCGTTATGGCGGCGATCCAAACATTATCGGACGCCTGCAATATCTGAATGGCGTCCAGCACACAATCATTGGCGTTACGCCCGAAAGATTTCACGGTACGTTCATCGGATATTCGTTTGGTTTTTGGGTGCCAACGTCAATGCAGGAGACGTTCGACACGACCGGTTACAAACTCGAAGATCGTGGGGCGCGTTGGATAGAAGGCTTCGCATTTCTCAAACCTGGCGTCACGCGCCAGCAAGCGAACGCTGAGTTGCACGCGATCTCGCAACGCTTGGAAAAAGATTACCCGGAAATAAATCGCGGTCGCGACCTCTCGATTTTGCCGTTGTGGAAAACGCCGTTCAATCAAGCCGGCAACATGACCTCGACGCTCGCCATCACGATGGCGGTCGCATTTTTTGTTCTGCTCATCGCCTGCGCCAACGTCAGCAACCTTTTACTCGCGCGATCGTTGCTCCGCCGCCATGAAATGACAATGCGGCTTGCGCTCGGCGCGGGACGCCGTCGTTTGATCAAACAACTTTTCACCGAAAGTCTGCTCCTTTCGCTCATCGCCGCCGGCGGCGGAATCGCGGTCGCCTACTGGTGCCGTAACGCGCTCGTGCTGGCGTTTCCCGTGCCCATGGCCGGGACCATAATTGATCTTTCCGGACAAATTGACTGGCGCGTTTTGGTCGTGAGCGCCGCGATTTGCATTGGATCGACAATGCTCTTCGCGCTCATGCCCGCGCTCCAGGCGAGTCATGTCGATCTTTCCGGTGCACTCAAAATCGAAGGCAGCGGCGTCGCCGGCGGCAAAGGCCGATCGCGATTGCGTTCCGCGCTCGTTTTGATTCAGGTCTCGCTGAGCTTTATCCTGCTCGCCGGCGCGGGTTTGCTTTTGCAGAGCGCGCAGCGAATACAAAACGCCAGTCCCGGTTTTTCCACCGATGTGATTGTTTCCGGCGCCGATTTGTTCTCGGCGGGATACAATTTGGAACGCGCCAAGTCTTTCCATACACAGTTACTCGATCGCGTTCGCGAAATTCCCGGAGTTGAATCGGCGACTCTTGCGCGGTTGATGCCGTTTAGTTACGGGGTTTTCTCAGAAGCGCGCCTGGAATTTGACGGCTATCAACCCGCGCCCGACGAAATAACAAGTTTGTCCTACATCGAAGTGGGCGAGGATTATTTCAAGACGTTGGGTATTCCGATTGTCGCCGGTCGCGAATTCCAACGCACCGACAACGAGAACGCGCTGCCGGTAGGGATCATCAATGAAACAATGGGTGCGAAGTACTGGCCAGGAAAAGATCCGATCGGACAACGCATCAAAATGAAGGATCGCCGGCTCCAGGTTGTCGGCGTGGCGAAGAACGTGAACTATGACACGAAGCTCGAGCCACCGAGATCATTCTTCTACGTGTCGGTGCGACAGAATTTTTCGGTGAGCAATAGTCTTCTAATCCGCACGCGCGAAACTCCGAACGCGATTCGGAATGTGCTCGCCCGCGAAGTGCATGCGCTCGATTCCACGTTGGCCCCGACCGCCCCATTCCGCGTCCAGGAGCAAGTAGATCGGAAAGGCTACACGCAGCGGCTGGCCGCAAACTTGATCGCGGTTTTCGGCGCGATGGCGTTGTTCCTGGCCGCGATCGGACTTTATGCTGTTATGTCGTATTCGGTTGCGCAAACGACGCGCGAACTCGGTATGCGAATGGCGCTCGGCGCGGGAGCGCGAGACATTCTGCGACTGGTTCTTTCGCGCGGATTGCGGTTAACGGTCGCGGGAATCGCAGTCGGCGGAATCGCTGCGCTTCCACTCACCCGCTTAATGGGCGATCTCCTTTATAAAGTCAGTCCGCGCGATCCGGTCGCTTTCGGCCTGGCATTAATTATTTTGCTCGCCGTTGCGCTGCTCGCCTGCTTCCTTCCCGCCCGCCGGGCCGCCCGTGTCGATCCCGCACAGGCATTGCGGGTTTGAGTCGGAAACAGGATCGGGGTTGTAGCTTATTTGTCGAGCAGTAGAATCGCTTTGCTCAAACAATGCACCGACAAGTAACGCGAGCCATTCGAAAAACAGGCGCTTCGTTATCTGCGAAGTCGCTACCGCAGAAAT
>CAZFZG010000084.1:0-10314 GCA_964523205.1 uncultured Chthoniobacteraceae bacterium | reverse complement strand
TTCTCTTGGGATATGGAACCTCACTCAATCTTGCGCCGGTTGAGTTCCGGCACGTGGTCGGGCTTTATATCGCGACGCTTTTCGTGGTCTGGCAAATCATCAACTTCATTTTCTTCCGCACCCTGCCGAATCTGCCGATCCTCGCTGGGGGCACGTTGATCGTTCTTGGCGGACTGGTGGTAACCTTCTGGAAGCCGACTTATTCGCCGTAACGGTAATCGTGGATAAACTTCTTCCATGAGCGAGGCCGAACGGCCTGACCCAGATGCGCTTCTGGCGCAGCTGAAGCGCGAAGAAGCCGAAGCCACGCGCGGCAAACTGAAGATTTTTTTCGGCATGTCGCCCGGCGTTGGCAAGACCTTCGCCATGCTGCAAGCCGCGCGACAAAAGCAAACGGAAGGCTGCGAAGTCGTGGTAGGCATTGTCGAAACGCACGGGCGCAAAGAGACCGAAGCGTTGCTCGAAGGAATGCCGATCATGCCGCGAGCGCAGATCGAATACCGCGAGACCAAGTTGAGCGAGATGGATCTCGACGCAATCCTCACCTGGCATCCCGGACTCGCGGTCGTGGATGAGTTGGCGCACACCAACGCGCCGGGATCGCGTCACCCGAAGCGTTATCAGGACGTGCTCGAGCTGCTCGACGCCGGGATTGACGTTTACACAACGTTGAACGTGCAACACGTCGCGAGTCGAAGCGACACGGTTCGCCAAATCAGCGGCGTGACGGTCAGCGAAACGGTTCCCGATTCAGTAATCGATCTCGCCGACGAAATCGTTCTTGTCGATCTAACGCCCGAGCAATTGCTGACGCGCTTGGCGGAAGGAAAAGTTTACCTGGGGGAACGCGCGAAATGGGCGGCCAAGAATTTTTTCAAGGAGAGCAATCTCACCGCGCTGCGCGAAATGGCGCTGCGCATCGTCGCCGAACATGTCGATCGCAGTTTGCGTGACATCATGTCGGAGGAGAAAATCGCAGGTCCGTGGAAAAGCGGCGACCGGTTGCTGGTCGCAGTCAGCGCGAGTCCGTATTCGGAACGTTTGATTCGCTACACTCGTCGCCTTGCGTCATCGATGGAAGCATCGTGGATTGTCGCGAACATCGAACAGCCCCGCACGCTTTTGCCGGAAGAGCAAACGCGCTTGACGCGTTATCTCGCGCTCGCGCGACAACTCGGCGCTGAAGTTATTTCAACGCCCGGAACCGATGTGGGTGAAGCTCTTTTGCGCATCGCGCGTCAGCATAATGTAACGCAAATCGTAATTGGGAAGCCGCTCGGAACAAGTTGGGCCTTTTGGAAACGCGGTCCGCTGCGCTGGCTGTTGCGCAACAGCGGCAACATCGACATCCACATGATTCCGGCGGAGGAATCGGCGCAACCACGGTACGAATCGATCGAAGATCGACTGTCTCGCGCGCCTTGGCGGGATTTTGGTTTCGCGCTTGCGATTGCTGCGGTTGTAACAGGTGTTTCTCTGGCAGTTTTCGATTTCACCGGCTACTGGGCGATCGCGCTTTTCTATTTGCTCGCGGTCGTCCTCGCTGGAATGCGCCTGCGCAGGTGGCCGACCTTGTTTCTCGCCGCCCTCAGCGCAGTGCTCTGGGATTTTTTGTTCATTCCGCCGCGTTTCACTTTCTACATCAGCCAGTTTCAAGATTTCATGATGTTCGGCGCGTATTTCGTCATCGCGTTGGTGATTGCTCACCTGGCGACGAAATTGCGCGAGCGCGAGCAAGCTGAGCGGCGTCGAGAAGAACGCGCGACTGCGCTTTACCGATTAACTCGCACCCTCGCTGCGAGTCGTGATTTGGCGGAGGCGCTACCAAAGGTCGTTGCTTTGATCAAAGAATCTTTTCAGGCCGACGCGGCGATCTGGTTGCGGGATGAAGGAGGTTTGTCACGTCACGCGGCCAGCACTTTTGCGCCATCAAGTAAGGACGAGAGCGTCGCGGTCTGGGCGTTCCAGAAAAAACAAAGCGCCGGAAAATCCACCGACACTTTGCCGGATGCCGAGTCGCTCCACGTTCCTCTAATTACCGGGGATCGAGGCGAAGGCGTGCTCACTGTCCGCCTCGACGCGCCGCCGACCTTGGAGCAGCGCGAGTTACTGGACGCGTTTGCCGCGCAATTGGCTCTTTTCTTAAACAAGGAGCGTGCGCTGGAAGAAAGCAGGGCCGCGCAACTGGCGCGCCAGTCGGAGAAATTACAAAAGGCGCTTTTCGATTCGGTTTCGCATGAACTCAAGACGCCGCTGGCGGCGATGTCTGTCGCGTTGCAGCAATCAAAGCCCGACCACGCTGAATTGCGGCAAGCGGTCCGGCGCCTGACTCGCACAGTTGATCACCTGCTCGATGCGACCCGATTGGAATCCGGCCTTCTTCAACCGGTCCGGGAATGGTGCGATCCGGCCGAACTTTTGCGTGAAGCGATTTCGCGTGCGGGATTAAATGAAAGTGCGGTCACGGTCAGTATCGCCAAAGATTTGCAAACCATCTCAGTCGACGCCGATCTTATCGAGCAAGCGTTGGTAACTTTGCTTTCGAACGCCGCGACCTACGCAAAGCACACGGGCCAGATCGAAGCGAGCATAGCGCGCGACAATGCCACGATCGTCTTCTCGGTAGCAGATCATGGGCCCGGCCTTGCGCCTGGCGAGGAAACAAAAATCTTTGAGAAGTTTTATCGCGGCCGCGGCAAACCAACGGGCGGCCTCGGCCTTGGCCTTTCGATTGCTCGTCAACTGGTCGAGGCGCACGGCGGCGAAATTGTCGTCCAAAATCGGGATGGGGGTGGCGGCGCCCGCTTCTCGATTCGCCTTCCTATTGGGAAACCAATGCAGTTGCCGACTGAAGCGACGGCATGAAACCGGTCGCGCTGATCGTCGACGACGAAGTTCAAATTCGCCGGCTCCTGCGGGTCGTTCTGGAAGGCGAAAATTACGATGTGCATGAGGCAGAAACGGGCCAGCAAGGGTTAATAGAAATTGCGGGGCGTCGGCCAGACATTGTTCTTCTCGATCTTGGCTTGCCCGACCTTGAAGGTATTGAGGTTTTGAAGCGGTTGCGTGAATGGAGTGAGACACCTGTGATTGTTTTGACCGTGCGCGATGATGAGCAGGAGAAGGTCGCGGCGCTCGACGCCGGTGCTGAGGATTACGTAACAAAGCCATTTAGCGCGCCGGAACTACTTGCGCGCTTACGCGCCGCTCAGCGGAAAACTCGGCCAACGGAAGAAGTTTCTGTATTCAAACACGACGACTTGATTGTCGATCTAACCGCGCATGTCGTAACGCGCAGCGGGAAAGAAATTAAATTAACCGCCACCGAGTACGCGTTACTGCGACTGTTTGTCAAACATCCGGGCCGCGTTCTGACGCATCGTCACATTCTGCGCGAGATCTGGGGGCCCAAATCCGAGGAACATCGGCAGTATTTGCGTGTTTACGTCACGCATTTGCGGCAAAAGATCGAATCGGATCCGGCAAAGCTGCGTTTAATTAAAACCGAGCCGGGAATTGGTTACCGTTTCGATTCTTCGGAACCCGCGCTACCCGCGTAAATTTTCAGCTGCCGAATTTTCCGTAAACGGCAATCAGCCGATAAAAACAGCGATATTTGCTGTGATAATCGCTGACGAATCCGTCTTTGGTCCGGATTTCGACGTGGCCGTGATTCTTGTCTCCGTAAACGAGGACTGCGCCGACCGGCGCCTTGTAGGGATCGTGGATTGGTAATCGCTTGAATCCATAACTGCGCATCAATTCATCCCCGGCTTCGGCCGCGTAGGCAGTCTTTGGATAGGAACTGATAACGCCCGCGGAAAAGAGGGCGTGCTTCACGTAATGCCAACAGGACGCTTGCGAATGAGCGTGGGCGCGCTCTTCGGCTAAGGTAGCAGCCTGCGTGAGTTTTGGATCGAGGCGCGGATCAACCTTGGCAAACGGATGAATGATCGGCTTGGACCAATAATGGCGAATGATCTTTACGGAGGTGACGCGGCCGGAAGCGTCTCGGTAGACAAACTTCTTGGTCGATTGCTCGAATCCTTCACCGCGAACCGCCGCGCAGAGGGCGAATCCTCCCGCGCATAAAACGGTAAAGACGGTCCCGGGTCGCACGCGGATTTCAATCGCAGGGAACATGCCAGTTCGCAAGGCAAAACTCGTTTTTCATGACAGAACCGTAATAACCCCAAAAAAAATTTGCGCTGAACGGAAAACCACTTTACAGGTCTTGCCCGATTCTTAATTAAAAAAGCCCGCTTGTTCTGCGGGTTACGTCGAATACGCCTCTGGGTGGTTTCGTCTGATTTATGGGTATAAGATTCTTAACATCAACGTTTGCTTTTCTTTTTTTGGGTGTGGCTTCGCTGTTTGCGCGCGAAGAATCGCTTCTTGCAAGGATCACGGTCTACTGGCCAGGCGAAGGTCGGCTCCGCGCTTGTTCCAACGGCGCGCGATTGCGTGCTGGTCATTGTGCGGTTGATCCGAAACGAATCCCCTATGGAAGTCGGGTCGTCTTCCCCGACACGGAATGTGTGGCGGTCGATAGCGGTCCTGGCGTTGTGAAGCGGACAGCGGCCCGCGCCTGCGGCCGGAATGCCGCGCAGAAAAACGCCATTGTGATCGATCGTTTCTTCGAATCGAAACAAGCGGCGCTTTCGTGGTCGAACGCTCATCCGCAGTTTATGACCGTGCGGATCGTCCAGCCAGGAAGGCAGGACGAAACCAAGGGCAACGTTGCCGAATCGAACGATTCCCAGCTCCCCTCCAAGGCGCCGCCGAAACAAGACGCGCTGCCGGCGCTGCCAAAGTTTGATTCGAACAAGCTCGAGCTCGGGCTGCCGCTGAATTCCGTTCTTGGAGCAGCTCAGGAGAGAACATGAACCTGAAACTAACGGCGTTCACATTTCTAATCGTAGTCAGCGCGTTACCTGGCGCTCTTGGTGCCTATGCCCGCGATAATTCACTTCTTGCACGGGTCACGGTTTATTGGGCCCGCGGCGGCCACGGGTCGGACTGCTTCACGCGACAACACAAGTCCGCCACCGGTCAGCGTTTGGAGCAGGGGCATTGCGCGGTCGATCCGCGAAGAATCCCCTACGGTAGTCGAGTCGTTCTTCCCGACGGGACGACTTTGAGCGCAGTTGACACCGGCACCGCCGTCCAGAATCGCAAAGCTGCGCGAAAGTCGGGGCGCACGACTAACGAGCGAAATGCGATTGTAATTGATAAATTTTTTGAGACCAAAAGTCAGGCGCTCACTTGGGCGAACTCGAATCCGCCTTTCGTGAATGTGAAAGTGATTCCGCCAAACGCTCCGGCCGTTTCCCAGCCGAACATCACGAATTCTCAGTCGATCACTTTCACGCCGCCAGCACCGGCGAAAACAACGACTGGCGGTTCAACTGGCGCGATGACTTTCACGAACAACGCGCCGGCAACTGGTCCCACCGGCGGTATCGTTAGAAATCCTTTAGGCCGACTTGGCCGCTGAGACGACCGTCGATTTTAGCCAGGTCGACGGTTGCGGTTTACAGCTTCGAGTAGACGCCAATCAATGGCCGCGGCGAAGGAATCTTGGAGCGAAAATCGCTGGCAAAACCGTGCTTGGTTCTGATCTCGACATGGCCTGCGCCATTTTTGGCGTTATAGACCAACACTGAACCAACCGGCGCTTTGTAGGGGTCGCGCACCGGAAGCCTCCTGAAACCGTACCGATTGACCAGCTCTTTTCCGGCGTCCTTCGCGTAAACGCTGTCGGGATAGGAGCTCACGGCGCCGGAAGAGAGCAACGCCTCTTTCACGTAGTGCCAGCAACGCTCGCGCGAATGGGCATGGGCGCGTTCCTCGGCGATAGTAGCGGCGCGCAGCATCCTTGGATTGATCGATGGGTCCGGCTTGGCAACGGCTTGGAAAATTTTCTTGGGAGCGTAAGTCGTGACGATCTCGGCCGAATCGGTCTTGCCGTTGGCGTCCCTAAAAATGAATCGGCCTTTGCTTGACGCGACCATCTGGCCGCGGGCCGCGGTCGCAGCAACCAGGATTGAGCCGGTAATCAGGGCAAAATGGGGGAAACGGAGTCCAATTTTTCGCATAAGGAGCGCCCCATATCGAGCAGGATCGATGCTGACGCAACTGGTTTTTTTCGAAAAAAACCGACTTTTTCCTTAGTATCCGAAGGTGCTCAAAAAGAGACTAAAATCGCTGCCAGGACGAGGCGACAACCAATCATTTGCCGCCTTGTTTTGGGTCAGGCGGTCGCCTGATTTCTCCAGCCGTGGGATCAAAGGGGGCGCCGGGGATCGCGTCATTTTGTTCGTTGATTGGAGCCATAAACCTGCGTTGGTAATCGCCAACTATGAACGGCACCACCCGGCGCGAATTCATCAAAGTCTCTGCGGCCAGCGCCATTGCGCTCGGCACTAGATCGACACCTTTATTTGCTGAGAAAGCTGTGAAACCACTTCGCATTTTGATTTTAGGGGGAACGGGCTTTACCGGCCCGTTTCAAATCGAGTATGCGCTTAAGCGCGGCCACAAGATCACAACGTTCAATCGCGGAAAGACACATCCGGGCGAAACGCCCAAGGAAGTCGAGCAGCTAATCGGCGATCGCAATGGCAAGCTCGACGCGTTGAAGAATCGACAATGGGACGTGGTGGTCGACAATCCGACCACGTTGCCGGCCTGGGTCCGCGATGCCGCGCAAATCCTCAAAGGAAACGTCGATCATTACGTTTTCATCTCCACGATCTCAGTCTACGGCGAAGTCAAAACCGGCGTTGACGAAAATGCGCCGACTGAAAAGTATCAGGGTGCGGATCCGTACAAGGAAACACTCGAAGCAATGAAAGCGTCTGGTTACAAGACTTACGGGCCGCTCAAGGCGCTTTCGGAAAAGGAAGCCGAAAAGTGGTTCCCCGGGGAGACATTGATCATTCGGCCGGGATTAATTGTGGGTCCACGCGATGAGACCGACCGCTTCACTTACTGGCCGGTGCGGATCGATCTGGGCGGCGAAGTTGTAGCGCCAGGCAATCCGAATGATCCGGTTCAGTTCATCGACGCGCGCGATTTGGCCGAATGGACAATTCGAATGGTGGAAAATCGCGAGACTGGAATCTACCACGCGACTGGTCCGGCCAAACCGCTTGGAATTGGCGGAATGCTCGACGGAATCAAAGACGCTGAAAAATCGAGCGCGACATTCGCTTGGGTCAGCGAAGATTTCCTGACTCAGCAAAAGATTGAGCCGTGGTCGGACATGCCGGTTTGGACTGGAAAAGAGAGCGGACTCGCACGGACGAAGATCGACAAGGCGCTGGCGAAAGGTTTGACCTTCCGTCCGCTTGGCGAAACCGCGCGCGACACGCTCACTTGGTTCAAATCGCTTTCCCAAGATCGACAAGCGAAACTGCGCGCCGGTCTGACATCTGAGCGTGAAGCCTCGGTGCTCGCGCAGTGGCATAAGCAGCACGGCTAGTCCAGGGCCTCTACAGTGGAGCGCTCCTCAAACCGCCCATCCGTGACAGGTCGGATATTCTCGGCCCTTACATCCGTCGAGCGCCGTGAATTGCCATCGGTCGTTGTTGCGTTCTTCCTCTTCTTTTGCGTGCTCGGCGGCTATTTCGCCGTGCGACCGTTGCGGGAAACGTTTGGCACGATTCTCGGGCGTGATCGCGTCGCCAATCTCTGGCTTGCTACCTGGATCGTGTCGTTGGTGATCGTTCCACTCTACGGCACAATCGTCGCGAAAATCAGGCGGAGCGTTTTTCTTCCGCTTATTTACGGCTTCGTGGCGGTCGCGCTCGCAATCGTTGGCGGCCTTCTGCAAGCCCAGCGGCAAAGTGTAGCCATCGCGCAGTTTTTCTACGTCTTCATCAGTGTGCTCAGCCTCTTCCTTGTCTCCGTCTTTTGGAGCTTTCTGGTTGAGCTTTTCGATTCCGGACAGGCGAAACGGCTTTTCCCAGTAATCGCGGCGGGTGGAACTGCGGGCGCCCTCGCCGGACCGCTGTTCACCGATTTTACCGCGCGGACCATCGGGAACGCCGGCATCCTCTTTGTCGGGGCGGTGCTGTTTGTTTTAGCGGTCGTCTTGCAAGCAATCCTGATCCGCCTTTGGAAAGGTGCTCCTGAACCTCGGCCGGACGGCGGTGAAGGTGAACCTCAAACACGGGATCGCGCGCTGGGCGGAAACCCTTTCGCCGGAATCACAATCGTCCTTGGGTCACCGTACCTACTCGGGATTGCCGCCTATGTCGCTCTGTTGGCGACTGCGAACACCTTTCTGTATTTCGAACAATTGCGGCTGGTTGCGACGACGTTCGCGGATACGCAGACGCGCACAAGCGTCTTTGCACGAATCGACTGGATTGTGCAGAGTCTCACGATCTTGGCGCAGCTCTTCATCACGGGCAGGATCGCTTCGCGTTTGGGTCTCGTGGTCCTCCTTACGATTATTCCGGTCGCAATTTTCTTCGGGTTTGTTGCCCTGGCGCTATGGAACACTTTCGCGGTCCTCGCGGTCGTGATAGTTCTGCGTCGAAGCGGGGAGTACGCATTTGTTCGTCCCGGCCGGGAGATGCTTTGGACGCCGATGAACAAGGAGACCAAGTACAAAGCAAAGAACTTCGTCGACGTGCCGGTTTATCGCGGGGCAGACGCCGCAGTCGCGCAGCTGCAAAGCGCGATCGAGCGGGCGGGGTTCGGCGTGCAGACGTTGGCGTTACTTGGTGCGCTGGGCGCAATCCTTTGGGCGGTAAACGGCTGGTGGCTGGGGCGACGTCATGACGCAGCCGCCGGGAAGGCGGCCTGACTTGCGCTGGCGCGTCTCGCGCGCGAAGCATAACGAGTAACAAATCGAAGGAGGAAAATATGGCGACACGAAATGGATCGGCGGTTTGGGAGGGGACTTTGAAACAGGGGAAGGGGACAATGAAACTCGGCAGCGGCGCGTTTGAAGGGCCCTACTCGTTTTCGTCCCGCTTTGAAGAAGCCAGGGGAACAAACCCCGAAGAACTGATTGGAGCAGCGGAGGCGGGTTGTTATTCAATGGCGCTTTCCGCCAATCTCGAAAAAGCCGGCCATCCGGCGAAACGAATCAGCACAACTGCAACTGTAAAACTGGAAATGGTCGGCGGCGGACCAAAGATCACGACCATCGACGTGAAGACTGAAGCTGAGGTGCCCGGAATCGACGAAGCAAAATTTCGCGAGCAAGCCGAGCACACCAAGAAAACGTGTCCGGTCTCAGTGGTTCTGGCCGGCGCGCAGATTAACCTCGACGCGAAATTAATTCGCTAAGGCGACTTACTTCGCCAGCTCGTAGAGATACTCGACGAACGACATAACCGCGCCGTCGTAGCTCTGGATTTTCGGATTCGCTGATTCGATGACGTAATATTCGTCCGGTGCGTGCGCCCCGCTGCCGTGACCAAGACCGAAATGGCCGGCGGCGAGCTTCAATGGTTCACCGGTGAAGACATAACCCGGATACGAACCGGCGTTGCGCGGCCAGAACAGGGGATCGACGCCAAGATTTTTGTATGCGGCAATCTGCGCCTTTATCAGCGCCGAATCTTTCGACGTGCTCGTGGGATCGTAACCGCCGGTCATGTTCACTTCGATATCGCCGAAGCCGCGCTTCGCCAGGTGCGCTTTTAACGCCGCCAACGCGTCTGCAGCTTTCATGTCCGGCACGAGACGCATGTCGATCTTCGCCACCGCGCGATGTGGCAAGATCGTTTTTCCGCCCGGCCCGGTGTAACCGCCGACTAATCCTTCGATGTTCACCGTCGGTTGCGATTCCAATCGTTCGTTCGCCTGCTGCCACGGTAAATCGTCGATCCAACGTTGCGTACTAAATTGTTTTTTGGCGCTTGCTTCGCTCCGGACCTGCGACGCCTTCGCGATCATCGCTTTTTCCTCCGCGCTCAACGGTTGCGGCCTGGGATAATTGTCGATCTTGATCGTGTTGCCGTCTTCCGACACCAGGGTGTTGAGCGCATGAATCAAGCGCCAGGCCGGACTGTCGATCATTGCCTTTAATGACGAATGCACATCTTTGGCCGGACCGCGTCCCCACTTGGCGCCGTCGGAAACGAGTTCGAGTTCAATCACTCCTTTCGATCCGAGATTCATCGTCACCGCGCCATCGGGATCCTGTGTCGCGTGTGGCATAAACACGCCGACGCATTTTGAGAGCAGTTCGCGAACTTCTGGCCGATGCGCCAGCTGTTTGATGTGCGGCGAACCGATCTCCTCTTCGCCTTCCGCCACCATCACCAGATTCACCGGGATCTTTTTTCCTGC
>CAZFZG010000083.1:3187-10382 GCA_964523205.1 uncultured Chthoniobacteraceae bacterium | reverse complement strand
AACGAATTGAACGCGATTGAGCTTTGTCGTGGTTATGTCGAAGCGCAGCACGAGTATGCAGCGGAGAAGCACGACGACGCCAAAGTGAATCAGTACGCGCAGCACATTCTAAGCACGCCCGGAAAACATGACGGACTGGCTTGGCAAAATTCGGACGGCACTTGGGCCGGGCCGGTCGGCGATGAAGTCGCGAAAGCGCTGGAAGAGGGTTATACCGCAACCGCTGGCAAGCCGTATCACGGCTATTACTTCAAAGTGTTGAAAGGCCAGGGAGCAGCCGCGCCGATGGGCGAAATGGATTTTGTCATCGGCGGCGCGATGATCGGCGGATTCGCTCTGGCGGCAGCGCCGGCTGAATATCGGGTGACTGGCGTGGAGACATTCATCGTTGGCCCCGACGGGATCGTTTATCAAAAAGACCTCGGACCTGACACCCTCAAGACATTCCAATCGATGGATCGTTACAATCCTGACAAGACCTGGCAGGAGACCAACGATGACGAAGAAGACGACTCACCAGATTAATTTTTGAAGCGACGGCTCGATCGTCCCGACATAAGCCCAAAGTCCCATACCTGGCGGCCCGCTGATTCGGCACTCTTGAAGCGTTCCGTATCAATCGGAAAATCGCAGCGAAAAACCAACCACCATGAAGTTACCAAAGCTTGGACGCACTTTCTCAATTCGGCCGGCTCATATCATTGCCGCCGTTGTTTGCATGACGACAGTCGCATTCAATTCGTCATTGCTGCGCGCACAGCAGGTTACGACGCAGGCCCAGACGCAACCGGCGCAAACCACGACGGCCCCAACCGCGCAGGCGGCCGTGCCGAGCGCGGCGAAAATTCCGAACGATAAGCTCGATTCGCTCGTCGCCCCGATAGCTCTTTATCCCGATCCGCTGGTCGCGCAGGTCCTGGCCGCCTCAACTTATCCGTTGGAAATAATTCAGCTTCAACAGTGGATGGCGAACAACAAGACTTTGAAGGACAAAGCGCTCGCGGAAGCGGTGGCAAAACTATCTTTGGATGCGAGCGTTCAGGCCCTGGCGGCGTTTCCGGATGTGGTCAAACAGTTGGGCGATCACGTCTCTTGGACGATGGATTTGGGAAACGCTTTCCTCGCCCAACAATCTGACGTGATGGACGCGATTCAGCGCATGCGCGCCAAAGCGCAAGGCACTGGGAATTTGAAAACCACCGCGCAACAAAAAGTCGAAACGCAAACGGTTGAGAGTGGAAAGCAAGTCATCGTCATTCAACCGGCGGATCCGGAGGTCGTTTACGTTCCGCAGTACAGTCCGACCGTAGTTTACGGCGCGGCCCCCTACTATCCCTATCCATACGCTTATCCAGTGGGTTACGGAGCGATGGCTTTCGGCCTGGGTGTCGCAATGGGGGCAGCATGGGGAGGCTGTTGGGGCGATTGCGATTGGCACGGCGGCGACGTGAACATCAACAACAACAACAATTTCAACAAGAACAACATCAATACCGGCGGCAATCGAAACCAAATCAATGGCGGTCGCGGCCAAGGTGGCGGCGGCAAATGGTCGCACAATCCGTCGCATCGCGGCGGCGCGCCCTACGGCGACCGAGGGACGGCGAACAAATTTGGTGGAAGAGCTCGTCAGCAACCCGCCGGCGGTGGCGGCGCATTAGCCGGTAATCGTCCGAGCGGAGGATCGGGGTTGTCCGGTTTGTCTGGAAGCAACCGGCCGGGTGGCGGAAGTGGAATTGGAAATGCCGGCGCCGGAAATTTCGGCGGCGGGAATCGGCCGGGCGGTGGCGCCGGAGCCTCAACTCGACCCGCGGGCGGAAGCTCGTTCGGCGGCGGCGGCAGTTCCTTTGGTGGGGGAGATCGGGTCGGTAATCGCAGCGTTTCCGGCGGTGGCGGATTTGGTTCAAGCAGCAGCGCGTTTGGTGGCGGCGGATTCGGAGGAAACTCGGCGCGCTCGGCGAGCAGTCGCGGCGGATCCAGCATGGGCGGTGGCGGATTTAGTGGTGGCCGCGGCAGTTCCTTTGGCGGTGGTGGCCGTGGAGGGGGCGGTGGCCGAGGAGGAGGCGGCGGACGTCGACGATAAGGAGAGAGAGCCATGAAACGGAAATTCAATATTATGAGTTCAACCAAAATTTTTCTGATCGCACTGACCGTTGTCGGAGTTGTCGATCTTGCGGTGCAGGCGGCGACTGAAACGAAGAAAGAGGCGAGCCCGGTCGCGCCACAAAAGCAATTCAACAGCCCGAAAGAGGCGGCGGACAGTCTGGTTCAAGCTGCGGCTTCGTTTGACGTCCCTGCTTTAAAAGAAATTCTCGGACCGGATGCCACGGACATTGTCAGCTCAGAAGATCCTGTTGCCGACAAGAACAAAGCCGCCGCGTTTGCTGAGAAGGCAAAGGAAAAATCCAACGTTGGGACGAACCCGAAGAACCCGAACCAGGCAATCGTGACTGTCGGCAACGACGATTTTCCCCTGGCGATTCCGATTGTGAAACAAAAAGGGAAATGGGTCTTCGACACGAAGACCGGGCGTCAGGAAATATTGAACCGGCGCGTTGGCGCGAATGAGTTGGATGCGATTGCGATTTGTCGCGGCTTTGTCGAGGCGCAACAGGAATACGCGCAGGAGAAGCACGACGACGCAAAAGTGAATCAGTATGCGCAAAGGATTATCAGCACACCGGGGAAACATGACGGACTCGCCTGGCAAAATGGAGATGGGTCGTGGGGTGGTCCGGTCGGTCAGGGAATCGCGAAAGCGCTCGAGCAGGGTTACACGCAAAAATCGCAGCCCCAGCCTTATCACGGCTATTATTTCAAAGTCCTGAAGGGGCAAGGTCCAGCCGCGCCGATGGGCCAAATGGATTTTGTGGTGGACGGCGCAATGATCGGCGGCTTCGCTTTGGCGGCGGCGCCGGCGCAATATCGCGTGACCGGCGTGAAGACGTTCATCGTTGGTCCAAATGGAATTGTTTACGAAAAAGATATTGGGGCGGACACGCTGAAAACTTTTCAGGCAATGGAGCGTTACAATCCGGAAAAAGGCTGGCGACCAACCGACGACGAATGGCCGGAGCCAGACGAAGCGGTCAGTCCGGTCGCGAATCCGTGAAGCGACAGCTCCTTTTCTATTTGTCGATCTTGGTCGGCGCGGCAGTCGCCTGTTTCGCGCAGAACAATCAGCCTGCTCTGCCGAACAACGAAAGTTCTTTCGAGGAATTGCCTGAATTAAAGGCGAGCGAAATTCTGCGGCCGGAGTTTCTCAAGGGACCGCATTATACAGTCCGTGAATCGGTGCCAACATTCTCCGGAACGAACCAATTCGTGATCGACTCCGAGTACGGAGTGTTTGAAGCGGATGGGAATGAAATGCTGGTGCGACGCGTCAAGGAGATCGGCGCCATCGGCGAACTGAAGGAAGTTTCGCGCACGGACCAATTCAAAGATTCTCTGGCCGCCGCGGCTAAGGCGCCGCTCAACGGGGCGAAAAATCTGGTCACCGATCCCGCTAACACGATCTCGAATGTGCCCAAGGGAATCATGAAATTCATGGGACGCGCCGGCGAAAGTATTAAGAACGTCGGCAAGAAGAGCGAAGGCAAAGACCCTCAGGGAAATAAGGCAGAGCAGATGATTGGCTACTCGGACGCGAAGCGAAAAGTCGCAATCAAACTCGGTGTCGATCCTTACAGCACCAACAGCGTGCTGCAAAAGGAGTTGAACGGAATCGCGTGGGCTTCGTTCGCCGGGGGTTTCGCTTTCACTGCGGCCACTCTTCCAGTCGGCGGAGGCGCGGGAATGGCGCTGAGCGTGACCACCACAAGTAACTCGCTCGATAGCATGCTGCGTGATAAATCCCCGTCCGATCTCAGGATCATGAATCGCGAGGCGTTGGCAGCGATGGGCGCGAGCGAGAGCGACATCAATCGGTTGCTCAACAACAACAGCTTTTCACCGACATCGGCGACGGCGTTTGTTCTGAATCTGCAATCGCTCAAGGGTGTTGCGAATCGTAGCGCCTTTATTCGCGCCGCTGCTCAAAACAGCTCCAGCGAGCCGGACGCTCTCTTTTGCGTTCTGACCTCGGCGCTGATGAGCAAAATCCACGCGGAGCAAAAGCCCCTGGCGCGCATTGTTATGCTCGGAGATTTTCCAGTGAGCCTGGCAATTGACGGCACAGTTGTGCTCGCACTGCAATGGGATTACGCGGCCTGGACTTCGGCCGCGGCCGCGTTGGCGTCGCAAATTCAGGAGCTCGCCCATCAGTCGGGCAACAAAGGCGTCTTCGTGGCACTTTCCGGACAGGCATCACCGCGCTTGCAACAGGAATTAAAGAATCGCGGGTTTACGATTCAGGACCACTCGAGTCCCGGTCCGCTCAAGTGATTGATCGACATCGGCGTCGGAGATTTTTCTGATGCGATTCGTTAGGCTAGTTGTTTGGACGTTTCTCTGGTTGGCCGGTTTGATCGCGTTGTGGTGGGCAATCGGCGCGCTCTATTATGATTTTCCAATCCCCACGCTGGGCAAAGCCGCCGCCATCGGTTTCCTTGTTCTTATTTTGCTGGCGATCGTTTTCGTTGGCGGAAACGCGCGAAAGCTGTTGGCCGTCGGTTGCGGATTTTTGATTGTGCTCGGGTGGTGGCGCTTGACCTTGAAGCCGAGCAACAATGGCCCGTGGCAGTCTGACGTTGCCGAAACCGCTTGGGCGGACAGTAACGGGGACGAAATTACGATCCATAACGTCCGCAACTGCGACTATCGCACTGAAACGGACTACACAACCAACTGGGAGACCCGCACGGTGCGCCTTTCTCACCTCGCCGGCGTCGATTTGGCGATCATGTATTGGGGTTCGCCGTGGATGGCCCATCCCATCGTCAGCTTCCGATTCGACGATGCGCTGCCGATTTGTTTTTCGATCGAGACGCGGAAACGAGTCGGACAGGAGTATTCCGCGTTTAGGGGATTGTACCGGCAATACACGCTCATCTATATCGTGGCCGATGAGCGGGATTCGATTCGGGTCCGCAGTAACTATCGCCACGGTGAAGATGTTTATCTTTATCGAACACTCGCTTCGCCGGACCAGGCGCGTAAAAGATTTCTCGATTACATCAAGACCTTGAACCAATTGCGTGATCATCCCCGGTGGTACAACGCCGTGACAACGAATTGCACAACTAGCATCCGAACACAGCGCCCGACCAATGAGCGCATGCCGTGGGATTGGCGGCTTCTCGTGAATGGCAAGGGCGACGAGCTGTTATACGAGCGGCACCTAATTGCCACCGGCGGCCTTAACTTCGCCGAACTAAAGCAGAAGAGCCACATCAACGAACAGGCTCGGGCCGCAGATCAGGATCCCGATTTCTCGCAACGCATCCGCGAAGGTGTTCCGGGATTTAAGTAACACCTGATTGGTAGGACTTTCGTCCCATATCGGTCGCGCGGTCAGTTCCGGAGAATTTACACCACTCCAATTCTGATGAATGAACCCGGCTGGAGCCTGTCCCTGCGGCGTTTCAGCGCGATCGAACTTTTGATCGCAATCGTTGTGCTCTACATTTCGATGCCCTTCGTTGAACCGCTTCGGTTGGGTCCTTTGATTGAATCCATCCTGTTCACGATTGTTCTTGTCTCGGGCGTCCTGGCAATTGCCGACCGAAGACGGCACGTGGTCGTTGCCACAACCCTGGCTGTTGCTGCCTTAACCGGTCGATGGATCAATCATTTCCGGCCCGATTTCATGCCGCCGGAATTATTTCTGATCGGCGGAATTCTTTTTGTCTTGTTTGTTATCGTTCATTTGTTGCGATTTGTTCTTGCTGCATCGGAAGTCGACACCGAGGTGCTTTGCGCGAGTGTTTCAGCTTATTTGCTTCTCGGGTTTGCCTGGACGCTGGCCTACTGGCTGGTGGCCGAACTAATTCCGAACGCGTTTGCGTTTAGCGGAGCCGACAAATCATTAGCAGGCTTTAACGGTTTTTATTTCAGCTTCATCACCATGAGCACGGTCGGTTATGGGGATATCACTCCGGTCGCCAAAGTGGCGCGCATGCTTGCCGCGATGGAAGCGATGACTGGCCTGCTGTATGTCGCGGTTTTGATTGCGCGTCTGGTCGCTCTTCAGGCGGCTCCCAAATCCAATGCATCGTGATGGATCAAGAATTGCGAACTGGCAGCGCGTTGTCGCGGCAGTCACTTGCGCGACGGTTCTAGTAAGTTGCGCGACCCAACCAGTTGGACGGCCTGAAGACATCGCTGCGGCCAAGCGTTTGAAGGAAGCGCGATCCATGCATCTTTCTCTGGAAACGCGCACCGCCGATTATTTGCAAGCGGCCGCTTTGAGCGCATCGAACCTGGGTTCCGGCGCTCAATCGACTGTTGCGCGAGAAAATTACAATGCGGCATCGGCCGAGTTGACGATTCTTTTGCGATCAAGCGAAGGCGGCCGTTTGTGGAACCATCCACTTACCCTGACCGCTCATAACACGACTTATCATCTTCGCCTGCAACCCGCGGGCGACTTTGTCTGGTCTCCCAACTACTTCACGTCGTTCGCGCCTTCGGCTCAGATTAAGGAAAAGCTGATCAAGAAAGAAAACATTCAGAGCGGTGTCGGCGGCTCGCTTGTTGGTGTGAGGCAGACCAAACCCCGCGAAAAGTTCGCGCCGCTTAGAGGTATTGCCGCGCCGGTTACTGCCACTCTCGATTTCAGGGGCACTGACGCGACTCTCACCTTGCGACGGCCGGCGAAACAGCTAAGTGCAGTGGTGGAAGGCAAAACACGGCCACTCGCAGCTGATTTTTCGGCGCCGATCAGTTATTACCAACCGCCGCCAAACCTGCAGTTGGTCGGACTCATGGGAGGTTTCCGCGGCAGTCATTATGCCGAAAAAACCGGACTTTATTTTCTTCAGCCTTACGATCCCGACCGGATTCCGATCGTTTTCGTGCACGGGCTTTTTTCAACGCCGTTCACATGGGTGGAGACGATCAATGGGCTCCAGGCTGATCCCGAGATTCGCAAGCGTTACCAATTCTGGGTTTTCGCTTATCCGACCGGTAATCCCATTCTCTATTCCGCGCTGCGATTGCGCGAAGAATTGGACGAGGTCGACAAACTCTATCCGAATCATCGCCCCTACGTTGTCGTCGGCCACAGCATGGGCGGTATGCTGACTCACGCCCA
>CAZFZG010000083.1:0-3087 GCA_964523205.1 uncultured Chthoniobacteraceae bacterium | reverse complement strand
GGATCTTCGAAGCGTTTGCCGACGAGTATTTCGGGATTGAAACCGACCAATCCGTCATTTCCGGTCGTCAACGGCTCGCCGATGACTGTGCCATATCACTCGATCATCGGTGATCGCGGCAAAGGCGATTCGCCGAAAAGTACGGACGGCGTGGTGGCTTACTGGAGCTCGCATTTGGACGGCGCAAAGTCGGAAAAAATCGTGCCCGGTCCGCATGGATCGTGCGCTTTGCCGGAAACAATTGCTGAGCTCGATCG
Organism: uncultured Chthoniobacteraceae bacterium; assembly: GCA_964523205.1. Taxonomy (GTDB): domain Bacteria; phylum Verrucomicrobiota; class Verrucomicrobiia; order Chthoniobacterales; family UBA10450; genus AV40. The sequence continues at coordinate 2,830 of CAZFZG010000083.1, read as the reverse complement.
GATTTTGGAGTTGCACCTTAAGACTCTTTAAACGCGACACTGTCCAACGATGAAAACTCCGCCAGACATTTATTTCCGTTCAGAGATTAATCTTCTTCTTTGGAAACCACGCGGGGTCCTTAACGAAAAGGCCGCCAACCAAGTCATCGCCTTCATCAGAGAGGAGGAAGCCGCTTCGGTTGCGAGTGAGTTACGATTCATCGACACCACTGCGCTGACCGCCATCGATCTTAACTTTCGCTATGTTTTTCACGTCGCGCTTTACCGTCGCATGTCACGAATGGGGCGTTCGGTAATCAAGTCGGCGTTTTTGATCGAGGACCCGGCGTTCGAACACTATTTCAAACTGCACGCACTTCTGACCGATCATTCGCCTTTACAGGTGCGGCTCTTCAAAAAACCGGAAACGGCGGCGAAGTGGCTGAACGTTTCGTTGGAATCGTTGCAGGCGCCCTGAGTTGTCGACCTTAGTGGCCGCCCTCGATCATTTCCTTTATCGCCTTTCGCCCGCGCTCTTGCAGCGGCCCCATTCCGCTTCCGGGCAGAAACCACATCCCTTTATCCTTGTCGCGGCAATAAACGATGTTGTAGCCGTCGCTGGTCACGGCGTGATGAAAACTCGCGCCGGGATTTTCCACGATGAAACTGAAGAACGCTTCGCGCCACGGATCGTCAGCATAATGGAAGATCTCGTTGCCCATTTTTTTTAATTCTTCCCCGGAGATCGAGCGGATCGTCTTGGCCACTGCTTTGCGCCGCTCTTTGTTGAGATTTTCGAGATCAAATTTTTCGAATGGCATAAAACTCCAGCTTGGATTTAAGCGGGGCGGCCCCGAGGCAGCCATCAGACCTTGGTCTTATTCGCAGATCTATCGTTCTGCCGAAAATAGCTGGCGCATGAAGCAGCTCTTGCATGAGATCCGGCGCAACCCGCTGCTTTGGCTGCTGGTGTTTGTGCCAATTGTTTTGGTCGCGGAAAAACTCAAACCCGAGGCGCACACGCTCCTTTTTGTTCTTTCCGTTCTTGCGATTCTGCCGCTAGCTCTGCTTCTCAGTCACGCCACGGAATCCGTCGCCGCCAAAACGGGCGACTCGGTTGGCGGTTTGCTCAACGCCACGCTCGGAAACCTCACCGAGCTCGTCATTGCCGTCGTCGCGCTCCAGGCTGGCGAATACATGTTGGTCAAAGCGTCCATCGCCGGCGCAATTGTCACCAATTCTCTCTTCATGCTCGGCGCATCTTTTCTTCTTGGTGGCCTGCGCCATCACGTTCAGGAATACAACCGCGCCGGCGCGCGGCTTCAGGCCGGCCTTCTCTTTCTGGCAACGGTCGCGCTTTTGATTCCTTCGGCTCTCGGAGCGCAGGAATCGTCGCGCCCGGGGCGGTTTAGTCAGGACCTCAGCATCGCGTTGTCGATCTTGCTTTTGATCGCCTATGCCCTCGGACTTTTCTTTTCGCTCAAGACTCACCGCGAATTGTTCGCCAGCGAATCGGAAGAAGGCGAAGCCGCGTGGCCGATCGGGCTCGCCCTGGTCACGCTCGCCGGCGTTACCATTTGCGTTGCCCTGGTCAGCGAAGTTTTCGTCGGATCGGTCCAACAAGCGGCCGTCGCTTTTGGAATGACGCCTGCGTTTGTCGGTTTCATTGTCGTGGCCCTGGTTGGCGCAGCCGCGGAAATGGCGGCCGCGTTCTCTGCCGCGACCAAGAATCATCTCGATCTTAGCGTCAGCATCGCCCTCGGCAGTGCAGCGCAGATCGCGCTCTTTGTCGCACCGGTTCTGGTCTTGCTCAGCTTCGTTCTCGGTCCCGCGCCAATGGATCTGAATTTTTGGCCGGGCGCGGTCGTGATGATTCTTTTCGCAACGCTGACCGCGGCTCTTGTTACCAGTTCCGGTCGCTCCGCCTGGTTCGTGGGCGCACTTGTCATCATGGTCTATCTCATGTTCGCGACCACGCTTTATTTGCTGCCCCCGTCGCCCAAGCCTGAATCAACTGCTGTGCAAAACGTTCGTTAGGAAAATCTTCTTGGTCGTCGGGTTAACGCGGAAGCATCGCGGTGCGCACGACCACAAATGTGAAAGTGGCCAGCGCAAAAAGGAACGAAATCGTCCGGACCCAGCGCAATTCGAACTTGCTCGCGGCGTTGGCAAAAAACAGGACGGCTGCGAACAGGACGGTGTTCGCCAGGTATTGACCGGAAAGTGATCCGGCTCGACGGGCGTCTTCTATTTGCGTCGCCGCTTTCTCAGTTGCTTCCGCCGCTTCATGCGAACCGCGCATTTCATAAAGGTTTGGCACGAACGGATGCGGATCGGCAGTTGGATTTTCGAAAGGCTTTTGGGCGACCCAGGCGTCGTAGGCTTTGCGGACGTCCGGAGGAAAACGCTGCACGTAAAAATCGGCCAGGGCCTGATTGCCTGCCTGCTGCGCGGCCAGCATCTGCATGAACATCGCCGCGTGAATCGTCAGTGCTTGCGTCGCCTGAATATTCAGGAGTCCGGCCTTTCGCTCCAGGATATTGAACTGATTCAAACTGCGATTGCTGTGCCGCGTCCAGGCCGCCGATTGGTACGAGGACCAGGCCGTGCCGACCGTGGCCAGCGCCATGATCAGTGCTGTGATCGGCTCGAGCCACGGTCGTCGGCCCGGATACTGCGTGGCTGTTTCCATTTGCTGTCGCTCAGAATCCTTCACCGGGCTGTAGGATGACAACTGCTTTAGGTGGCGAGCGATTGGACCTTGGTCTTAGTCTCCACCCAAATGCTCCGTTTCAGGGGCTCCCGCCTTCGCCAAGGCTACGGTGTGGCAAGCGACCCAGGAGGCGTTCGC
>CAZFZG010000082.1:0-10508 GCA_964523205.1 uncultured Chthoniobacteraceae bacterium | reverse complement strand
TAAAGGCGAAGCTTTCTTCGGCTGAGGAAGCGGCAATCAAACAGAAGCCGACTGACGATTTGATCGCTTACGATCGGTTTGCGCGCGCTAAAAGCCTTATTGAATCAACCGTTTACAGCGGGCGAGAACGGGAAAGCTTGTTTGGAGCTTCGCGTTTACTCGAGGAAGCCGTGGCGCGTGATCGGACATTCCTTCGCGCTTTCTGCCAACTCGCACGTGTCCACGACAAAATTTACATCCTCGGACTTGATCATACTCCGGCACGCCTCGCCATGGCCGATGAAGCGATCAAGAAGGCCGTAACAATCAATCCCGATGCGGGTGAGGTGCACCTCGCGAAGGCAAATCATCTCTACTCTGGCTATCTGAATTATCAGGTCGCTCGACAAGAACTGGCGATCGCAACCAATCTTCTCCCTAACGAACCACTATGTTTCGAATTGGCCAGCTTCATGGATCGGCGAGCGGGCAACTGGGAACGGAGCGTGCTTCAATTATCCAAGGCTTTGGAGCTCGACCCGCGTAACCGCTATTTACTCCAGCAGCTTTCGCTCACCTACGAGCACATGCGTCGTTTTCCTGACATGGCTAAGACGATACAACGCGCTATTCAGATCGCGCCAGACGACGTCAACAATCATCTGGCACTCGGCATCCTTGATCTCGAATGGCGCGCTGATCCCAAGACGCTGCATACTGCGGTTGAGCAGGCTATCGGTCAGGATCCCGACTTGGTTTCGGAGATTGCGGAAACGTGGGTCTATCTTGCGCTATGCGAGCGCGACTGGACTACGGCACAGCGCATAATTGCGGCGGTGAATCGCGATGCTTGTCGCATCGAGAACGTCAAATTTCCACGAAGCTGGTGCGATGGATTCCTGGCCCGGGCTGAAGGGGACACGACCCGAGCGTACGCATCTTTTCTGGCGGCACGGGCCGAAAGCGAAAAGATCGTGCAGGAACAGCCGAACTTCGGCGAAGCACTTAGCGTTCTTGGAATGATCGAAGCTGCGCTTGGGGAGAAGGAAAAGGCAATCGTACACGGCAAGCGTGCCGTTGAACTTGTTCCAGTTAGCAAAGACGCGATCAACGGTCCATTGTTGGTGCAATATCTCTCCATTATCTACAGTTGGACGGGTCAAAAGGATCTGGCCATCGAGGAATTGAAACACGTCGCGGCGATTCCGAGCACCGTAAGTTACGGAGTGCTCCGGCTGCACCCATATTGGGACGAACTGCGTGGAGATCCGCGATTTGAAGAAGTAATGAGGTCGCTCGCGCCAAAATAGACGCAATCTTCCAAGATCGACATCGTGCCAGCGTTAAACGGAAGCCGCCTAACAAATTCTGCAGTTAGCTTAGTTCCGAAATGTCGCGACGGGCGGCTAGTTGTGGCCGATAGAAAGTGTAACCGGGACCGAACGCTGCCATGTTCAAAACGATCATGATCGCGGCGAAAAGGTACATTCCCATCATCAGGCCGATTGCGACATGCATCCCCAGAACTCCAACAAACCACACGAAACGCGTCTTTCGTGGCCAGATGAAAATCGGATAAGTCGCCTCCATGACGCACACCAAGATTCCGAAAAGGGGAAGAACGAATGCCATGCGAATCAAGATCTCGGGCGGAATTACATCGAATGGCGCACGGATCAACGCCCGCCACAAGCTGACTCCATTCCACCAGTCTCGCCCGGCGCACTTCGAAATCCCGCCGAAAAAGTAGATGATGCACATGTGAAACTGGAGAACTCGCCGGTGCAGATTCTGCAGCGAGGCGCCGCGCAGAACAATCCCGCGCCATCGGCCATCGAGAGACCAGGCATCGGGTAGCGGTGCAATCGCGAGATAAAACAGTCCAATAATCGTAAAATTATCAACACCGTAGCTAAGGAGCTCGGCACTTTTGGCTGTGCAGACATAGAGTAGCCAAAGAACAACACTGCTGATCCTGCAAAACAACCCGACGACAACGAACAGTGCGGCAACCGTTAGTAATAGCCACACCGACCAAAGAACGGCGCGCTCGCCTAAACCGAAATGTGCGCCCGCATCCACGAGCCATCCCACATGGGGTATAAGTGGGCTCTCCGCCGACAACATCGCCTCCGTCAGATCGCGCCTAATTAGGCCTTGATTTTCTCGACCCAAAACTTCAAGCCAATCCGCACGCAAGGAGATACCGTAGAAGAATACCTGCAGCCCCAAGCCCACCCTAAGGACGGTTAACCAGATAGAAGAACGGGGCGCGAATAGAAATTCCCGAAGCCAATTCGTTAGATGCAACATTTTCAGCGCTTCTGAATCTGCGCCGAGGTAAAATCAATGTCGTAGGCAAAGAGGGAATGATACGATTCTCTCTTGCCCTCGCGAAACTCGGCAGGCGTAGGCAGATCGACATAGCCGAAAATGGCTCGTGCCTTGACCGCTTCGGAGTGCTCCTGCCAGATATCATAGGCCATCATCTTTACCATCATAACTCGAAGTGGTTCGTATTCCGTTTCGGCGATGACATCGAGCAATGTGGCGAGACGCAACCCGGTAGCCCTTCCACTGACCTGCGGTAACTCAAACTCAGAATGGCCGTCCGGATACTGCAGCTCGAACACAATCTTGTAATTACTCGGAACGTTCGGCGCAAAGTAGCTGTAGCCGGCCTCGATTCCGGTGGTGTTAAGGTAAGCCAAAATAACCTGACGCACCGAATTAGCCTCGGACAGGGTTTGCCCTAACGGAGCTGCAACTATTGCAGCGGCCTGCCTCCAGAAGGCGTGGAGTGATGCTGGAAAAACAGTTGGGCTGTCGGCAAAAGTTGAAAAAATATCCCGAAAACCGACCAAGAGGATGAGCAGAAATTGCAGCGTGAAAAACGCCAGCCGCCAAGTTGGAACGGGGGCAGGAGCGCTTTCTCTCAGCTGCTCAATCGCGGCTATATTTCTTGAGAATCGGAGTGACCCGCCTCACCAGTTCGGCCATGTCGCGGCAATCCTTTGCACTAAAGTCCGGATGGCTCGTACGATCCGGATTATGGGTATGGTCGGGATTAAAGGTGTGGTCGGGATTGCTAAAATGTTCAGGGTGATGAGTATGGTCGGGATTAGTAGTATGATCAGGATGGGCCGCTGTTCCAATCTGCAGCGCCCAATACGAAACGCCGCCAGCATTTTTCACTTCGTCGAGCAGTTTTTCTTGAATGAAAACATCCTTTAACCGGCCCGCTGTTCTAACCTTACCATTTTCAGTCTGTTTGATCTTATAGAGGAAGGTCTTGTAACGACGCAGTATCTGATCGAGCTGCTTTTGGTCCTCCATTGAGATGTTTGTTCCGGGATGGATCTGGATGGACGTCGCGTGCAAATTTACTCCACCTCCTCCCAATCCCAAAGTAGCGCATGCGCCCAGCGCCAATACCGCCGCCCCAGCCAAAACTAGTAACTGTGGACGCGTTTTCATAGTTAGGCCGGTTTGCTCCCTTACAAAAAGAAAAGCAAGCCTAAAATTCATCTTCGCGAGCTTGTTAAATCCATCACCTTAAAGAAGAAAGGATCGATCGATGGATCTACTACGTTTCCTGCTAGGCCTAGCAGGGTCTTGGCTTTCAAGTCCACGCGTCGCTGAAAGGTTACGCCACAGGGGAACCGATCCTCATCGGGGACATTACTCGCTGAAAAAATTCCGTAAAAATCGTTACCCAGGGACATAAGCTGCAGATAGTCGCCCAGTTTTGGCTGGCCCCCACGAGGCACCTCGACAACAGGAAAGGTAGACAGGACCAGCGGCGGGATCGCAGTTTTGAAGTTATCTTTCGTCCGTTCCAAGATCGTTCTCCACGTTCCTTCTCCGCCCCCAGACGCGTCTACCTGTTGGTAAAGAAATCCCAAAGTGCCATTAGCGGTCATGGCCAGTCCGGGATTCTTCGCATTCGTCACGGTGTATAAGGTGGTGGACCACTTCATTCCACCATCGTCGGATCGAGTGACGTGCAACGTGGGTTGATCTTGGACAAGCTCGCCCCAGACAAGATACACCGTGTCAGCGTTCCGCGGATCGACTGCGATCGCCAGATCGCCGCCGTTACGGTCTCTTCCCAGCAACGTATCCCACGCAAACGTTCGCGCCTTCACAACTGGCAGTCCCGGCACGCCGTTTTGATCACGCAACGCCGTAAAAGGAGCCGCTGAATTTCCTCCATCATCGTCCCTGACGAGAATCACATCACCTACACGGCTCTCGTCATTGTAAACGCTCACGCGGTTGTAGACTGCATATACTTTGGTCCCATCTGCGCTGATCGCGGGACGCACTTCCGAGCTGTCCCTGGCGTCATTCTTAAATTCGATCGGAATGGGCGTAAAAGCTGGCGAGCTTCCCGCACCATCAAGTGATCGATCGATCGTAGCCGTTCGCCCGCTCGGTCCGTTCCAATCATTGTCTCCTATAAATACTCTGTTGTGCTTATTGATAGTGGCAGCCGTAACCTGCGGCTGATCAACCCCTTCTCCGCCACGCCCTCCAACCGGCTGCATCGGATTTTTTGCCAACCGATCGTTCGCGCAGATAACTAACTCAGGCTTGTATTGGTCCTGCGGTCCGATGTACTTCGGATCGTGCAACGCGGCTACATAAAGCATATTCAATAACCCGCCAAAGCGCATCGTGACGTCGCAAGAATTCTTCTGAAGGACCGGCAGAGTGGATCGGCAGCTCCAGGTTTGACCGCCGTCGATTGAAATAAAAATAGGCGTCGCCTGGCCGCCCATTGGTTCCGGAATGAAGGCCCAGGCTGCAATCTGTAACGGATTGGCTGGATTAACGCCAAGGCTGGGCTCGCTGTTGGTGTTGGTTTCGCCGCTGAGAACTTCCGGTATGATGTCCACCACCATGACCCCAGGTACGGGCGCACCGGCATTCAAACGAAGCACTGCGCCAGCCATCGCCGCGATTGCCGCGCCAAGAACGATAATGGAGCGTTGAAAATTTGCGCGACGTTTAAAATGCGAGGCAGCGGATCTCATGGTTTGAGCGACTTAAGGATGTCGCGAATCCGTGCTTCGTTCTTTCCGTCTGGATCATTCGGCTGAAAATCGTCCGGATTGAGCGTGGTGTAAGCCTTTGTCGCACGCCCATCGAACTTTTCAGGCTCTAAAAGAATACGGCTCTCTGCCTTCGTTATCTCGTTGCCGTGTAACAGCCATATGCCGGTTTGGTCTTTCTCAAACCTTGGCGCACCGATCCACATTCGATCATCCGTACTGGGAAAGATGACCAGCGCCACCTTCTCACCGAGATCGCCTTTCAACACCGAATGCACCAGAATAACGGCTTCTTTCCATCGTGGGCTGTGCTCGGAAAAAATGTCACGCCCGTTAGCAAATGATCGCAACCGGGCAAGCTTCGTCCCGGGCAGGGGTTTTACCTCTTTGACGGTCCCGACAACGATACGGTCCGCGCTCTTCACAGCGTCCTCTAGAGGCTTTTCACTTTTCCGTTGAACCGCTTCCGCGATCCGCTCCGATAGGCGTGATCCCGCCTTCTCATCGGCAATCGCATTCGCAGTGACAGCGATGTTCCGGTCATACAACAGCGGATTGACAAAAAACATGACGGAAACCTCTTCCTTGGGTGCCTGGATCCTCGAAGGATCTAATATGACGACTGTCAGCTCTTTGCCTTCTAAAGAACCGAACTTCTGCAAAGCTGCCTGGTCGCTTGATTCGACCTTCTCGACTCTCACGATCATCGGCGCGTCTGTCATGTCGATGCTGTCGACGTTTGATCCCGGCTGGACCATCTTGCCTCTGAATATGAGGGTCGACTGATCGACCAACTTCTGAAGCTCCTGTTTCGAAATGTCAGCGCGCGCGAAGATAGTAAGACATTGGAAAAGGAGAAGAACTCGCAACGTCGCTTGCATAATCGCTATTGGAGGTCCTTCGGAACTGGCACCTCAACTAACTTCGTTTGTCCGCTTTCCATCTTAATCTCATAGAGGCGTACTTTCTTAGACGAAGCGGGTTCCAATGCTTCGATCGCCGCATCGATGTCTGCCTTAGCGCCACTCAAAAACTCGTTCACACCGGACTGAGTCGGGCCCTGAGGTGTTTGGAACTTTAGTTTTTCAATGCTTTTTGAAACGTCCGCCAGCGCGTCTTTAGTGTAGTTGCCGGCCATCTTTTCGAGTTGCGCTCTTAAGTTCGACGCTTCGTTAATTTTTTGCTGAACAGCTGGATCTGTCTGATCGAGCTTCTTGAGGTCGTCTAATTGCTTGATTGCTTTTTGAACCAAGTCTTGGGGCTTGGGTGGGGTAACCAGAGTCTTGACCGCAGTCGCTAAGGCACTGCCGCCGCTCATGAGTGAGCCGACTGCGGCTATTGTTTCCGGAATCTTGCTATCAGCCGTTTGTCCGTAACTACTCAGGTTGCCATTGGACGCTACAGCCAGACTGAACTGGTGCTGTCCCCAACCGGGATGAAAAATGGCGTAGGTTGGATGTTCCAAGTCTGGCAGCGAGATGATCTCCGCTTTGAACGGAGCGTCTTTATTTCCAGTCGGCCCAACCAACAGATACGGTTTAGCTGTGTAATACTTAAGCCCAGTTCGCTTGGTCAGTTCCGGGTCGGTGTGAAACGTTACGTTAGCGCAACTTAGCGCCAAGCAGCTAAACCCTACAACGAATGTAAGTCTTAGATCGTCGCATCGCCAACGTACAGAACTTCGAGTCAAATTCTTGATCACCGAGGAGACGGGGAACGGTTTTTTCATAAGGACCTCTTGAACGGGTTTTCGCGATTCCCATCCGCTTGCGCTCGCGAGGCCCTGCCGAACCGTGCGTTTAGCAGACCTCGGTCGGCGCTGTAAAGAAAAATGGCAACGAAAGAACTGACAGATGGTATCCGACAAATGTTTCATTCGTTAGGTTCTCCGGAATTCGTGGAGCGAAGTTCGCGAAATTTCTGGAAACCACGGATAGCGCGGATGCCGCGGACCTCGCTGTAACGCAGCCGACACGGCTGCCACTACACCGGCTACAAAGCGAAGAAAGTCGTCAGGCGTTTGAGGAAGGTCGCGGTGTATTCGCGCTGTTTGGCGGCCTGATCAGCGCTGGATGATGTCGCGTCTTTCAAGATTCCCTCGGTTTCCATCTTGCGTTTGGCCAGCAATTCGCTCAAAACGCGCCGCCGGTGTACAAAATCAGTGTACAAAGGACCGACAGCCGGACGGGACGGTGAAAATGAGTTCCGGCCGCGATGTTAAGAGGCGAAGAACGCGCGTTTTCCCTCAAAACCTTTCAATTCGAATTCGCCAACTGAGTGCGCCGGAACGAGTTCTCCCAGCTTCGTGTGCGCCGTTGCGCTCAGGCCGAAAAGTTCGCCTAACGAGCCTGCTAGTTTTTCCAGTCGGAAGATCAAATTCACTTCACCTCCCATCAAGCTTTCCTCCCCCATCGACGCAATTCCCCCAAGGGCAACCGGTCCAAAGTGAACAACGAAGCGAAAATTCGGCGACTCTTTTCGCTGCAACTCTTTGAGCGCGGAGATCACCGCCACGATCTCTTCCGGAGTCGTCGCGGCGTCGGGCCAGTAAGCAAGAAAACCATCGCCCAAGTATTTGTTAATAATCCCGTGGTGGTTATCGATGATTTCCTTGCAATCGAAAATCCACGCTCCGAGAAGAAGGTCCAAGTCCTTGCTCTGCATGCTGCGGCTGAGCGGCGTGAAACTGCGAATGTCCGCGACGAGGAGCCAGCATGGAATATTCTCGACTTCCCGCAACGTTCGTCGCATCACCGTCGTTTTGTGTACTTCTGAAATCGCGAACGGCTGACGGAATTTGAAAACCTCATCTCCCATTGCGATTTGATCGCCGTCGGACAGTCGAACGGGTTGATGAATCCGTCGCTTGTTCAAAAAAGTTCCGTTGCTACTGCCGAAATCTATCAGCCAGAGTTCGCCGATATTTTGCGAATGAATAAGCGCGTGTCGGCGCGACACTTTCGACGATTCCAACACGATCGCATTGGCGGCAATCCGTCCCAACGAACAACTGCCATGGATCGGATGGCGCTTGCCATCGGCCGCCTCCAGCCAAGCACCTCCCTCTTGGGATGCGTTCACGGAGAAACGTTCTACCAAAAGTCATGGCCGACGCAAAGCGTCTGCAGTGGAGGGCGAGCTCTTGTGAGTCCGCGCTGAATCCGAGGAGGGCGTCGCAGGGGCTCCGCCCCAAAGTTTTAAACTTTCTTCCCATCTTAATGACGTATATTCTGTCACGGTGACTAACGAACGCGCGGGCGATGTCGCAGGCGCGACGTCGCGTGAGTTCGCCAGCGGACAAAGAGTTTTTGGCCGCTACACGCTGGTCAAGGTCCTCGGGCGAGGCGGAATGGGAATCGTTTGGCTGGCACGTGATGAAGAACTGGAGCGCAATCTCGCGCTGAAATTTCTTCCGGACCTGATGATTCAAGATCGTGCGGTGTTTGACCAGCTGAAGCGAGAGACAAAGCGCTGCCTCGAATTGACTCATTCGCATATCGTTCGAATTCACGACTTCGTACACGACGAACGCTCCGGCTGCATTTCGATGGAGTATATCGACGGAGAAACACTATCGAACTTGCGGGCTGAGAAAGAGCAGAAAGTCTTTGAGCCAGATGAAATCGCTGCCTGGACGAGCCAGCTTTGTGACGCGCTCGATTATGCGCACCATCACGCGAAGATCATCCACCGTGATTTGAAGCCCGCGAACCTGATGGTGAATCAACGGGGCGATCTGAAGGTGTCGGACTTTGGTATAGCGCGCAGTCTCGGTGATTCAGTGAGCCGGTTGACGATGGAGCAAGGTCGAAGCGGCACGCTCGTTTATATGAGCCCGCAACAGCTTGACGGCGAGCGCGCCACGCACCTGGACGATATTTATTCGTTAGGCGCAAGCATCTACGAATTGCTCACGAGCAAGCCGCCGTTTTATTCGGGCAACATCGATCGGCAGATTCGCGAGCGAGTTGCTCCTCTGATGACGGAGCGGCGGAAAGAATTGGACATCGAGCCGGCGTTAGTTCCGCAGGTTTGGGAAGATGCGATCGCAGCTTGTCTGGCAAAGGACCCATCGCGGCGTCCGCAATCGACTGCGGAGGTTGCACAACGGCTGCAGCTTGCCCCAGGGCAGTTAAGAACAAAGAGGGGCCCTGGCAAGACATCAAAGCGGAAGCCGCTCCTTATTGCTGGCATCGCGACGCTCTCCGTTCTCGTTTTGGCCGGCGTGTATTTCGGAGCGTCTAAGCGGCACGCCCAACCGATCTCGCATACGTCAACGATTCCGGAAAAATCGATCGCTGTTTTGCCGTTTGAAAATCTGAGCGAAGAAAAAGCAAACGCGTATTTCGCTGAGGGTGTCCAGAATGAGGTTCTGACCAGATTAGCGACTGTGCGTGATCTCAAGGTTATTTCCCGCACCTCAACTGCGAAATACCAGAGCAAGCCGGACAACTTAAAGACGGTTGCGCAAGAGCTCGGCGTTTCCACCATCCTCGAGGGGGCGGTACAGAAGGCTGGCGACAAAGTTCGGGTAAACGTGCAGTTAATCGATGCACGCGCCGATACGCATCTTTGGGCGAAGAGTTACGACCGTGACTTTAAGGATATCTTAGAGGTTGAGAGTGAGGTTTCTCAGGAAATCGCGGATGCGTTGCAAGCGAACCTTTCGCCAAGTGAATCCCATGTTCTGGCAGCGGTCCGGACGCCTGACACGGAAGCTTACGATCTTTTTTTGAGAGGTGAATATGAGTCTCGCCAGACCGGAAGCAATGAGTCGGCGGAGACCTACGATCGTGCCGACGCGTTTTACCGGCAGGCCTTGGCGCGCGATCCAAACTTTGCCGAGGCTGCTGCTGAGCTTGCGCGCAGTCTGCTAACGCGGCACTGGTTTGTCTCGTCTTTGGAGCCAGCGGAATTAGAGAAGGTAAAGTCGCTCATCGACCGCGCTCTGACCCTGGCGCCAAATTCGCCGGAAGCGCATCTGGCGCTGGGGTTATTCTTTTATTGGGGTCATCGCCAATACCAGATGGCGCTGACGGAGTTCAACCGCACGCTGGAATTGCAACCTAATAGTGCTTTGGCCCGAACCTACTGCGCGTGGGTTTACCGTCGCCGCGGTGAATGGGAGCGCTCGCTAGCGGAGTTTCAACGAGCGCAGGAACTCGATCCGCTCGATGTACAAATCCCGCAGAATATCGGGGCAACTTATTTGACATTGCGTCAGTGGAAGGATGCGGAGCGTGCCGAATTGCGAGCTCTCGCGATCGATCCATACAACGGGTGGGCAGCGCTGTCTCTTCTCGTCTCTCACCTCAATGCGACGGGCGACGTCGGCGCGGCCCGGCGAGCTCTTGATGGTTTTCCAGAAGCTACTAAGTCACTCATTCTTGTCGGCCGCCGTGGCCCCAGCGGGATCGGCGACGTTGCACCTATGATTGGCATGTGGGTTTATCTGGACGTGATGGAAAGACG
>CAZFZG010000081.1:2237-10911 GCA_964523205.1 uncultured Chthoniobacteraceae bacterium | reverse complement strand
CGGAGCGCACGGGTTAGGTGGAGTGATCCCTCCCGAGCCGGAAAAATCTTGGTTGCGCGATTCGTTTTTGGTATTTGAGTACCTCGTCACTGCGGGAGGAGGTCCCTATGAAAAATTCTAACTCGGCAAGCAAAGTCATCCTGCTTGCTTTTGCGGCAATCAGTCTCGCCTTCGTAGCAACCGTTCGCGCCGGAACTGGCGCTGAGTATTCGCGAAGCGAATTAATGGGCAACAGCGGATTATCGATCTTCCGCGAAGCTGACTACGGATTCCAGAATGGCTTGTGCATCTATATTGATGGTATTCCGGTCACGACACTTGGTCGAGGCGAAGGCTTCAAAGCGATTGTGAGGCCGGGGCGACATCTTTTAAGGGTGTGTAATACTCCGTCTCCGTACGGCAAGACAAACTTTACGGAGCGGACTTTGCATTTCGCTCCGGGTCGGAACTACTCTTTCACTGCCATTTGGGATGTGCAGTACATCCAGATCGAAGACGGCGGCTACCAATACCACGGCTTCTATCGCTAGCAGTCGTCGGCGAGTCGCGAACGCAACTACAAGACGCAACCGGCGCTGAGCACTTTCTTTACCCCCGGATGACTGCGCTGATCAGATAACCGTAGCGCGTGTCGATAATTGGGAATTGCCCAATCGCGCTGGCAAAGCAGGTGATGATAAATTTGGAGACGATTATCGCGCGCATTCGGTTTCGATCGCGGCGGTGATCGGTGGCATCGGCTTCGACCTTAACCGCTGCACGGTGATAATGAGCGCGACCGAACCGATGATCAACATCGCTGCGATTACGGTGCGCAGCGTCACCGTCTCGTGCGCGAACAGCGCGCCGAGCAACACGGCAACGATCGGATTGATGTAAGCGTAAGTCGCCACCTTGGCCGGGTCGCAATGCCGAAGCAGCCAGAAATACGCGGTGTAGCCAATGATCGCGCCGATCAACACGAGGTAGGCAAATGCGCCCAACGAAAGCGTGGTGATGTTCGCCGGATGAAAATGTTTTCCCTCGCCTGCGCACAACCCGACGATGATCAAAAGCACTCCGCCGCAGAACATCTGTTGCGCTGCGCCGAGAAATGGCGAGGCCGAATGCTTCGCCGTGCGCGAATAAAGTGAACCCGCTGACCACAGAAACGAACCCAATAACAAGATCGACATCCCGATTGCGGGATGAGCGCTGCCATTTCCGGAGAATCGCAATGCCGGACCGAGCAGGAGCGCGACGCCAAGAAATCCGCCGGCCAAGCCCAGCCAGACAATCGGTTGCGGGCGAGGAGTCATTCCAAACAGCCAGCCCAGCAATGTAATGTAAATCGGTACCGTTGCGACGATCAGACTGGCCAAACCGGTTTCGATAAACTTTTCCGATAAAGTCACACCACCGTTTCCGCCTAGCAGCAGACACGCGCCGACGATCACGGCCGTTTTCCATTCCGGCCACGTCGATCTCAGCGGGCCCTGCGTCCGCGCGATCCCAAACATGATAAGTCCCGCCAGAAAGAAACGTGCGCCGGCCATCAGAAACGGCGGGATTGATTGAATGGCAAAAAGAATTGCCAGGTAAGTGGATCCCCAAATCAAATAGAGCGCCGCGAACGCAAGAACGACCAATACCTTTCTGGGCTCTGCCATGAATGACGACCGTTACCAGATGCGCATCAATGTGCCACTCGAGTCAGCGCGTCGCGCGCCTGCGAAAACTGCGGATTGATGGCGAGGGCGCGCTCGTACCAACTTCGCGCCTCCGCCTTCAGGCCCGCTCGCTCGCACTGATCGCCCAATCGCAAGGCGGGATAGCTGTAAATGGAAACAATGTCCGTTTCGAAGGTATTCATCTTAGCCGTTCCTGGCGCCGGCGGATGACAACGGCTGAGCAATTGCTCATTTTCAGCGAGCACCGTCTCAAGCGGAACGTCTCGCGATCTTGGCATGATCACGGTCAGCAAGCCTTGTTGATATGGCCAGTAGTCCTGATCAAGGCTGTGATCTCCGCCCAGCGTGCCGGCAAACGCGATCGTGTGACCGGGATTAGCTTCGACCAACGCCTTGAGATTTTTGGTCTCACGATCGTAGCGATCGAACGGAATCACCAGATCGGGATGCTCAGCTCGTAGCTGCCGCGCATACCATTCGCCCAAGAGCGTTGGCAGAATCACCAGAGTGATGTCGCTGCCGGCGTGTTCCACCTTTTGGAGGTAGATGAGCGGAAACGCGAAGCCGTCGCCGCTGATCAGAAGAATTGACTGCGGCCGCGCGTTCGCAAACACGTCTTCTCCAAACTGCCGTGCGATGAAGTTTCGACTTTGATCGAGCCTGCGATAATTCACGAATACGGTGCCGATGATTGCGATCAGGCACGCGGAAGCGGCCAGACGCAAAGATAGGAGAGGCCATGAAGGAAGATGCCGCGCAACAACTTCAACGATCAATAAAAGTCCGAACGCCATCAACGGCGCGAGCACGACTAGCGGAAGCAGGAAGAAACGTTGTAATACAAACAAAGCGAAGGGCGCCGTCGTCAGGTTGAGATTTGTGATCCAGGCAAAGAACGGCCCTGCGAAAAGGAAGGCGATCAGGCTAAACCAAAAATACCAGCGGCGAGAGCGGTAAGCCTCGATTGAGCCCGCGCAAATCAGGAGACTGCCCAGCCAGCCGAAGGAAACGAAGAGCGTCGCCAGCCTCGGCCAGGGCGATCCGCCGGTGTAACCGGGGGTATTGACCAGTCGAGTCGAGCCATAACTTCGTCGCCCGATTAGTCGAACCACATCCTGAAATGAAGCGACATTGCCCCAGCTATAAACCGGATGATGCCAAGACGCCCACAGCACATAGGCGTAGGGCAAAAGCCCTAGCACGAAAACAAGAACGCCGAGAGCCAGGATTCGAGGTCGAGCAAACAAAGTCGTGCGCCGTTGCCAGAGAAGGAAACAAAAAGCCGGACCCAGGAGCACGATTGTCTGATGATTGGTGAGCGCGAGTCCTGCGAGAAAAAACGCCGTGAGCAGAAAGCCCGTACGCGTTGGCTGGTCGTGCCACATCACCAGCAGAAGAATCAAGGTCGTGGCGAGCAGATTGTTCAGCGGGAAAACTTCCGCTGCGAGCGACCATTCCCAAAAGACAGGATTAACCGCAAGAGTCAACGCTGCGATTGCCGCGGCGATTCGAGACCCAACAAGACGAATCGCTGTCAGATAAACAACGCCAACAGTTAATGAATCGCAAACGACGGACAGCAGATTCACTCGAAACGGAATCGAACCGAACGGAAGCAAACTGAAAAAATGCCCGAGCATAGTGAAAAGGGGATAACCGGGCGGGTGCGCTATGCCCAAAGTCGCGGCTGCGGTGATCAATTCGGGCGTATCTCCGACCACAATGTCGCGCGCCGCTGTAAAAAAATACAAAATGCCGGCGACAAGCGTTACCGAGACCGCGCCGAGCCAGGCTTTGGAATCCGTGCGCGCGGAAATCGACATAGGATTAACCACGGATGAACACTAATGGTCACTAATAATCGGCAACTCTTGAGATTCGTGTTTGTTCGTGTCGATTCTCGGTTAGATCAGTGTTGCTTACAGTTGAATCACTTGGGCGGAATGAATGTCACCGCTCGCCCGGATTTCGTTAAGAAGTCTTTCGTCCGGTGCGTTGTCGAGATTCAGAATAGTCAGGGCAGTGCCGCCGGCCTGGTTCCGGCTCAATGACATCGTAGCGATGTTGACGTTGTGCTCGCCGAGCAAGGTGCCTATTCGGCCGACAATTCCTGGACGATCGGTATTTTCCAAAACAAGGATGACTCCATGCGGCCGCGCTTCCACCGGCCGGCTGTTCACACTCACAATCCGTGGCGTCGCGCCAAAAAATGCGCCCCCCACCGAAACCATTTTGCCCTCTGCGCTCGCGGAAAGTTCGAGCAGATCGGTGTAATCACCGGGCGCGCTCAATCGCGTTTCGGTCACTTTTAATCCGAGGCTTTCGGCGAATGCCGGCGCATTCACTTCGTTGACGTCCGGGCCGCCGGCATTTTGCAGAAAACCTTTCAATGCCGCACGCGTGATCGGGCCGGTATCGAGCTCATTGACCTTGCCGCTGTAATTAATTTTCAATTCGTCCACCCGACGCGGTGCGACTTGAGAAAGAAAACGGCCGAGCTTTTCGCCAAAGCGCAAATGCGGACCGATGATTGCCAAAGTTTTGGCGTCGAGGCTCGGCATGTTGACCGCGTTGCGGATTGTTCCTTCGAGAAGCGCAGCCCGGATCGACTGCGCGATTTCAATTCCCACACTTTCCTGCGCCTCGGCGGTGGACGCCCCGAGGTGCGGGGTGAGAATTAAATTTGGCGCGGCCCGTAACGGCGAATTCTCCGGCAGTGGTTCGATTTCGAAAACATCCAGCGCGGCCGCGGCCACCTGTCGATCCTCCAACGCGCTTGCGAGAGCGATCTCGTCGATCAGACCGCCGCGCGCGCAATTGATGATGCGAACGCCGCGCTTGGTTTTTGAAATGCGTTCAGCATCGAGAAGATGGCGGGTTTCATGGGTCAGCGGCGTGTGGAGCGAAATGAAGTCGGCTGCTGCCAGGAGGTCGTTCAGTTCTTCCAGCAGCTCCACTTGCAAGCTGCGCGCGCGCGCGGCGGAAAGATAAGGGTCGTAAGCGATCACGCGCATGCCGAAGGCGATGGCGCGGCGGCTGAGCTCGCTCCCAATTCTCCCCATGCCGATGACGCCGAGCGTTTTGTTGTAAAGCTCCACACCTTGGAAGTCTTTTCGGTTCCAGTTCTTGCCGCGCAAACTCGCGTCGGCTTGCGGAATCTTTCGAGCGACATTCAGCAACAGCGAGAAGGCGTGTTCGGCGGTGGAAACAGTGTTGCCGCCGGGCGCGTTCAGCACCAGCACGCCGCGTCGCGTCGCTGTCTCAACATCGACGTTGTCCACTCCAACCCCGGCGCGCCCGACCACTCGAAGTTTTCTCCCGGCGTTAAGCACGTCGCCGGTGACTTTGGTTTCGCTACGAACGATCAAGCCCGCGAACTCGGGAACAATTTCGATGAGCTTTTCCGGAGCGAGTTTAGTCTCAACCGAAACATCGACCGCGCCGTCGCGGGAGAGCTCTTCGACTCCGCGCTCGGAAATGGCATCGGCGACAAGAACTTTTGGAGGAGTCATAAGCAATCGTTAAATCGTCGATTCGTTGAATCGTTTCAAGTGCGCGACCACTTCGATTTCAGCAGTCTGCGGGAACATGTCGAGCGGAGTGATCGATTCGAGTTTGAAGCGCTTCGAGAAATCCTTCAGGTCACGGGCGAGCGTGGACGGATTGCAGGAAACGTAAATGAATGTGCCTGGCGCAAGATCGACAATCGCTTCGCGCGCTTGCACGCTTAGACCAGTGGCTGGCGGATCGACAATTAGGGTCATCTTCGACCGCGTGTCTTGCTCATCTCCTGAAACTTGAATGCTTATAGCATTCAAGTTTACCGGGCGCAGTTCATGTTCGATATCGCCGATGATATAATTCTCTTTTGGGGTCGCAGTCTCCTGAGCGGAAGCAATGGCGAATCGATCCCAATCGATTCCAACAAGGCGCTTGAATTTGTCGACCAGTGCCTTGGCAAAGAAACCAGCGCCGCAATACGCGTCGATAAGCAAGTCCTGGCCGGCGGGTATCAACCCGACGATCAAATCGCGGAGCATGTTGGCCACGGCGTCGTTGGTTTGGGAAAAGTGGTGAAACGCGTTGATTCGCTCGCTTCCAGACGAGCTCACCCTCTCGGGCTGACCCGTCGATGTCGTTCGGCTCCCGCCGACTCCATCCTCCGAACGCGTTGGTGATCGTCCTGTGAGAGGCCGATCCACCTCGGCGCGAAGGGTGTGATGACCGTCGCGAACCCGCTGCAAGCGCAACTCGGTCAGTTTACAGTTCACTTCTTCCATCGCGATCGGGCAGCGCTCGATGTCGATCAAACGATGCGAATCGCGTCGGAAATATCCGATAACGCCAGCCTCGGCATGAACCGTAATGCGGTTGCGGTAGCCGTACTGAAGAGGCGAAGGGATGATCGGACGCAATGGGAGGTCTTTCACTTTTCCGATTCTTTGAAGAACGTCGCGGACCTGCCGCGATTTTATTTCGAGTTGATGCGCGTAATCCATGTGTTGGTAGGCGCAGCCGCCACATTGGCCGAAATACTGGCACGGTGGGTCGATCCGGTGCGGGGAAGTCTTGCGAAGATCGACAACCGCCGCTTCCGCGAATTGTTTCTTCTCGCGGATGATTTTCGCGGAGACAAGCTCGCCGTCGATTGTGAATGGAATGAAGACCGCCTTGCCTAATTCACGGGCGACTCCTTTGCCGCCAAAGGCGACGTTTTCGATTTGCAGATCGACAATGCGCATGTCATTGACACCGTCCGTCAGGACGGTGTGTTGTGCGAGCCTATAGTCGTCAACCGCTTCACCGGTTTCCGCGTGATAGAAAACGGCTGAGGCGGTTCAAAAGGGTGGGGTGTTGGCGACGGGCACCGCGCTAAAGCGCGCTGCTAAGGAATTATCAGACCGAGTCGGCCGCCATCACTCGGTCGATTGCAGCCTCGAGGTTTTCCATTTTTACGGGCTTGACCAGATGTTCGGCGAAGCCAGCCTCAAAGCTTTTCTCGATATCGCCGTTCATGCCGAAGCCACTAATGGCGATACCTGGAAGGTGTGTAATCGCGCGAAGATAAGTCATCAGTTCTATGCCCGTGCCATCCGGGAGGGCAATGTCGCTGATGAGAAGATCGAACGAGCTCCGCGCGGCCGCTTCCATGGCTGAACGAACATTATGGGCCGCCGCCACCAAATGTCCGCGTCGGACAAGCAAGCGCTCAAGGGCCGTGCACGTGTCCAGATGATCGTCGACTAGCAAGATCCGAAGCGGGCGCGTCACCGGCACAGGCTCGGCGAGTTTCACGACACGAGCCGGCGGCGCCACGGTTTTCATTGACAAAACAAACGTCGATCCATGATCGCGGCCGTCACTTTTGGCCGTGAGCGTGCCGCCGTGCGCCTGGGTAAGCGATTTTGAAATCGCCAGACCGAGTCCCAGTCCGCCGTAGCGCCGCTGAAACGAGCGTTCACCCTGTTCGAATGGATCGAAGATCCGGTTCATGATCTCCGGTTCGATGCCAATGCCAGTGTCCTGAATTGAAATCGCCAGAGTCTGCGACTGCGGATTGGTCGATAAAATCGTGATGTCGCCGTTCTCGCCCGTGAACTTGATCGCGTTCTTAACCAGATTCCAAATGATCTGCTGAAACTTGGCCGCGTCCGCCAAAACATGGTGAGCAGCAGCCCGCAAATTGACGCGAAGATTCAGACAGCGCTCCTGTGCTTCAGCGCGGCAAATGTCCACCACGTTTTCAATGACCTCGTGGGCGTCGATTGACCCGAAGCGCAATTGAAGTTTGTCTTTGGCGATTCGGGTGAGATCGAGGAGGTCGTCGATCAGCTGGCTCTCCAGTTCGACATTGCGGCGGATCATTGACAGCGAACACTTCGCCAGGTCCGAGGGAGACGTGTCGGCTTCGAGTGCGTCGATTGCAGCGATCACCGGTGTCAGGGGCGTGCGCAGCTCGTGCGAAAGCATGGCCAGGAAATTGTCTTTCGTCCGGTTGGCCGCTTCGACTGCTTCTTTCTGTTGCTCGACTGCCGCATACGCGCGATTGCGCTCCGATATTGCCGCCGCGATTGCCATTGCGGTAATTGTCAGAGCCGCAGTCCATGATTGCAGCATCAGAAGAGATTGGTTCTCGGTTCGCATCCCGAAGGGTCCGAACCCGTGCAAGGTTCCCCAAATTGCGACCCCGGACAGAATGAAAATCCCGGTAGCGGTTTCGCGCGGCGTAAAGCGAAATGCGGTCCAGATCACAACTGGTCCGCAAAGAAATGAGATCGGATAGTTCTGGGCCGAAATCGGGAACCAGCCGCCAAACACAATTTCAGCCAGAGCAAGTAGGAGCAGCAACAGAACGCTCACTTCAATAGCTTGCGCACGGTTCCATTTGCGCTGGGTTGCTGGGATGCTCCAAAGAAGAAGAAGCGGCGCCACCACTAAATCACCCGATGCGTCGCCCAGCCACCAGGTGAACCAAATCTGCCAGTAGGTGGACCATTGAGCGAAACCCGCGAGGGCCAGGCTGGTTACGCCGAACGAGGGACTAACTGCGGTGCTGATTAGCGCGGCGATCGCAAATTTGAAAACATTCTGTGGCCGATCGAATACCTGCGCTCCGCCCGCGAATCGATTTACCAGCCATGCCCCCGATACCGCCTCCAGCGTATTGCCAGCGGCAATGCCAAGTGAGGTGAGAATAGTTCCCGCGGTGGCGACATTAAAAAAGAACGCGCCGACAAAAATCGCTGGCCACACGCGATAACCGAACACGAGCAATGCCACGAGGGCGATTCCGGCGGGAGGCCATACTGGTGAAGCGCTTGGATTTACAAAGGCCAGCTTCAGAGAAAAATAGCCCGCGACAAAATAGATCAGCGTTAAAGTGCCGATCGCCGGCAGCGTGGGAATTTTCCTGGGATTCATTACCCGACCACCCTGTGCGAAGGTTACTTCTTACGCCACTCGCAGGCGCGGTCAACCCATTTGTGAATAACTGGGAATAACCT
>CAZFZG010000081.1:0-2137 GCA_964523205.1 uncultured Chthoniobacteraceae bacterium | reverse complement strand
TAATCGCGGCAGTACGGATATTTCGACTCGTTGCCGAGCTCGGGCGCAAATTCCGAGTACCCAGCATGAATCCCGGGAATATCGTTTGGCAGGATCGGTCGATAGCTATCGTGCCAGAGCGGAATCGGGAAGGTAAGAATTTCGAGAAGACCGGTGGCGTGTCGCGCCGTGGAACGGCCGAGGCCCCGCACCACGCCATAACCCGCGGCGGCGACGTTGCCTTCCGTTTTATTGATTTTGCAAACTGTGTCCGGCAATTCTGAAGACGCGAACAGGAGATTCGAGATACCGCGGCCAAGCTTGCGTGTCGGTCCATAATCATTGCCGGGCGGATCTTGAATGTCCGCCACCGCGGCTCCTGCCAAAGCAAAACTAACGAAGCCGACTAAAAGCTGGTTCTTCTTCACAAGCACAGCTAAACAACTTCTAGACTTTCAAAGCAACTTCCAATTTTTTGGATCGTCAGTGAAGGCCTCGTGTCCAACCGGTGAGGTGAAAGATCACTAGGACATCCCGGTGATTCAACACCCCGGGTTTGAATTTCCAATTGAAGAATGTCATCACCGCGCTGGCATCGAGTTCACGGTGCCCGGTCGTTTTCATCACCTTCACTTCATCCACAATTCCGGTTGTCTGATTAACGACGAGTCGATAAATCCCCTGACCTTGATAACCGAGATTCTTTGCTTTCATCGGATATTCGGGGTCCGGAGCCGCAACCGTGTCATTCTTGAACTTTGGATAGATTGTTATGATGTCGGTTGCACGACATGGCGGGACCAGCGCTAGTTGCGACAGCAAGAGGGCAAGCAAAACTGTAAGGGGTGTTTTCATAACATAGGAGGAATCGAAAAGTCCTGAGCGATTGGACGCTCGTCGACGTCAATTTTCGTCTCCAGATGCCTTTGGCGACCTTGGAGACCGCCTCCGAGGCGTTCTATTCAAGCGTTTTGAAAACGAGACCGCGTTTATTCTTTCTTCTGTGCGCCGCCTGGAATCTTCTGCGCGTCGGCTGATGCGCATTGGACCGTTACCGTGTTTCCGACAGCCAGCGTTCCGTTCGTCACGGTCGTTGTGGAAGTCCTCCGGATGTTCCAGAGATCTGGTGCGCTCGCGAGGCTGATCTGAGCGTCAGTAAATACTGTGACCTGTCCTGTGACAGTTATCGTTTGTCCGAACGTCGCGCTGCTGAACACACACACAGCTAAAATCAAACCTGCCAAAGTTTTGCGTTTCATGCCGGCAATTGAACGCCCGACCCGATCCTACAGGCAAGCTTTTTGTTAGGCGTGTCAGAGATTCTAGACAGGATTAACAGGATTTCAGATTCAATTAGGAAACAAGGAAAGCAGGAATTTGCGAGGGGAATGGAGCGGTTGGGAACCGCGACATGCCCGGCGGAGCCGCGAGGGTAGCGGTCGAGCGCTGCGGGAAGCACCGAGATACAATTATGGTTCCTGAAATTTGCGGACTAGACATTGTCAGTCCGGAGTAGACCTTCGCGGATCTTCGTGTCCTTCGTGGTGAAAAGTAGATAACTGGATGCAAATGCCAGTCAGTGCAGGTGCGGCTCGCACCTCGGACTCAGGTTCCCTTCTGAGGACTGGGCATTGTTCTCAAGCCAACTCGCGCTAGATATTCATCGGCTTGAAGTAAATCCGCGCCGGCCCGCTCGATAATCTTCAAAAGATTATCCATCGACGAAACTTCTTCTAGCTGCTCGGTCAGGAACCACTGCAGAAAATTGATCGTGATGTGGTCGTTTTCCTTCTTCGCAAGATCGACCAGCGCGTTGATCTGCTTGGTCACGTGCACTTCCTGATCGAGCGAAAGCTTCACCGCGTCGCGGGCGGTCTTGAATTTTGATTTCGGCGCGTCGATCGCCGGGATCTCGACCCGTCCGCCGGCATCGACCACGTATTTGATGAACCTCAGCGCGTGACCTTTCTCTTCCTCGGCTTGATTGAAAAAATGCTGCGACAACTGCGGCAACGCCTCGGCCGCGAAATATGCCGCGATCGCATAATACTGCAGCTCGGCGCTAAACTCGTAGCCGACCTGCTCGTTGATAGCGTCAATTACCTTCTGGCTCGTTAACATGTTGGCAATCCTACGCCGAACTCGTCACTTGTCACAC
>CAZFZG010000080.1:0-11072 GCA_964523205.1 uncultured Chthoniobacteraceae bacterium | reverse complement strand
GTTGGCCAGGTGGTAAACAGTTTGCACTCGTTTTAACGCACGATGTGGAGACGGCGGTTGGGCTCCAAAGGTGTCGCGACCTGATGGCCTTAGAGCAGGGGGTCGGTTTTCGTTCGTCTTACAATTTTGTTCCTGAAGGCAAGTACGTGGGTTCAAAAGAGCTACGAGATCAGCTCAGGTCTAACGGCTTCGAGGTGGGAGTTCACGATCTAAACCACGATGGGAGGCTTTATAGATCCCGTCGTGAATTCAATAATCGAGCAATCCGCATCAATCATTACCTGCGTGAGTGGCAAGCTAATGGGTTCCGGTCTGCTTTTATGCTGAATGAACTAGACTGGCTACACGAACTGGATATTTCTTACGACGCTTCAACGTTTGATACGGATCCTTTCGAACCGCAACCGCAGGGCCAGGAGACGATCTTTCCATTCTGGATCTCCGATTCTGCCAATTGTCACTGCTCAACTTTCAACGAATCCCGAGGCGGTTATGTGGAGCTTCCTTACACCTTACCTCAGGACTCAACGCTTTTCTTGCTGCTTCAGGAAAAGACGCCGCAAATATGGCTAAATAAACTCGACTGGCTCGCGCAAAACGGCGGCATGGTGCTTGTCATTACGCATCCGGATTACATGAGTTTTAATGGTTCGGGCTCGAAAGCCTCTTATCCCGCGTGCTTCTACCGTCAGTTTTTAGAGTACGTTCGAGACAGATACCCTGGAGCTTACTGGCACGCGCTTCCTAAAGACATTGCTGGTTACATTAAACAGAAGCAGTCGGCGGCGAGTCTAAACGCCCAGAGTCGCCTAGATCGGGAGATGGTTGTGAACGGGTCTAATGACGCGCATGCGATTCGGCTACATGCTGAATCGGATGAACTTGCACCTGCGATCAAGCCATCGCGACCGGTAGCGCGCGTTGTAATGTTGGTCGAAAACTATTTCCCCCAAGATACTCGTGTCAGAAATGAAGCGCGCCTGCTCAAGTCCGCCGGATATGAGGTTGCGATAGTTTGTTACCGAAAACCGGATCAACCCAGTCGTGAAAGACTTGATGGGATGGATGTGCGCCGCATCTCACGTTTTGAGTTCCTTCGGAAAACACCATCCGGGGAGACGAGCCGTTCACTCCTTTGGCTGCGGCTGCGCTCTCTTGTCGGATATCTGGTCGAATATTTATATTTTACAATTGCGTGCTTTATGCATTGCGCGCGCATTTTTGTGACAGCGGGTTTTGATATTATTCACGCGCACAACCCCCCTGACACACTTTTCCTCGTCGCCTTACCCTTCAAGTTGCTCGGCAAAAAGTTCGTTTTCGATCATCACGATTTATGTCCAGAATTATATCGATCTCGCTATTCGGCTGACGCAGGAATTTGCACCGCTCTTTTGCGAGCGTTTGAGTGGTGCAGTCTCAGACTGGCCGACGTGACCATTGCGACCAACGAGAGCTACAAGCAGATTGACATCGGTCGGGGGTCCCTGCGGCCAGATCGTATTTTCGTAGTGCGGAACGGGCCGAGTCGCGAAAGAATGGAGTTGAAGTCTCCTTCCGAGCGCCTGCGTCGGCTAAGTAAGACGATTCTCTGTTACATAGGTAGTCTCAATCCGCAGGATGGCGTTGACTATTTGCTTCGAGCGTTGAATCGGTTGCAAAACGATTTGCAGAGGCACGACTATTATTGCGTCATCATCGGAGACGGTGATTCGCTACCCGATTTGCGGCGTTTAGCCGGCCAGCTTCGTCTCAATGGGCGCATAGAATTCACAGGATTCGTTCCCGATCAAGAGTTGTTGGAGAACCTCGCCGCCGCCGACATCTGTGTTGACCCCGATCCTTCGAGTCCGCTCAATGACGTGTCAACGTGGATTAAGGTGATGGAGTACATGGCGTACGGTAAGCCAATAGTTAGCTTTGACCTTAAAGAAACCAGGTTCTCTGCGCAGGACGCCGCTATCTATGTTCCTCCAAACGATGAACTGGCATTTGCACGGGCAATTATGGTCTTGATGGACGATTCGGAACTTAGAAGGAAATTAGGCGCTCGTGGTCGCAAGCGAGTTGAAACAGACCTTCAATGGCATGTCACCGGTCGGAATTTGTTGGCGGCTTATCAGTGGTTGTATACCGCCCCTAACGGCGATACGCGAGACGGGCGCACCACTTAGTGATTCGGACTAAGGATTAATCAAATATGGATATCACGATCTTCGGGATGGGCTATGTCGGCTGTGTCACTGCCGCCTGTCTCGCCGACCGCGGTCATAGCGTAACGGGGGTGGATCTGGACGAAGGCAAAGTCAATCTCCTCAATGCCGGAAAATCCCCCATCATCGAGCCCGGTCTGTCCGAAGTCATTGAACGGGTCGTCGCCTC
Organism: uncultured Chthoniobacteraceae bacterium; assembly: GCA_964523205.1. GTDB lineage: Bacteria > Verrucomicrobiota > Verrucomicrobiia > Chthoniobacterales > UBA10450 > AV40. The sequence continues at coordinate 8,690 of CAZFZG010000080.1, read as the reverse complement.
AGGACGATTACAAGCAGTGACGAACGCGGTAGCGTTAGGCGATATCTGTTTGGTTTGCGTCGGAACGCCGAGTAACGAAAATGGCAGTCTCGGACTGGCCCAGGTTTGCCGAGTCATTGCTTCGATCGGCGGATTGCTGCGCGCTGGCGAGGGATTCCCGGTGATTACGGTTCGGAGCACGGTGCTTCCTGGAACTGTTGAAAGTACCCTGCTGCCGTTGCTCGAAGAGACTTCCGGGAAGAAGGCCGGCCGTGATTTCGGGATTTGCATGAATCCGGAGTTCATGCGTGAGACGACTGCTGTCTATGATTTCCAAAACCCCGCATTCACCATTGTTGGGGCGTTGGACGATCGATCGGCTGACAAAGTGGCTACGCTTTACTCCGATCTACCGGCTCCCGTCGAGCGCACCGCCATTCGTGTTGCCGAAATGATTAAATATTCATGCAATGCATTTCACGTCGTAAAGATTTCTTTCGCGAACGAGATCGGCAATTTGTGCAAAGCTTTGGGTGTGGACAGCCACAAGGTGATGGAAATCTTCTGTAAGGACTACAAACTAAATCTCTCGTCCTGTTATCTAAAACCAGGTTTCGCCTTCGGTGGCTCGTGTTTGCCAAAAGACCTGCGTGCCATTCTTTACCAGGCCAAACAAGTTGACGTGGAGCTCCCCATGTTAAACGCCACGCTAGAAACGAACCGACGGCAAATGGAGTTGGCGTTTAACCTGGTGCGTCGAACGGAAAAGCGACGAATAGGAGTGCTCGGGTTAAGCTTTAAAGCCGGTACAGATGATCTGCGGGAAAGTCCGATTGTACTGCTAATTGAGACCCTTATCGGAAAAGGCTACAAACTCTCGGTTTACGACGAAGAGGTGGCATTGGCGAAATTAGTTGGTGCCAACCGCCGTTACATCGAGCAGACGATTCCTCACATTTCGTCGCTGATGTTGAGCTCACCGCGTGATGTAATGGAGAGAAGTGACGTAGTGCTTATCAGCAAAAAGACACCCCTGATTCAAGAGGCTCTCACAAATTACGTGAATGGACGAATGGTCATTGACTTGGTGTGCGCTCTCGACGAACCCGCGGCGAGGCCGAAGCAGTACGAAGGGATTTGTTGGTGAGCGAAGCACCGTTGCGCAAAGCGGACTTAGACTAGCGGCTGTGTAAGCGCTGCTGGCAATGACATAATCCGCTTTGTCACCTTGATGTCAGTTTGTCGCATTTCCACAACGAAGGACACGAAGACCCAGACTTAACTTCTCAACGCCAGAGCTACCAAACTCCTTCAGTTTTGTGTTTTCCGACTTCGTTTGTCTGTCGCTTTAGCTTTCGGCTTTCTTCCTTTCTCTCTTGATAAACGATCCCGATCTCCGTTGCGCCGGCATCGTAAATGTCCGGTTTGGAAAGGACGTGGCGGTTGTCCAGCCGGTCAATCTTTACGGATGTGAGATCGGCGACGAAAGCTTTGTTGGTCCGTTCGTGGAGATTCAGAAAGGCGTAAAGATTGGGAAACGCTGCCGGATCCAATCGCACGCGTTCATCTGTGAGCTTGTGACCATCGGCGACGACTGTTTCATCTCGCACGGGGCTATGTTCATCAACGACCCATTTACTATTGGTGGTCCCGCGGGGAAACCGGAACTCTGGCGCTACACAACCATTGGCAACGCTGTCAGCATAGGGACCAACGCCACGATCATGCCGGTAGATATCTGCGACCGCACCGTGGTCGGCGCCGGCGCAGTAGTAACGAAAGACATCGTTGAACCCGGATTCTACGTCGGCAATCCCGCAAGGCTTCTACGGCGAACTGGCGAATCGAGATTACTGAAAAACTAACATGCTGAAATCCGAGGTGTTCCCTAACTCAGTTTTTCAGCATTTGAAATTCAGCTCGTCAGCGCTTCAACACTGTTGCTATTCAACTTCTCTCACCTGGTCGCCCTCCGTTCTCTGTTCAGCATTTCAGCTTTGTTCCAATCCCTGACATCTGGTTTCTGATTTTTATGGGCCTCCACCTTCCGCCAAGTGTAGCATCCTACCTTACCATCGCCTTTATTGTCTTTCTTTTCTGGCGAGACATTAGGGAGAGGCCCGACATCAGCGGTGCGCTCTGGCTTCCACTTATTTGGCTGGTTATCGGTTGCTCAAGAGGCCTTTCCCAATGGCTGAACATTTTCGGCTTGCCCGTGAGCGGGGATGTTTCAGTGGAAGAAGGAAGTCCGCTGGACGCTTGGTTTTTCTTTGTCCTGATTGTAGCGGGCGTTTATGTTCTTAATAAAAGGCAAGTGCGTCTTTCAGAGATCGTTCGCAACAATCAATGGCTCACAATGTTTCTCCTGTATTGTTTGGTTTCGATTATTTGGTCCGATTTTCCGTTCGTGGCTTTCAAACGGTGGATCAAAATTCTTGGTCATCCGATCATCGCGCTGATCGTCCTGACGGAACCGGATCCTGAAGAAGCAGTTAAAACATTGCTGAAAAGGTGTGCTTATGTGGTCGTCCCGGTTTCCATTCTGTTCATCAAATACTATCCCGAGTTGGGTCGAGGCTTTGACGCGTGGACGGGACAGGGATTCAACCAAGGTGTCGCCCCTAACAAAAATCTGCTGGGGGCAGATTGTCTCATCCTGGGCTATTTTTTCTTTTGGTATTTGCTGCAAACGTGGAAAACCGACCGGAGCACTTGGCGACGAAACGAGCTCCGGCTAATTGCCGGGTTTTTGATCGGTATCTGGTGGCTTTTTTCACAGGCGAACAGTGCGACATCTCTCACATGTCTGTTTATAGGGATATTGACGGTCTGGGTTGTCGGCACCCGTTGGATAAAGAAGAATCTTATTGGGACGTACATGTTAACAGCACTAGTTCTCTTGGTGGTAGCAGAGCTGGTGTTTGGACTTTCAGGCCGCTATTCGGAGGCTCTGGATAGGGGCGCCGGCCTCTCGGGGAGAACAGTGCTTTGGACAAATCTCCTGCAAATGCATATCAATCCAGTTCTTGGAACCGGATTTGAAAGCTTCTGGTTGGGGAAAAGGCTAGAGCAGCTGGAAGGAATTTTCTATTATATCCCAAACGAGGCCCATAATGGTTATTTGGAAACCTATTTGACCTTGGGGATAGTTGGGGTGTTCCTGCTGATTGGATTACTTGTTGCTACATTCTGGAAAATACGCGCCGAGCTTTTCCAAAGTTTTGAAATGGGACGATATCGATTGGGCTTCCTCGCGGCACTAGTACTGTACAACTGGACAGAAGCAGCCTTTAAAACGTTGAACCCCCTCTGGTTTATTTTCTATCTCATTGCCATGGATTACCCAAAACCTCAAATTGCGTCAACTGGACAATTTTCCGCGATCAACGACCGAGAAGAGAAGATGGAGATGCAATTTTACTGATTCCGCAGATCGGTCCTGGGGAACCCGACATTGATTTGGCAGATTCGAATCCGCGAGGTAGGTTAAGGCTTTTTCTGGCATAAGAGGTGCTCGCATAAGGAGTGTTTTTTTCTAGTGATTATAATTGTATTGGAACTGCACAATTTTTACCTTTTGCCGGCAGCCCGCAGGTGGGAGACCGTTCGGATGTGGAAAGATGGCACATTTATTACGATGGGAAGTGAAATATGAGCCGATGGATTTATCTTCTACTTTTCGTTAGCTCAACTGCTCTCGGAACAACTTACAATAGCAACGGATCGCAGGCTGACGTTCAAGCTAAGGTCAACCTTTGTGTCGATGGCGATACTGTTACACTTCCTTCAGGAACGTTCACTTGGACTTCTAGTGTAACTGTCCCTGGAAAGGCAATTACGATTCAGGGGAATACTACGACAAATTCTTCCACCGGAGCGTGTAACGATCTCACGGTGCTTGTGGACAACATTAGCGCTCAGTTCTTTGACTGCACGAACTTCACTAATGAGAAAGCGCTTAGAATTACCGGGATCACGTTTACAGGCGGAACTGGTTCAGGTGGGGAACCTATACTTTCAGTTGGCGGCGGCACCGATCCAACGGTTCCTTATACGCACAACGTTAGGTTGGATCACCTGCATATTACTGGACACATAAAGCGTGCTCACGCTATAGAGGTTTACTCCGGAATTTACGGGGTCATGGATCATTGTGTTTATGACCAATTAGATACAGGCAATCCCCAGAACATGCAAAATCGTGTAGACAACGGTTCTTATCCGTATGGGGATATAGATTTTACTCTGGGTGCTCGATACGGTGGTCCGGACTTTTGGTTTATTGAAGATAATTATGTCAATAACGATAGTGGAGCACCATATTCGGCTGGTTATGGATGGGACGCAGTGCGAGGGAGTAGGTTCGTGCTTCGACACAATAAGTTTTTCAACTTAGAAATCCTGTGTCATGGACTGGATAGCGGTGGCAGAATGCGCGGCGGGCGTGCCCAAGAGATTTACAACAATGAATACCATTGGGATTACGTTACGACACTTGATGGAATCCGGTCGGGAACTTTAGTAGTCCACGATAACACGTTTATAGGTTCTAAACCGAATGGTTTCGGTTTGCAAACCTACCGGGTATTTGAAGGCAATGACCACTTTGGTGCGGCTACAGGTGGAAATGCATGGGATTACAACGTAACGGAGTCCGATGGGGTTACACACGTAAACGGTCATTCGCCGTATCTTTTCTCTAGCGGAACTTTGACTACCGGCGGGGTTCTCTCAGTGACAGATTCGCGTAAAAACTGGACGCCCCACGCTTTCGCAAACTACGAGTTTAGTACACCATCAAATGGTGCGGTAGCTTATATTCAAGATAATACGGCTACTACCCTCACACTGTATCAAAATGCCGATTCGACGGCATCTCACACATTCAATGCTGGTGACGCATACGAAATTCGCAGGGTATTAGAGTGCATGGATCAACCGGGATTAGGCGCAGGTGATTTAATAACCGGCGATATGCCCAGCCCGGCCAGATGGCTAAATCAGGTTAGGGAAGGCTGTTATTCATGGAACAACATTTATACCTCTGATAGTTCGCCCATTAACTTTGCTCTAGAATTCAATGCAGGGTTGGGCCCCGGTCTGGTCGAAAATCTTGATTATTTCAACCGGGCACCACAGTCTGGCGACCCAATTTATCCTTACACGCCTTACACCTATCCGCATCCGCTGGTAAGCGGCCATCGCCCGCCCGCCCCGGCAAATCTACACATCACCGGACCGTAAAACGTCCCTTTGCCCGATTCGACGACCGAGCAACTTCGAGCGGCAAACGATTCAAGCCGGCCGGGGACCCCGGCCAGAACCTCGAAGCTTAAGTCGGCTCGAACGATGCCTTCTGAATATATCGCGTTGGCTAGTGATCGCATCCTGGTCACAGGATCCAACGGTTTCATCGGCTCAAAAGTGGTCGAGAAACTTCTCGAATACGGCTTTGCCAATCTCCGCTGCTTTGTTCGGCCATCCAGCCGCCTGGCGCGTTTGAGGGAGCTGGTGAGCCGATTTCCGGGAACGGACGTGGAATTGGTTACCGGCAATCTTCTTTCAAGGGACGATTGCCGAAAGGCAACCGATGGCGTTTCAGTCGTTTATCATCTCGCTGCCGGCATGGAAAAATCGTTTGCCGGTGCATTTATGAACTCGGCACTGGCTACCCGTAATCTGATGGATGCCTTTCTCGAATCTGGGCGGCCCAGGCGTTTTGTGAATGTCAGTTCCTTTGCGGTCTATTCGAACTTGAGTTTGAAACATGGCGCTGTGCTCGATGAGACCTGCCCATTGGAAGACGCGCCGCAGGAACGATTCGATGCTTACGGCTTTGGAAAGCTCAAACAGGAGCAAATCGTCAGAGAGTATGGCGACAAGTACAATCTGCCGCACGTCATCCTGCGTCCAGGGTACGTGTTCGGACCGGGTAAGGCAGAACTCAACGGCCGCGTCGGGATTGATACTTTTGGATTTTTTATCCAAATAGGCGGATCACATCTACTACCGCTGACCTTTGTCGACAACTGCGCCGAAGCTGTTGTGCTAGCCGGACTCAAGGCGGATGTGCACAACGAAACTTTCAACGTTGTCGACGACGAGCTGGTTACGAGTGGTCAATTCCTGAGGAGAGTTAAAAGAGCGAGGTCCTTTCGTTCAGTTCGCATTCCTTTTCCGTTGGCATACACCATATGTATCTTCTGGGAAAAATACTCGAAATGGTCAAAGGGCCAGCTTCCTCCGGCGTTCAACCGGCGCCGCTGTGCGGCCGAGTGGAAAGGAATGCGCTACTCTAACCAAAAGCTTAAGGACCGATTAGGCTGGAAACCGCGTGTGCCGATGGGTCAGGCAATGGAGGCGTTCCTTGCTCAATTCGAATCTGACCGCGGATAACGCGGATGACACGCATATCTTAGACAGAAGGAAACTGAGAAATGAAGATTCTAGGATTCGCTGAGAAGAGGCCTTGTTATCTTTGCTAACTTCTGTGGGGCTGATTCGGCTTTCCGCCATTCTCCGTCAGTCATCGGCCCTCAGTTGTCTGTCTTCAACCACTCAACTAGCTAAGCAGCCTCAACCAATTAGCTCTCAACTCACAACTTCGCGCACCCTCCGGGTCGCGCTCATCGGTTGCGGTAAGATTGCCGATCAACATGTGCATGCCATCCGCAGGATTTCCGATTGCCAGATCGTGGCGGTTTGTGATCAAGAGTTGCTCATGGCCGAACAACTCGGCGAGCGCTTCGGAATCTCCGAATGCTTTTCCGATTTGGAAGAGATGCTGCAAGCGGTAAAGCCAGACGTTGTCCACATTACCACGCCACCGCAGAGTCATTACACGATTGCCCAACAGTGTCTGGAATCGGGAAGCCATGTTTACCTGGAAAAACCGTTTACGGTCTCGGCGCGTGACACCGAGGCGTTGATTCAGCTCGCTAATCGCTGCAAGCTAAAGATCACCGTTGGCCACAATTATCAATTCACGCTCGAGATGCTGGAGATGCGCCGGCTTGTGAAGGAGGGGTATCTTGGCGGGAGGCCGGTGCATCTCGAAAGCTATTGGTCGTATGATCTGGGAGATGCAAGCTATGTGGGACCAGTGCTTGGGAACCGCGAACATTGGGTGCGCCAATTGCCAGGGCAATTGTTTCACAACATTATCAGCCACGGAGTCGCCAAGCTGACGGAATTTCTTGATGACGACCTGACGGAGATTCTTGCCACAGCGCATCAAAGCGAACAACTCCGAAGCCTTAACTCAGGAGAACTCCTAGATGAGTTGAGGGTCATGATCCGGGACAAAAGTGGCACCACGGCGTCATTCTGTTTTTCGACCCAGATTAAAGGCCTCAATCAATTGCGCCTGTATGGTGCGGCTGGTTCCATTACAGCGGACATCATTACAGGATGTCTGATACGAAACGATACCCGCTCTTATAAGAGCTACCTGACCTACTTCATTCCACCGATAAAAAATGCTGGCGAACACCTTAGAAACGCAAAGCTCAATATGATGAGTTTTTTCCGGAGGCGACTTTATCAAGACTTCGGTATGAAGGAACTGGTTGAGCACTTCTACAACAGTGTCCGTTTGGGAACCGAACCGCCAATTCCCTATCGTGAAATTCTTCTGACAGCTCGAATCATGGATCGAGTCTTTGCTCACATTTACCCTGGTCAAGGTCGAGTCGACCGTGGCACGGCCTCTGTTTCTCATCGGCTGATAGACGGATGCCCTGTAATGAGCATTTCAAAGGAAAACAATCTGCATGCGGAGGATATTAATGAATATTGAATCATTAAAGCAAAACCGCCGCACAGTTATTGATAAATTCGGGCCGTGGACGGCTTCAAATATCCATTTAGCCGATGACTTCTACACAATCGGCGAACATGTCCAGGGCGACGAGGTGAAGTTGCGCCGCATTTTGCAAGTCGTTTCTGACGCGGCGAGTAAACCACTTGAGAGCATCCGGCTCTTAGACCTTGCCTGCCATGAGGGAATATACGCGATAGAGTTCGCACGTCACGGCGCGAATGTGCTCGGTATCGAGGGTCGACGCGCTCATATCGAGAAGGCGATGTTTGTTAAAGCTACCCTTTCCTTAAACAACGTCGAGTTTGTTCAAGACGACGTCCGCAACCTCAGCGGGCCGAAGTATGGCTCATTCGATGTCGTGTTGTGCCTTGGGATCCTATATCATCTCGATGTGCCTGATGTTTTCCGGTTTATCGAATCCATAGGCGAGGTCTGCGACGATATTGCTGTGATAGACACCAGAATCGCCCCTGGCCCCACGTTATCTTATGTATACGATGGAACGAGGTATTGGGGCAACAGAATTAGCGAGGGACATGCGCTCAGCGATAGTCCGGAAGAAAAAACTAAGAGATACTGGGCATCATTAGACAATGTGACCAGCTTTCACCTGAGTCGGACTTCACTGTATTGCATGCTGTCCCGGGTCGGATTTACCTCCGTCTATGAATGCTATATACCGCCGGAGCCTGAAAAGCCCATAGATCGGATAACACTTCTAGCAATCAAAGGAAGGCGGCAACACATAATTAACTCGCCGCTTATGGAAGGGTATCCCGCGAACAATGCTCCAGAAGAGTTGAACCCCCTATAAGGTCGAGAAATTGTACGGCTGGATTTATCGAGTCGCCAGGATGTTGATCCCCGAAAAGATAAGGGTAGCCATAAA
>CAZFZG010000079.1:7361-11080 GCA_964523205.1 uncultured Chthoniobacteraceae bacterium | reverse complement strand
ATGGTTAATTGGATTTTAAAGAAGATTTTCGGCTCAAAAAACCAACGTGAGCTGCGGCGACTGGCGCCCATTGTGCGCCGGATGAACGAGTTCGACGAACAGCTTAAGGCCCTCTCGGACGGCGACTTGCGCGCCAAAACGGCGGACTGGAAGGCGGAGCTCTCGAAAATTTCAGACCCGGACGAGCAATGGCGACGGCTGGAGGAAATCTTGCCCGAAGCCTTCGCGGTAGTGAAGAACGCGGCTCGGCGATTAAAAGAGCGCAATCACAGCTTCATGGTGTGCGATCAGCCGATGGTTTGGGACATGGTGCATTTCGATGTCCAGCTCATGGGCGGAATGGTCTTGCATCGCGGGCGAATTGCGGAGATGGCGACGGGTGAAGGCAAAACGCTCGTTGCGACGTTGCCACTCTACTTAAATGCACTCACCGGACGCGGCGCGCACTTGGTGACCGTGAACGACTATCTCGCTCGCCGCGACGCTGAATGGATGGGGCAGCTCTACACATTTCTTGGCCTGAGCGTGGGCTGCATTCAGCACGATCAAGAACCGGATGTGCGGCGGCAGCAATACGCCTGCGACATTACCTACGGAACGAACAGCGAGTTTGGATTCGATTATTTGCGCGACAACGGAATGGCCACCACGCGCGAACAACAAGTCCAGCGCGGTTATCATTACGCGATCGTCGATGAAGTCGACTCGATCCTGATCGACGAGGCGCGCACGCCGTTGATCATCAGCGGCCCGGCGACGATTTCGACCCATCAGTACGATAAATGGAAACCGCTGATCGAGCAGCTGGTTCGCAAACAGACGATGCTGTGCAATCGCGTGGCGAGCGAAGCGGCCGAGGCATTCGAGAAAGGTGATGCCGAACTTGGCGGGCGCTTGATGTTCAAGGTCAAACTTGGTCAGCCGCGCAACAAACAATTGCTGCGCATGATGGAAGATCCGGACAAGCGGCGTTCTATTGATAAAGCGGAGCTGTCGTTTTATACCGACACGCGCAAGGAGGAATTGTTCCAACTCAAAGAGGAGCTTTTCTTCACGATCGATGAGAAATCGAACGAAGCAGATCTCTCTGAACAAGGTCGGACGTTTTTGAATCCCGACGATCCTAATGCGTTTGTGCTTCCGGACCTGATCAGCGAATTCACCGAGATCGATCTCGATACAACCCTGTCGGACGAAGAGAAGGACAAGAAAAAAGCCGAGCGACAGGAGCATTGCGACGCGCAAGCGGAACGGATCCACAACATCTCGAATTTGTTGCGGGCCTACTGCGTGTTCGACAAAGACGTGCAGTACGTGGTTGAGGACAACAAGGTCGTGATCGTCGATGAATTTACCGGCCGCAAAATGCCGGGCCGGCGTTGGAGTGACGGTTTGCATCAGGCGGTCGAAGCGAAGGAAGGCGTGCAGATCGATCGCGAAACGCAAACCCTAGCGACGATAACGATCCAAAATTATTTCCGGCTGTATCAAAAACTCGCCGGGATGACCGGCACAGCCGAAACCGAGGCGGCCGAGTTCCACGACATCTACAAGCTCGACGTCAATGTGATTCCGACGAATCGACCGGTGGCGCGAAGAGATGACAACGACCGGATCTACAAAACACGGCGTGAAAAATACAACGCGGTCATTAACGAGATCAAAGAGCACCACGCCAAACAGCAACCGGTGCTGGTCGGCACAGTGAGCGTCGAAGCGAGTGAATTGCTGAGCCGCATGTTAAAGCGCGAAAAAATTCCGCACAACGTGTTGAACGCGAAGTTTCACATGCAAGAGGCCGAGATCGTCGCGCGCGCAGGTCAGCCCGGCACGGTGACGATTTCAACCAACATGGCCGGCCGCGGAACGGACATTAAACTCGGCCGGGGCGTGACCGAAATGGGCGGACTGTTCGTTCTCGGGACTGAGCGCCACGAGGCGCGCCGGATAGATCGACAGCTTCGCGGACGTTGTGCCCGTCAGGGCGATCCCGGCGCGTCCCGATTCTATGTCAGCTTCGAGGACGATCTGATGCGCAATTTCGGCGCGGCTGATCGAATGACGAAAATCATGGAGCGGTTTGGTTTGGAAGAAGGCCAGGAACTGGAGCATCGGTGGTTGAACAAGTCAGTGGAGACGGCGCAGAAACGGGTTGAGCAGCGCAACTATCTGATCCGCAAGCGCACGCTCGACTTCGACGACGTGATGAACATGCAACGCGAGGTCGTTTACACCTGGCGCAACGACGTCATCGACACCGAGGATCCACGGGCGGAAATCTTCGAAGTTATCGACGAAGCAGTGCCGAACAAGGTGAAGGAATATCTCGAAGGCGAAGAGCCCAACCACGCCGGCTTGATCAACTGGGTGAACGTTACCTTTCCGCTGGGTCTTAACAAAGAGCGTGCGCAATTTGAGATACGGAGTGTTGATGAAAACGCGAAATTCTTGATCGAGAAGATCAAGGACGCCTATCAGCGAAAGTCGAGTCATGAAGAACCGGCCGCGGTCAAGAGTCTGGAGCGTTACATCATTTTGAACGCAATCGATCGCCTGTGGCAGGAGCACCTTTACGCGATGGATGCCCTGCGGGAGGGCGTTTATCTCCGCGGCTACGCCCAGAAAGATCCGTTGATCGAGTACAAGACCGAAGCTTACGACATGTTCGTGGAACTGATGGCGAACATTAAGAATGAAGTGCTGCACAATCTCTTTCGCAGTACGTCGAACCTCCAGGCATTCGAAAATTTCCTGGCGACGCTACCGCAGTTTTTGCTGCGAGAAGACGCGCCGACAGCGCCTACAGCCACTGCCCCGGCCCGCGCCCGTCAGCCACAGCCGGTTGGAGCAATGGCGGGAGTTGGGATGGACGGTGACGGGGCGGGCGAGATGTCGATCGATCTGCCGGTGCGCCGTGCCCTGCCAAAAGTTGGCCGAAACGAGCCGTGTCCGTGTGGGAGCGGCAAGAAATACAAGAACTGCTGCGGTCGCACTGCCTAGTCCGAAAGTGCTGGCTTTCGAGATTGTAGATTTGTTTTATTCTAGGAACCTTCGAATCAATCCATGGCAAAGCATCGGACACGACTGGTCATTAGCTGGTTGGTGGTCGCGGCTCTGTTGAGCGGCTGCGCGATCCATCGGCCCACGATTCGGGAATATCAGACCGACCCGGCGGGCCGAACCTCCATGAAGAATGTAACGGAGGAACAGTATTGGAAGGAGCGCGTGGACGAGCGGATCGCGGCCGAAGTCGCGAAAGAGAAACCGGAAGCGGGCTACGACACCTGGCAGAATTACTGGCGCTGGTGGTACAGCGTTTTGCGCCGAAAAAAGAAACCGCCGTTTAAGTCCGACGAGTTCAAAACCTCGGAAGACATGGTGAACTACATCAAGGAAAAACGCCGCGCTAAGCGTCTGCCGACCTACGAAGAGTGATGTCGATCTTCGGTAGGGGCGATTGACCTCAATCGCCCGCAACGACAGGATTCGTCGATGGGCGAAACGATCGAATCCCGCGTGCCGGCGCGCTTGGATGCGCTGCCGTGGAGCGCATGGCATTGGTTGATTGTCGTTTCGCTGGGCGCCACCTGGATCCTGGATGGTCTCGAAGTCACGCTGGCCGGCTCGTTAGGTGGAATTCTGACTCGGCCCGAAACGCTCGGCCTAACCGACAGCGAAGTCGGCGCCAGTGCGACCTGTTATCTAACTGGCGCAGTGAT
>CAZFZG010000079.1:0-7261 GCA_964523205.1 uncultured Chthoniobacteraceae bacterium | reverse complement strand
ACACTTGGATTGATTGTGATCTTCTTCCGCCGGTGGATTCCGGAAAGTCCGCGCTGGCTGATGATTCATGGGCGAAGTGGCGAGGCGAGAGAGATTCTTAATCGTGTCGAGCGTCAGATCGGCGTTACAGAAAGGGGTGATTTGCCGCCGACGCGAATTCATACCCGAACGTACACGCCGTGGCGGGAAATTTGGAACGCGATCGCCCACGAACATCGGCATCGTTCGTTCCTGGGTTTCGTTCTGATGGCGACGCAGGCGTTTTTTTACAACGCCATCTTTTTTACCTATGCGCTCGTCTTGATGCGATTTTACGGTGTGCCTGAACGCAGCGTCGGTGGATACCTCCTTCCATTTGCATTGGGCAATCTCCTCGGTCCGTTCGTGCTGGGGCACTTATTCGACACCATCGGTCGCAAACCAATGATCGCTGCAACTTATGGGCTCGCTGGAATTTTGCTGGCAATTACTGCGTGGCTTTTTCAGGCAGGGTTGTTGACCGCGCAAACTCAGACGGTGGCCTGGACAATTATCTTTTTCGTGGCATCGGCCGCTGCCAGCTCGGCTTACCTCACAGTGAGCGAAATTTTTCCACTGGAGATTCGCGCGCTGGCAATTGCGATTTTCTACGCAATCGGGACACTGATCGGCGGTGCGTTCTCGCCGTGGTTATTTGGTTGGATTATTGGAACCGGATCGACTGATAAGCTGCTGATCGGCTACCTGTTCGCGGCATTTTTGATGATCGCCGGCGCGATGGTCGAACTTTGGATCGGAGTTCCAGCCGAACGCCGACCGCTCGAACACATCGCCGCGCCGCTATCGAGCCGGGACTGACAACTGGCAGCTGTGAATCGGACCCGACGGCGTGAGTTGGCTACAATAAAGATGAAACGCTTCGACCCGAAACATCCCGGCGTCGAGCGCGGCGTTCGACTTGAGAAATTTACGGAGGGCGCCGCCTGGAACATCGCGGCAACGCGCCAGAGTGAAATGCGGATGCCAGGGACGCAATTCAGGTTCGAGCCCGACTGCCAGCGCTGCTTCCTGCACGCGTTTGTGAAGTTGAAAAAGATGGGGATGACCCTGACCGACTCCAATCCAGATTATTTTCACCAGTCCTTTTGGAGGAAATGTTCCAACGCCTTCGACCGGCAAGAAAAAGGCGCGAAACTTGATCGCGTTTAGTTTTTCGCGCAAGGCGAGATCGACATCTTCACGGACGTCGGGGAAAAAACCGAGGGTAAGATGAATCTGATCGCCCGCGGTCCAGCGAACGCCGCGAATGTGCGGATCAAGATTGACCAGGAATGTTCGGGTTGATTGCGGAGGGTCGATTGAAACAAAGAGGCGGCTCAGCTTCACTTTTGCGGCCGAACCTGCGCGCCGGTTGTGGGTTCATCGCCGCTTTGGCTCACTTGTGGCGGCAAGCTGCGATTGAACATTTTTAGTATGCGCGCCATCAGGTTCGGAAACAGAGCGTTCGCGGCGATAATGAAATACGCAGTGAAAGGCACGATAAGAACCGGCTTCCCGCGCGCGCAAGCATTGACAATTCTGCTAGCGGCGCGCTCAGCGGAAATCGAACCGAACGGAATCTTACGGGAGCGGTCAAACCATCGGTATTCGGCGGCATGATCTCCTTTGAACGTTGCGTGGATATGGGAGCCCGTGCGCATCATGCCCGGAGTAACCGTGGTGACGTAAATGTGGTCGCGAGCGAGCTCAGTCCTGATCGCATCGGAAAATCCGGTGAGCGCGAATTTACTGGCCGAGTACGGGGCCATGTGCGGAACGGCAATTCTTCCGCCGATCGATGAGATGTTGACGATCCGGCCGCCGCCTCTTGCGCGCATCTGCGGGACGATGAGAAATTGCAAAATGTAGGGCGCCCAAAAATGCAGGCGCAGCGCGCGATCGAAGTCTTTGAGCTGCATGTGAGCGAGCGGCCCGACTTCGATGATGCCGGCATTGTTGATGAGGATGTCGATCTTGCGAAAATGTTGGAGCGTTTGTTGAACTGCAGATTGAATCTGCGCCGTCTCGAGCAGATCGCAGGGGACGGTCAGCACCGCTGTTGCGAAGTTGGCGAGGTGATCTTTTGCGCGGGCGAGTTCCTGGGCGTCGCGAGCGAGAAGAGCGACTTTTCCACCGCGATCGCAAATTTGGCGGGCAATTTCAAGCCCGAGGCCGCGCGAGCCGCCGGCGATGAGAGCGACTTTGTCTTTAAAGAAGGTTGAGCCCGGCATCAGAGAACCCGCCTACGCTAAAAGCTCCGGCCTGGCAAGCGTTCAACGGCAATGGAAAATGTCGATCTAACCGTGCTTTCGATTAAAACGGGCGACTTCGCGCGCAGTCTCGCGATCGACGGCGCGCTTTTTCAGGTCGGCGCGTTTGTCACGCGCGACTTTGCCCTGCCCGACACCAAGCTCGGCTTTGAGCTTGCCGTTTTTCCAATACAACTTCAGAACCACCAGGGCTCGACCCTTGACCTGGCTTTCGCCGTAAAGTTTGTCGATCTCCTCGCGATGGAGCAGAAGCTTGCGCATGCGTTTGGCGGCAGGAACTTCGTGGCTCGCTTTTTCGTAGGGTTGAATGTCGGCGTTGAAGAGAAACGCTTCGCCATTCTCGATCCTTGCGAATGCGTCGCTGATGTTAGCTTTGCCGGCGCGAATCGACTTAACTTCGCTGCCTTTTAGCTCGATGCCGGCTTCGTAGCGGTCGAGGATGTGAAAATCGCGGAGCGCCTTGCGATTGAGAATCGACTCAGCGGACATGATCGCGTTTGCAACGCGACGGAAAACTACGCGTTGTCGGGACCTTTAACTGGCTCGAAGGCCAGCTTGCCGGCGATGATTTCCTTGAGGGCGATGTCGGTGAGGGACATGCGCGGCGTAGTTTCCACCATCGGGCGGTGGCCGAGGCCAAGCTGGCGAACACGCTTGGAGACAACGTTGATCAGGAGTTGCTGGTTGGGAATTACTTGAGCGGCTTCCTGGAGAAGTTGAGTTGTCATATGGCGGAAGGATCTGACGGCGCGGTTGGCTTCCGTCGGGAATTGAAGAATGGTCGGGGCGCTCGGAGCGAGCGCGGATGGAGTGAGTTGCGGGGCGAGCATAAAAACGGAGCGTGACTGTGCGAGCGGTTGACAGAGTTGTCAACCGATTTTGATCGTGGCCGAAGCAGTCGGAGATTGAGACCGCTCTACAGATTTTGCCACGAGTAGTGGCTGTTCTGGAAGGCCTTCTGCAAATCGCGGTATGAGTTACGATAGCACGTGAGCTGAAAACGAACCTGCTCATTTCGGCGATTCAGAAACATGACCGATCGGGCGTAAGGGTAGCTGTAATAATCGTAGTTGATCACAACCAGAAACGTATCCTTGCGCTCGATCCGGAGCGGATTCATCTGCTGAGACACGAGCGTCACCTGAGTTGCACCGCCGGGAACCGAAGCGAGCACCTCTTCGCAGAGGCGTTTGGTTGTGGCCTCATCGAAAACCTCGGGGTGCTGCGTCTTCGACACGGTTATCACAGCTTCGGCGGTTGATTCAGTGACTGGGTGAAGGACAAAGCGATTTCCTCCGCCCGAATACTCCCACTTTTTTGGCGGCGTGTAGATCACCCGTTTCTCGCCGTCGGCGAAAGTGAGTTGTTTAAGTTTTACGCCCTCCAGGTCGTATTCCTCGACGCGCGGTGTGAGCTCGAGATCCGCGCGCGTTAAGCTGGCAAACGAGATGAGGGCTACGCCGACCCTTACTGCAGAGCCCATTGGCCTTTCATGTAACTGTAAACCATGAGAGTGCCTGGAGGCGGCTTTACCTTGAAGTTTGTATCGAAATACCAACGCCGGGTCGGCGGAACATAGACATTCGGTTTTCCCCATTCGCCGATTGATTGCTGGCTCTTGTAGAGCTCAACCATGGAGCCATAGTAGGTGATGACCGCGTGCGACCAGTCTTCAAGGAAACGCGGGAAGTTCTCAGCCCCACCGCTGTAAGATCCATCGCCGCCAGGCGCCGCCGTTGGAACAATTCCACCGAGAATTGCGGTATTCACAGTCGTATTACTGGCAACGCGCGAGCTGGTTCCAGCGAACGAGTTCGCATCATTCCAGGAGTTGGAAAGGATATTGACCGCATCGGCAAGGATTGAACAAGGTGCGCGGGTGTAACCTGAAACCTGCGGGTTGGTCGGATCACCCGGGCTGCCATTCGAAGGCGGATTTCCGCCAGTATTAAAGTTGCCTTGAATGTAGATTGGATTCACGCTGACGACGGTCAATCCCATGCTTGGAATCTTTGAACCGTTTAGCAAACGGACACCCCTTCGTGTCGATGTAGTGTTGCTCTTGTCGTAGATGTAAACGATGCCGTTGAATGCCGACGACTTGTAGGCCGGCGAAAAACCGCTCAGGTTTTCGATTTGGCTGACGTCCAGCGTTACAAGTCGGATGGTCGCTGCTTCTCGATTGTCCTGGATGCTTTGATTCGTCGCGATCGCCCCATTAAACATGTTGTAGAGGGCCAAGTCGGTTCCCGTGCTCGAGCCATTGAAAACTCGAATTGTCCCGTCAGGTTTTGGTTGACCGATCGTCACATTGTTGCTCGCATCGATTTGGATAACAACACTCGCCTGGTCCCAGTATCGGGAGCCAAGCAGTGGATCGGTATATCCCGCTGCCGGGACTTCGATCAGCTCGTGATAGCTATCGTTGTTTGGGTTCGTGTCAGTCGTGCTGAAAATTGCGGTCGAATCCATCCCAAATGGTTGCATGGCCAGGTCTCGAGCCGGGGGAAGATTGGAAAGCCAGCTGGGATTGGTCGGGCTCTCAGAATGTTGCCCATCGCCGGGCATGAAGTTAATGAACCAATCCGATGTGTAGGTGACTTTGTCGGCGAAGGTCAGCGTGTTGTGGGCGGTGTAAAGATTGGAGTTCGTATTCACCCAGCCGGTTACGGTCATCGGCGCGCCCGGGTGAATCTCCAGCGGATCTACGTAGAAGATGGCCCAGTTCCACGGAGAGAGTTGTTGTTTGGAGAACACGCGACGAACTTTTGCGACCACATTTCCCCTTAGCGTCGGTAAAGTGACATCGGCCGAAGCCAGATAATTGTAGCTGGCGGAGGTGGTATTAACGACGCCGGTTTGGGCCATTCCAACAGCTGGTGGAGGAACGGTTGCCGCTGTGGCAAGTGGCTGAAGCGTTCCGTCAACGGCCACTATTTTGACATTTGAAACTGAATACGTCGCATCATACTCATCGCTGAGATCGGCGTTCACTCCCGCTTTCGCGAAATTGGCCTGTGATGGCAGATTCAGGTCCGAACTAGCCGGTAATGGAATAGCACTGAATGCGTTGGTCGCTAATGGAGTGGTTGGCGTTGCCCGACAAATCGCACGCCAATTTGTAAACAACCGCTCGAGGGCAGCATCTGCGGCTGTTACGGCGGTCTGCAAGGTTGTTGTCCGCTGCACGAGCCGATTAACATTCGTGCTGTAGTCGAGCGTAATCCCAACAATGGTAGCCAGCGTTGCGATGGTGAGGATGACAACGACCAGCGAACTTCCTGAGTTTGTGGAATCGACTTTTTTCATTGGTAGGTCGTAAGGCGTGCCTTCATCGGAATCTGGCCGTTCAGAAAGATGTTGGCTGCTTTGAATCCGCGATTGCTGTAATTCGGGTCCGCGGTCGAGAGGTTGATTGCGGAAACAAATCGATAGTAAATCGCGCCGGCAGGTGTTTGGGGAAGGCTGAAAGGCAAATCGCTGGTAATATCATTGCCGAGTACCGAAAATGACTTCTTGGCGGTAGTGCCCTGCCACTGCAAATTGCCGCTGGATACCGTATAGGCGCAACGACTTGTGACCAGAGCTACGATCGTATAGGTCGACGTACCGGCAATCGCCACTGGAAGGTTATGCGCGAGGGTAACGGTGATGTTGCTGCCACTGCCGCTGACCGCGGTGATGTCATCCTCGATTTGGTGAGTTGGAACGATTAACCTTTGGCCAATCGACACACTCGGAGTCGCTCCATTAATTGGAGTGAGCGCGAGCGAGACCTGGTTTTGGCTCGTGGTCGCGTCTGCGCTTATCTTGTGCGGGCCGCTTGAGTATTCTTGGAATGCGATCCCCGCAGCCGGGCCCACCCCGCCGACTTGATTCCCGCTCGTATCCACTAAGTACGGGAGTGAGATCGCGCAATGAAGGTCCTGCAACATTTGGATCATTGCAGTTCGCGCTTGTTGGTGCGCAGTGTTCATGGCCACGTTCTTGGCTCCCAGGACCAAGCTGACATTCAGGAGCGAGCATAGGGCTAAGCCGACCGTGCTAAATACGGTCGAGAAGACTCCTAACTCTATAAGTGTATAACCTCGATTGTTTGGGCAACGTTTCATATGTCGGATGTGCGGATGGTACTCATAGAAAATGAGTAGGTTCGGTTCAGGTAGGTGTAAGTCACCGTAACAACAGCTTTGTACATCGTGAGCGGGAACGTGACGGAGCCATTCGTATAGGTTGAGCTGATGTCGCTCACGGTTGTCGTCATTGTTCCCGATACGATGACCCCGGTTTTTGGGTCCTGATAAATTGGAATGTTGGTCTGGGTCTGGGTGCCGATTTGCAATTCTGGCGGAATTTGAACACTTCCGTCGGTATTGGTTTTTTGGGGGTTGAACGGACTGTCTGATTGGATGAGATCGATTTGGTTCATGACCGCGGTGTAGGCGCCGGTGGCGTTGCGAGCCGTGCTGGCCAGGGCATTGAATCGGGTCAGAGCTCCCACGGCACAGGCGGTGCCGATTCCTATGACCGCGATACCGACAATCGCCTCAACCAGGGTGAAGGCATCGGTTTTGTGGGCTGGTCGGCTCATCTATAATTACCATAAAAGCCAGCATGGCATATGCCCCGTTTTCTCGTCCCTGCGAGCCACTTACGGCGAAATGAGAAATCGGCCATGTTTTTGCAAAATTGCGAATATTCCGACTCTTTCCTGCAACCGGTGTGATAATTTTTCGAACAACAAGTTGAGGCGACTTCCAACGCGGAAACTGTAAAATGCCACTAATTCGGACCCGGATTTATGCAATGAATGGTTCGCTTCCGAACGCTGCCGTGCTTGCCAGGCCACGGGAGATGCGCGAAGTATTCGCTGGTCGCCACCCCTTTTGATGAATTCGGGCTGTGGCTCAGCTTGGTAGAGCGCCTGGTTCGGGACCAGGAGGCCGTGGGTTCAAATCCCACCAGCCCGATTC
>CAZFZG010000078.1:0-11230 GCA_964523205.1 uncultured Chthoniobacteraceae bacterium | reverse complement strand
TTCCGCGTTTCTGCGGTCAGCGTTTCAGCTTTTGCTGGATGCAGATTCTTCGCCGGGTAACGGTTCGCCGACGAGGTAGCGGGTGAACCGGCGGATGACGATGTTTTCGCCGAGCTCGGCGATCTTCGATTTGACCAGGTCGTTGATGGTTTGGTCAGGATTTTTGATGAAACCCTGCTCGAGCAAACAGACGGTACTGAAAAATTTGTCGAGCTTGCCGTCGACGATCTTGCTCATTACCACTTCCGGTTTGCCTGTCACCTGCGCCTTGTAAATCTCGCGCTCGGCTTCGACGAGGTTTCCCGGAACATCGGTCCGGCTAACGTAAAGCGGGTGGGCCGCGGCGATGTGCAAAGTGATGTCTTTGACGAACGCGCGGAAGTTTTCGTTCTTGGCCACGAAATCGGTCTCGCAATCCACTTCTACGAGCACGCCGACTTTTCCCTGCAAATGAATGTAGGAGGCGACGATGCCTTGCTTGGTCGCGCGCGACGCTTTCTTGCTGGCGCTGGCGATTCCTTTGGTCCGCAGAATCGTTTCCGCCTTGGCCAGGTCGCCCCCGGCTTCTTCCAAAGCGCGTTTGCAATCCATCATGCCCGCGTTGGTTTTCTCGCGGAGCTGTTTGACGGTTTTTGGGTCGATGTCGGTCTTAACGCTCATCTGAAAACTGAAAGCTGAAAACGGAAATCTGAAAACTGAAAACGGAAGTTGAGGTGTT
Source organism: uncultured Chthoniobacteraceae bacterium (assembly GCA_964523205.1). Taxonomy (GTDB): domain Bacteria; phylum Verrucomicrobiota; class Verrucomicrobiia; order Chthoniobacterales; family UBA10450; genus AV40. The sequence goes on along the minus strand of CAZFZG010000078.1, from coordinate 10,512 downwards.
GAGGTGTTGAGTGGTTGAGTGGTTGAGCTATTGCTGGCCGCTAAGCGGAGACGCCGGCCATCTCGATTTGTTCGCGAATCCGGGCTTCGCCGCTGGCCGAAACGATTGCGTCGACCAGCTTTTGAAGAACGATCCGGATCGCGCGGATGGCGTCGTCGTTTCCAGGAATCGGATAGTCGATCATTTCCGGGTCGGCGTTCGTGTCCACGATCGCCACCACCGGGATATTGAGGCGCCGCGCTTCGTTGACCGCGTTTTGCTCGCGCGTCGTGTCGATGACGACCAGGGCGTCGGGTAACTGCGCCATGTCGAGAATTCCATTCAAATTGCGACGGAGCTTGGCCGCTTCGCGATTCAGGGCCGCGAGCTCCTGTTTGCCCATTTTCCTGTAATCGGGCGATTGCTCGATCTGCTCGATGTATTTGAGACGGCCGATGCTTTTTCGGATCGTGGCCAGGTTCGTTAAGGTGCCGCCGAGCCAGCGTTGATTCACGTAAAATTGACCGCAGGCCAGGGCCGCTTCCTTGATCGCTTCCTGGGCCTGTTTCTTGGTGCCTACGAAAAGAATCTTGCCGCCCCGCCGCGCCACATCCTGGAGAAATTCGGTCGCGCGATGCAGCTGTTTGACCGTTTCGTCGAGATTGATGATGTAAATCTGGTTCCGTTCTTGGAAGATGAACGGCTTCATTTTCGGGTTCCAGCGCTTGGTCTGGTGACCGAAATGCACGCCCGCTTCCAAAAGCTCGGGCACTAATTCAACTGTGTTTGCCATACAAAAATGACCGCCGCGAGAGAGGGGGGAGCGACGGACGGGCAAGATGCTATAAGTATGGGGTTATCGCAACTGCAATTTCGGGCGTTATGGTTGGGGTTTCTCGGGCGAGGAACCACGGTGCAAGCGATCGACCAGGGCCAGGCCGGCCAGGGTAAAACAAGCCGCGACCGAGGCCAGGCAGTACTTGCAAAAGGCATGAATGACAAACGCCTGGAGATAAATTAGCCACCCGCTGAACAGCGCCATAACGGTCGCCATTAGCGCGAAAATTTGCCGGCCAATGGAGACGCCCCAGGCAGCCAGCAGCGCGGCGACGATTACCGTGAGGTAAGCAATCGCGCCGAATCCGGCCAACGGCACGCCGGCGATTCCTTCCGCGTATCTGCTGCCCAGAACGGCAGAACACTCGCCACCGCAGCGAATGTAAGCTCCCTGAAGATGTTTGACCGTGAGGTAGCCGCTGTCGATCAAACCGAAACAGGCGACGAGAATCGCGACGATGGCAATGCGCCGCGAGCCGGTCATTGACTGGCTTTAGCTAGCGCGGCCTTGATCGCGGCGCGAAAACCATTCTCACTGAACTCGGAGTTCGGAACGTTGTAGCCGTTGATCACAACTGCGGGAACCCCCTTCACTCCTACCGCCAGGGCGTGGTCTTGATCGGCCTCAATTCGGTTCTGAACTTCAGAGCCGTCCATGTCTTTTTGGAATTGATCCACGTCCAGACCTAACTGCTTGGCCTGGTCCATGAGAATAGCGCGCGGCGCAGGAGCGGTTCCCCACATCCACTGAGTCTTGTAAAGACCTTCAGCCATGTCCCAAAACTTCCCCTGGTTTGCAGCTGCCTCCGCGGCGCACGATGCCAGGTAAGCATGCTGGTGTTCTTTCAAAGGGCAGTGCCGCAGTACCATGCGCACCTTGTCGCCGAATTCGCCTCGCACGGCCTTGACCATTGGCTCGTAGCGAGCGCATTGCGGGCACTGCAAGTCGCTGAAGAACTCGATCGTCACGGGCGCGTCAGCCCGGCCTATGGTATTGGCGGATCGAACCCTATCGCCTGGCGCTCCCGAGGCGACCGCGCCTAAACTCACGACAAGAAAAGCAAAGACAGCCCGCTGCGTGATCAACAATGTCGCCGACGCAAGAATTTTCATCGGGACACACTATTACAATCTTTTCGATTTTACCTCAACGGCGCGGGCGAGAATCCAGCAAAAATCGGAGAGCCGGTTGAGGTAACGGAGGATCTCCGGATTTGGATCCTTCAACGTCGCGACGTGTCGCTCGGCGCGGCGGCAGATCGTTCGCGCCAAATCGAGTGCCGCTGAGACAGGATTGCCGCCTGGGATGACCCAGTCCTTTGGATAAAGCGATTTGTCCTTTTCAAGATCGACAATCACCTCGCTGATCCGGCCGGTCATTTTCGGATCGACCAGGTGGAAGCCGTCCTTCAGGTATCGTGGTCGATCTTCCGGCAAGGTTGAAAGCTCGCCCATCACCTTGATCAGGTCTTTTTGAACGGCAAAGATTTGTTCGGCGACAAATTTGTGGTCGCAGCCGGCGCGGGCGATGCCCAGCGCGGCGGTTAATTCGTCTACTGCACCGTAAGCTTCGACCCGCGGATCGTCCTTTGGCACGCGCCGCCCGTACATGAGCGAGGTTTCGCCCTGGTCCCCGGTTTTGGTTACGATGGACATCGGTTAAGACAAGAATGTCGAATTAGCTCGCGCCAATTCGACATTCCACATTCGTTGTCTGGCCAGTCCGGCTCGGACCTTATCCGATCGCCGGCGCCATCTCGGCTTCATCCATCGCCGGCGCGCCAATTGGCTCGCCTTTTTCGATCAGCCGCACTTCGCGATGCTGTGGGAATCCTGTGCCCGCCGGAATCAAGTGACCCATGATCACGTTCTCTTTGAATCCGCGGAGACGATCGACCTTACCGAGCGTGGCCGCTTCGGTCAGGACGCGAGTGGTGTCCTGGAACGATGCCGCCGAAATGAAGCTGTCCGTTTCGAGCGAAGCCTTGGTGATGCCGAGCAACACCGGAACGGCTTCCGCCGGCTTGCCGCCTTTCTCGACGACTTGCTTGTTCTCTTCCTCGAAGTCGAGCTTGTCGACCTGGTCGCCCCAGAGCAGCGAGGTGTCACCCGGATCGGTGATCTTCACCTTGCGTAACATCTGGCGCACGATGATCTCGATGTGTTTGTCGTTAATCTCGACGCCTTGGAGCCGGTAAACTTCCTGAACTTCGTTGACGAGGTGCTCCTGCAATTCCTGCGGCCCGCACACTTCGAGAATTTCGTGAGGCACAATCGGACCTTCGGTCAATTGCTGCCCCTTCTTCACGAAATCACCCTTAAACACAATGATGTGCTTGGTGAGCGAGATGAGGTGTTCTTCTTCCGCGCCGGTCTCCGGATCTTTTAAAATCAATCGCCGTTTGCCGCGAACGGTCCCGCCCATTTCGACAACGCCGTCGATCTTGGCGATCTCGGCTGCGTCTTTTGGACGGCGCGCCTCGAACAACTCCGCGACGCGTGGTAGACCGCCGGTGATGTCCTTGGTCTTGGCAACTTTTCGCGGCGTCTTCGCGAGCAACGCACCCGCGCGAACTTTCTGGTCCTCTTCGACAATGACGTGCGCGCCGGCTGGAATCGAGTAGCTGGCCAGCACTTCTTTCTTGTCGCCCACGATCACGATTTGCGGATGCAAATCTTCCTTGTGCTCGATGATGACCGTGCCCATGAGCCCGGTCGCTTCATCGACATCGCGCTTGATGGTGACGCCCGCTATCATGTCTCGGAATTCAACCTTGCCGCTCTTGTCAGTGAGAATCGGTACGTTGTAGGGGTCCCATTGTACGAACGTTTCGCCTTTTTTCACCTGACCGCCATCCTTGATGGTGATGACCGAGCCGATGACGATGTTGTAGCGCTCCAGCTCACGGCCATCCTTGCCGTGAATGCCGACCGAGCCGTTCTTGTTCAGCACAATCCAGTTGCCATCCAGCGATTCCACCACCCGCAGATCGTTGTAACGAACTTCGCCGTCGTTCTTCGCCTTGATAACTGGTTGTTTAAATGTCTGGCTGGCCGTTCCGCCGATGTGGAATGTCCGCATGGTCAGCTGGGTTCCCGGTTCGCCGATTGATTGGGCCGCGATAATTCCAACCGCTTCGCCCATTTTCACGAACTGGCCGGTCGCGAGGTTGCGTCCGTAGCACATTGCGCAAACGCCCCGCCCGCATTCGCAGGTCAGGACCGAGCGAATCTTCAAAGCCTCGACCCCGATGCGCTGCAGTTCGGCCGCGATTTTCTCGTCGATGAGCTGGTTCGCTTTGACGATCTTCTTTTTCTTTTCGACCGGGTCGGCGATAGTTTCGCAGCTCACGCGGCCGATAATGCGCTGGCCAAGATCGACCACTTCCTCGTCGCCCTCGTAGATCGAGCGGACAACGATTCCGTTTACGGTTCCACAATCTTCCTCGTTGATGATGACGTCCTGGGCCGCGTCAACCAGTTTGCGGGTGAGATAACCGGAATCAGCGGTTTTGAGCGCGGTGTCGGCCAAGCCTTTGCGAGCGCCGTGAGTCGAGATGAAATACTCGAGCACGCTCAAGCCTTCGCGGAAATTGGACGTGATCGGGCGCTCGATGATTTCGCCGCTGGGCTTTGCCATCAAACCTCGCATGCCTGCGAGCTGACGGACTTGCTGACGATTTCCACGCGCGCCGGAATCGACCATCAAATAAACCGGGTTCAACTCTTTGCGGCCATCGTTGTGTTCCAAAGTGCGGAACATGACGTTCGAGATTTCGTCGCCGGCGTGCGTCCAAATGTCGATGATCTTGTTGTAACGCTCGCCATCCGTGATGATGCCCTTTCGATATTGCTGCTCGACCTGGCGGATTTGCTTGTAGGCGTTCTCCAACTCGGTCTCCTTTTCCTTCGGGATGATCATGTCTGAAATTCCGATGGAAATTCCGGCCTTGGTCGCTTCGGTGAATCCAAGCTCTTTCAATTTGTCGAGTGTCGCGACCGTCACGGCTGGTCCGGCAACCTGATAGCAGCGCCAAATGATGTCGCTGAGCTGTTTCTTGCCCGCCGGCCTGTTAAAGAAGCCGAGTTCTTTCGGCCAAATCTGATTGAAGACCACGCGCCCGGCCGTGGTCTCGATCGTTTTGACGTCGGCCTTTCCGAAAATGGTTTGCTTGCCGAAGTCCGGGTTTTGGAACCGGATGCGATCGTGGGTTTTAATGGTGCCTTCGGCCATTGCGAATTCCACTTCGACCGGATCGGCGAAGAGTGGCAAGTGGCCGTCCTTCTTCGCCGTTCGAGGGTTTTGAGTCATATAATAACAACCGAGCGTGATGTCTTGGGACGGCGTGGTGATCGGTTTGCCGCTCGATGGCGAGAAAATGTTGTTCGGCGCCAGCATCAGCATTCGCGCCTCGAGTTGCGCTTCAACCGACAACGGCACGTGCACCGCCATTTGGTCGCCGTCGAAGTCGGCGTTGTACGCCGTGCAAACGAGCGGATGAATGCGGATCGCTTCGCCTTCGATCAATTGTGGCTCGAAGGCCTGGATCGACAACCGGTGCAGGGTCGGCGCGCGGTTCAGCAGAACTGGGTGTCCGCGAGTCACTTCATCGAGGATGTCCCAAACCTCCGGCGTTTGGCGCTCGATCATTTTCTTTGCGCTGCGCACGGTGTGGACGTAGCCAAGGTCCTTCAGCCGGCGAATGATGAACGGCTCGAACAACACCAGGGCCATCTTCTTCGGCAAACCGCATTGATGCAGTTTGAGCTCCGGCCCAATGACGATGACCGAACGGCCCGAGTAATCGACGCGTTTACCGAGCAAATTTTGACGGAAACGTCCGCCTTTGCCCTTGAGCATATCGCTCAGAGATTTCAGGGGACGATTGCCCGCTCCGGTAACCGCGCGGCCGTGTCGGCCGTTGTCGAACAAGGCATCGACCGCTTCCTGCAACATTCGTTTTTCGTTTCGAATGATGACGTCCGGCGTTTTGAGCTGGAGCAAATTCTTGAGACGATTGTTTCGGTTGATAACCCGGCGATAGAGATCGTTGAGGTCGGAGGTCGCGAATCGACCGCCTTCCAACGGAACCAGCGGGCGAAGATCCGGTGGAATCACCGGCAGGACATCGAGAATCATCCATTCCGGCCGTGCGTGCGAAGACATAAAGCCCTGAACGAGCTTGAGCCGCTTGGCCAGTTTCTTGCGGATCTGTTTCGACTTGGTCGCGCCCATCGCCTTTTCCAGCTCCTTGTTGAGCTTGTTGAGGTCGATCTCGCCCAAAAGTTTCTTCACCGCTTCGGCGCCCATGCCGGCGACAAAATCTTCGCCGTATTGTTCCTGGGCTTCGCGATACTCGACCTCGTTTAGAAGCTGCGCCTTTTGGAGCGGCGTCTTGCCCGGATCGATGACGATGTAGTCTTCGTAATAAATCACACGCTCGAGCTGGCGCGCGCTCATATCGAGCATCAGGCCGATGCGCGACGGCATGCACTTGTAAAACCAAATGTGCGAAACTGGAACGGCCAGCTCAATGTGGCCCATGCGCTCACGTCGCACCCTTGCGAGGGTGACTTCAACGCCGCACCGATCGCAGATCACGCCTTTGTGTTTGATCCGCTTGTACTTTCCACAGGAACATTCCCAGTCGCGGGTCGGACCGAAAATTCGTTCACAGAAAAGTCCGCCTTTCTCCGGTTTGAATGTCCGATAATTGATTGTCTCCGGATTTTTGACTTCGCCCTTGCTCCACGAGCGCATGGTGTCGCTCGAAGCTACGCCGATTGCGACCTGGTCGAAACCGACCGCTCGCTCTTCGCCTACTAACTCACGCCAGGAATGTTCGTTCATTGATTCTCCAAATGATGTCGATGTTTAAAATTATCCGAGGTGCTCGAAAACTGTCTGCGGAGCCTGGCCGCCGACTTTCACATCGAGACCCAGGCTCTGCATTTCCTTGATTAAAACGTTGAAGGATTCGGGCGTGCCCGCTTCGAGCGAGTTGTCGCCTTTGACGATCGATTCGTAGATGCGGGTGCGGCCCTGGACGTCGTCCGACTTCACGGTGAGAAGTTCCTGCAACGTGTAAGCCGCGCCATAGGCTTCGAGCGCCCAAACTTCCATCTCGCCGAAGCGTTGGCCGCCGTATTGCGCCTTTCCGCCGAGCGGTTGCTGGGTGACAAGCGAGTAAGGTCCGACCGCGCGCGCGTGAATCTTGTCCGCGACCAGGTGGCCGAGCTTCATCATGTAGATATAGCCAACGACAACTTCCTGATCGAAAGCATCGCCGGTGCGGCCGTCGAACAATTTCGCCTTGCCGGTTTCCTGCACCCAACTGAAACCTTCCTTCTTTTTCGCGTCCTTCAGGTAGTCGCGAATCTTGCTTTCTTTGATTCCGTCAAACACTGGAGTTGCGACTTTAAATCCAAGCGCCTTGGCTGCGACGCCAAGGTGCGTTTCCAAAACCTGGCCGACGTTCATTCGGCTCGGCACACCGAGAGGATTCAGGACGATCTCAACCGGGGTTCCGTCCGCGAGGAACGGCATGTCTTCTTCCGGAACGATTCGGGCGACGACGCCCTTGTTGCCGTGGCGTCCGGCCATCTTGTCGCCGACCGAAAGTTTGCGCTTCGATGCGATGTAAACTTTGACCTGCTTGATTATGCCCGGATCGATGTCGTCGCCGCTTTCCACCCGGTCCATCGAGCGCTCACGCTCGAGCTCGAGTTCGGCGAACTTGTGTTCGTAGTGTCCGATGATCTCGCGGATCTTGTTCCGAATCGGGCTCGGGTCGATTTCGATGTGATCGTAAACGTTCGCGAGTTTACGCAGCAGCGTCTTGGTGATTTTGCGGTTGGCCGGGATAATGATCTCGCCGGTCTCGGCGTTAACCACGTCGAGCGGAATTTTTTCACCCAACAAAATGTTCGAGAGCGAATCGGTCAGTTGCTCGGTCAGCTCCTCTTTCTTGCGACGATGCTCTTCGGTGATCGCCTTGATCTGCTTCTTGGTCTCGGCCGGCGTCAGTTTCTCGCGCGAGACTTCTTTGCGCGATGAAACCTTCACGTCCATCACAATACCGTAGGTTCCCGATGGAACGGTGAGCGACGTGTCTTTTACATCCGCGGCCTTTTCACCGAAGATCGCTCGGAGCAATCGCTCCTCCGGCGCAAGTTCGGTCTCACTCTTCGGGGTGATTTTACCGACCAGGATATCGCCGGGCTTAACTTCTGCGCCGACGCGCACCACGCCGTCCGGTCCGAGGTTTCGCAACGCTTCTTCGCTGACGTTTGGAATGTCGCGGGTAATTTCCTCGGGGCCGAGCTTGGTGTCGCGCGCGCCGATCTCGAATTCGTCGATGTGAATCGAGGTGTAGACATCGTCCTTCACGACCTTCTCCGAGATCATGATGGCGTCCTCGAAGTTGTAACCGTGCCAGGGCATGAAGGCCACGAGCACGTTGCGGCCTAGCGCGAGCTCACCGTTTTGCGTGTTCGGGCCGTCTGCAATGACCTGGCCTTTCTTCACGTGCTGGCCCTTCTTCACGATCGGTTTTTGGTTTACGCACGTGCCGGCATTCGAACGCATGAATTTCCGCAGTTCGTAGACGTGAATTCCTTCCTCAGGGTCGCTCTTCAGTTTTTTGCGATGCTCCGGAACGTGTCCGTCTCTTGTCACAATGATCTGGTCGGCGGTGACTGAAGCGACTTTGCCACTATCAACCGCGAGCAGCACGGCATGCGAATCGCGGGCGACTTTTGCCTCCAGACCGGTACCGACCAGCGGCGCTTCCGAAACGATCAGCGGCACACCCTGGCGCTGCATGTTCGAACCCATCAATGCACGATTCGCGTCGTCGTGTTCCAAAAACGGAATCAATCCGGCCGCCACTGAGACGAGCTGCTTGGGCGACACGTCCATATAGTGGACTTTCGACGGCTCGACTTCCAAGAAGTCACCGCGATAACGGACCGAAACTTTTTCGCCGGTGAAATGACCGCGGCCGTCGATCGGCGCGTTCGCTTGCGCCACTAGGAAGTTCTCCTCTTTGTCGCCCGTGAGATACTCAATTTCGTCGGTGACACGGCCGTTATGAACTTTGCGATACGGTGTCTCGATGAAACCAAACTCATTGATCCGTGCGAAGGTCGACATCGAGCTGATCAAACCGATGTTCGGGCCTTCTGGCGTCTCGATTGGACAGATGCGGCCGTAGTGAGACGGATGTACGTCACGGACTTCGAATCCGGCGCGGTCGCGGGAGAGACCGCCCGGCCCAAGCGCTGACAAACGACGCTTATGGGTGAGCTCGGCGAGCGGATTCGTCTGATCCATGAACTGCGAGAGCTGCGAGCGGCCGAAGAAATCGCGAATGACCGCGCTGAGCGCCTTGGGATTCACCAATTTTTGCGGAGTCATCCCGTCGACGTTGATGTCGAACAAAGTCATGCGCTCTTTCACTAATCGCTCGGTGCGAGCGAGGCCGACGCGGCACTGATTGGCGAGTAGTTCGCCCACCGTTCGAACGCGGCGGCTGCCAAGATGATCGATGTCATCGAGCGTGCCTTCGCCGCGCCGCAAATTGATCAGGTATTTGATCGCCGCGATGAAATCTTTGTCGGTCAAGATCCGTTCCGTAAGATCGACGTCAATGCCAAGCTTCTGGTTGATCTTGTAACGGCCAACCCGCCCGAGATCGTATTTCTTTGGATCGAAGAAGAGACGCTTCAACAAAGCGCGCGCATTCGCCACCGTCGGCGGATCTCCAGGGCGTAATCGGCGATAAATATCCTTGAGCGCTTCTTCCTGATCGTGGGCCGGATCTTTGCGGAGCGCTTTTACGACGGTGTCGTCGTTAGAAATGTCGATGACCTTAACCTCCTTGACCCCGAGCCCCATGATTTGACGCACGGTGGCGAGGGTGAGCGGCTCGAAGGCCCGGGCAACCGTCACTTCGCCATCGCGCACTTCAGCGGTCAGAACCTTGGTTGCGAGTTTTTCTTCGTCGAGCTTCTCGCTCAGTTTCAGGTTCTCGATGTTGTAGAAAAGTTTGATGACTTCCTCGTCCGACCCGTAGCCGAGGGCGCGCAGAAAAGTCGTGGCCAGGAATTTTCGGCGGCGTTTGCGCCGATCGAGGTAAATGTAGAGCAGGTCGGCAGTGTCGAATTGGACTTCGATCCACGAGCCGCGATCAGGAATGATGCGGAAGCTGTAAAGAACTTTGCCGTTTAGGTGGACCGTCGATTCAAAAGCAATCCCAGGCGAGCGATGTAGCTGCGAGACCACAACGCGTTCCGCGCCGTTGATCACGAACGTCCCCTGCGGGGTCATGAGCGGGATCTCGCCCATGTAAACTTTTTCTTCCTTGGTGCCTTTTTCCTCACGGAGCTGGAAAGTTACATGGAGGGGAGCGCTATAGGTCTGACCCTCGCGCTGGGCTTCGAGCGCGCTTAGCTTCGGTTCACCGATTTCGTAATGGCTGAAATCGAGGACCGCCTTTTCGTCATAGCTCTCAATTGGGAAAACTTCCTTGAAAACGGCTTGCAGGCCGTGGTTCTTGCGCTTGGCAAAGGGGACGTCTTTCTGGAGAAAATCGACGTAGGAGTTGAGTTGAACTTCAATGAGGTTTGGAGGCTCGATTGCTTCCTTGATTGTTCCGAAGTGGATGCGTTCCGAATTTCGTTCTGACATAATCA
>CAZFZG010000077.1:0-11356 GCA_964523205.1 uncultured Chthoniobacteraceae bacterium | reverse complement strand
TTGATGGTGATCGTGTTTCCGGTGGTAACGAAGCAAGTCCTCGACGTCGTCATTGGGCAGCATCATCCAGAAAAATTGGCGCCGCTGATTGCCGTTGCTGTTCTGGCCGCGCTTTTGCAGAACGGACTCAATTCGCTTCGACTCATTCTTAACAACACGTTCGAACAAAAGGTCATCTTTGATCTGCGCAGCGATTTGTATTCACACATCCAGTTGCTGCCGCTCAAATGGTTCGACAATCGCGCAACCGGCGATCTCATGACGCGGCTGCTAGAGGATGTGACTTCGGTGGAACGCGTGTTAATCGACGGCATCGAGCAAGGGATCGTCGCTTTGCTGACAATCGTCGTGGTATTGGGGTGGATGTGCTACGTCAGTGTCAAATTAACTCTGGTCGCGCTGAGCCCCGTTCCGTTTCTCGCCGCCGGTGCCCTTTGCTACACCTTAACTGCGCATCGACGCTATCGATTACAACGCCGCGCCGCGTCGGCGATGAACGCATTATTGCACGATAACCTTTCCGGTATTCGGCAAATTCGAAGCTTCGTGCGCGAAAAAGAGGAACACGACCGATTCAATCGCGTCAGCGACGAATTGCGCCAAGCCACCTTGGTCGTGATGAAGGTTTGGGCCGCATACAATCCATCGATGTATTTGATTGGGACGCTCGGTGTGATTATTACGGTCTTTTTTGGAACGCGCGCCGTGCTTGACGGCACAATGCAACTCGGCAGCCTCGGTGCCTTCCTGTTGGCTACCGGTTATCTTTACGAACCTGTTGGCAGGCTGCATCAACTCAACCAACTGCTTCAAGCCGGTCGCGCTGCCGGCGAGCGCGTCTTTGAAATCATGGACGAACCCATTGAGCCCGGATGGCGAACGACCGGACCATGTTTCACGGTCGCGGGCGATGTGAGCTACGAGGATGTTAGCTTCAGCTATAGCGGTGACGGACGCCTTGCCTTGGATCGCCTCTCGTTCCACGCGCATCCGGGCGAAACCATTGCTTTGGTCGGCACGACTGGCGCGGGTAAATCGACCCTGGCGAGTTTGCTCCCCCGGTTTTATGAGTTGTCGGCGAACGACGGAAAGATCTTTGTCGATGGCAAAGAGATTCGCCAATACAGCCTGCGCACGTTGCGGGAAAACATTGGCTTGGTGACGCAGGAAAGTTTTTTGTTCAACGGCACGATTCGGGAAAACTTGCTGATGGGCAAACCGAGCGCCACCGACGCAGAGTTATGGCGCGCGGTGGATGCGGCGAATGCGCGCCAGTTCATCGAGCGATTGCCGGAGAAATTGTGGAGCGTAGTGGGCGAGCGCGGTGTGAAGTTAAGCGTCGGCGAAAAGCAACGGCTCTCGATTGCACGCGCATTATTGAAAGACCCGCCGATTCTGATCTTGGATGAAGCTACCGCGAGCGTGGATACGGCCACCGAACGATTGATCCAGGAAGCGCTCGAACATTTGATGGCGAACCGCACGTCGATCGTTATTGCCCATCGGCTTTCAACGATCGTTCGCGCCGATCAAATTCTGGTGCTCGATCACGGACGTATTATCGAACGCGGCACACACGAAGAGCTGATCGCTCACGGTGGAAAGTACGCGCGGTTGTGTGAACAGAGCTTGTTGGAGTCGCCGCGGGAGGTTGTCGAGATCGCCGAGGAACTAGCCGACGCGCCAATCGAATCACTGGACGAGCAGGCGCCAGCCACGCCGGAGGTCCGGGCCGGACGAGCGTTTCGCGAAGGCGGGTCGATCTAAATTCTGCGTTGGTTTTTGTTCGATCTTTACTCGCCCGATGATGGCGAGGGGACCGGCGACGGCGGAATGAGCACCGTTTGGCCCGCCTGTAATTTCAATGGGTTGTCGATGTGATTGTATTTTTGAAGCTCGCTCACGCTTACGCCATACATTCTTGCAATAGAGGTGAGCGTTTCGCCGCGGGCGACGACATGACTGTTGCCGTTGCCGGTCTTGACCGAGGCGTCGGGCGTCGAGGCGGGTGTCGATATGGTCGATGGCGACGTTGAACTTGAGGGCGTGCCTTCGCCAATCATCACCCCGGGACGGTGGTTGGTGATTTCGAGCTGAAGCTTGAGGATTTGTTGCGAGAGCATGTCGATCTTGGCGTTTTGTTCGTCGATCTTCCTGGTCAACTCTTGAAGTTGAACGGTCTGGCTGACGGCTTGGTTCGGTGTCGGTGCCATTGTCTGGGCGAAGCCATTGGAGTTGGCGAGCACGACCAAAATAATTGTAGCAAGACCGCTCGCGGCCGGTGATTTCATGAGACTCAAATTTTGCCATCAGGCGCTTTTCCTGGCAAGCGACGCCAAATCTCCGGGCAACCCGGCTTGCCTTTACCCTATTTCTCCTTAAATTTTTTGCATGCCGGAGCGCGTGCAAAAACCGTTTGATCCCGCTCCGTGGGGTCCAAAGCAGGGGGACGAAGGGGGTCCGCGCTCACCCGATATTTCGCGACCGGACACCAAGGACTTATTGAAAAAAATGCGGAAGGTGGATCCTAACCAATCGAAGCGTTACCGCCAGCGGACCGGGCAATAATGGACAAACCACCTCTGGCCCTCGACCCGAATTTCTCCGGCGGGAGCGAAGATTTCCCGGTGCTGCTGCGCCGCAAAGGTCTGCTCCAGGTTGCGCCCGAGGCGGTTGCCGGAAGCGGCAGCCCCTCGTTTGTCCAGACTGAATCAACTACAATCCTCGCTTTCAAATTTGCCGGTGGCGTGCTGGTCGCGGGCGATCGGCGGGCGACGGCGGGTAACACGGTGGTTTACGATCGGGCGGACAAAGTCTTGGAAATCGATCGCCACTCAATCATGGCGATCGCGGGAGTGCCGGCTACGGCGTGGGAAATGGCCCGCGTGCTGGAACATTCGTTTCAATATTTCCGGCGGACGCAGTTGCAGGAAATGAGCGTGGACGGCAAAGTGCGCGCTCTTTCCAAGTTGTTGCGCGACAACTTCGGGTTCGTGATGCAAGGCGTCGGCGTGGTGGTGCCGATCTTTGCAACCTACGACGGAAATTCAAAACCCGAAGCTCGGCTCTATTTTTACGATGCGATGGGCGCACAATTCGAAGTGACCGATTACGCCGCGACCGGCTCGGGTTCACCGGCAGTGCGTGGCATTCTCTATTACGAAAATCACTGGGGTCGGAAGAAGCTGCAGGAATTGAACGAGAATGAAGCGGTCGCGATCGCGCTGCGGGCGCTGGACACGGCCGCCGAAGCCGACACCTCCACCGGGGGCGTCGATCGAAGCGGGAAGATTTTCCCGCTAATCAAGATTGTTTCGGGTGATGGGATCACGACGTTGGCGGAAGAAAAAATTGCGACAGTGTTCAGACAGAGTGTTGCATGATCGAAGAGCCTTATCGTTGGGTGGAAGCGATCGCGAATCGGCGCGAGTACATCGAAACGCAACTCGCGCAGGGCAGTCCAATCGCGGCGGTGGGATATCGGGATGGAATTCTCTTTGTGACGCTCGGGCGCGCGCGCCAAAAGATTTTCGAGATTTACGATCGGATTGCGATGGGCGCGATCGGCCATCCTGGAGACATCGAGCGACTGCGTTTGGCAGCGATCGAACTGGCGAGCACGGAAGGGTTCACCCGCTCGGCGGCGGATGTGTCGCTGCGGCGACTCGCGCATTACTCGCTCAGCCCGGTGATGAAGGCGGCATTCGAACAGGTCTACGGCCCGCCGTATCTGGCGCGGCTTCTTTTTGCCGAGATCGGGTCGAGCCCGAAAGAGGATTTGTTTTTACGGATTGATTATGACGGGGCAATCGCGGCGGATGGCGGACCCGCGGTGCAATCACGCCAACGTTTCGCGGTTTTGGGCGGCACCCGACAATCAGCCGACTTGATGGAGGCGTTTTTAAAAAAAGAACATGTGACGGACGCGGAGTTGCTGGAGGCGATCAATCAGGCGCTGGATGCTTGGTGCGTTGGCCGAATGGCGATGGGTGAAAACGCGATCAAGGAACTCCCGGAGCGCGCCGCGATCCACAAACATCGAGATGAACAGCTAGGCGCTGCTGGAATCGAAGCGGCCGTCCTTGAGCGCGACAGCAGGAGCGCGATCCGCTATCGAACTTTGCCTGACGCCGAAGTCCGCCAAAGCGTTCGCGATTAACAATGTTTGGGAAGCGAATGGGTTTGGGCGGGACAATGAAAAACATTGTCGCCTGGCTGGGATTGTTGCTGATGCTCGCCTCGTTTGTCTGGTGGCAGGTTCTTTCCACGCCGCCACCAGCAACTTCGACGCGGCGCACTGGCGCGCCTGCGCCATTTACGCTGGTGGTCCTCGATCCCGGGCACGGCGGTCAGGATTCCGGGGCCATGTGCGGCGCCATTGCTGAGAAAGACTTAACCCTCGACATCGCCCAGCGGGTCGATCGGCTATTGCAGGCGCAAGGTCTGGCCACCTTAATGACGCGAGTTGGCGATAGTTATGTTTCGCTGCAGGATCGCGCGGCAGTCACAAATCGAGCGCGCGATTGCATCTTCGTGAGCATCCATTTCAACGAGAGTAAGAAAGTTGTAAACGGCGTCGAAACCTATTACGCCGAACATCGGGATGCTCCGGCCCCGCGTTTGGTTTCATGGATTCCGTTTTTTCAGGGACCGGCCGCCGAAAATCCGACATTGGCAAGTCAAAGCCTGGCTCGATTCATTCAGGAAGCGATGGTCGCGCGGGTCAAAGCACCGGATCGCGGCACAAAAGCAGAGCAATTTTTTGTGATCGCCCACGTCGATGTACCCGCCGTTCTGGTGGAGGCTGGGTTTCTCAACAAAGAGGACATCGCCAAGCTGGAGAGTAACGATTATCGCGACCAAATGGCGGCGGCGATCAGCGAAGGTATCCTGCGATATCGCGACGCGTTAAAGGAGCGGCAACTGACTCTGGCCGTGACGGATCCGCGTCCTGAATAGCCCGGTAATTTAGGCGTCAAAGCAAGCATCCACATGAAACTTCGCACTGCGGTTCTGATGCTTCTGATTCCGGTTGGGGCACTGTTCGCCGATCCCATGATCGAGAACGTGCAGCAGGCGTTGAAAGATGAGGGGTTCTATTACGGTGAGATCACGGGCAATAAGGATGCCGACACCACGGCGGCAATTCGCCGTTACCAAATCCGCAACGGGCTGCAAATCACCGGTGATCTTAATGACGAAACCCTCAAGGCACTTGGGGTGAATTCCTCTGGTGGCCGGGCGATTATAAAGGCTTCGCCGACAGCAGCGCCCGATACGTCTGATTTGAAGGCGGAACCGGAAACGCGCCAGCCTCAAAGACCGACCGAACCTCAAGGGCCGACGAATCCGTTGACCGGCCAGCCGTTTCCCGAACCGCGACGGGATCGACAACCGCCGCCGACAAGTTACGATGCCGGCCCGCCACGGCTGTCCGGAAATTTTGCCGGCACACCTTACGAGTCGTCGCCCCCTGCGGTTCAACAAGACGTTATTCTTTCAGCCGAAACGATTCTTGCGCGCCGTGGACTTTATCGCGGCCCGATCGATGGTCAGTTTGGACCTGATCTGGAATTCTCGCTGCGCGCATATCAGGCGCGGGCCCGCTTGCCGGTGACGGGCAAACTCGATTTGGATACTCTAGCCGCTCTTCAATTGCTGCCGGGCGGGAATGAGCCTGTTTACATTCCGCGTCGCCGGCCATTCGAAAAACCTCCGGTGCGCGGCGTATGGATTCACGAACCGTGATTTCCGTTTTAATCGATGTCGACCTTGCGCATGGCTCGACATTGCGCTCTTAACTTTTTTCCTGTTCGAAATTCACGGCGTATAGTTCGGCGAAGACGGTGCCGACAAAAATCTGCGCTTCAATCCGAAGGGGAATGCGGTTCGCGTCGTCCGAGATCCAGACCGTTGCCCGGCGAAACTTTCGATGCGGCTCGAGTTCGAGATTCTTGCCCAAGTGCTTGAGTTGAAGATCGACTTTGATTGCGTTGAGGGAGCCGGCGTGAACGGACACGCGTTCACGGCCAAGAACGGTGACGGTTGTGAGATAAGCCGACGTGGCCGGATAAACGACAATTCGATAAACGCTGTGATCGGTCAGCGATTGGCTACGCAGGTAAAGCATGGCACTATGGAGATCGAGCAAGCCCGGAAAATTGAACGGTTTCGCGGTGGCGGGTGCTGAGCTGTCGGAGCGCGTTCGAGTTACGCCGGAATCGGTAAACCTTAGTTCGGTAATGATTTTTTTTCTGCGATAAGCCTCGACTTGTTTGCTTTCAATCGGTCGAAGAGTTTCGGCATTCGCCAATCCTCGATAGTTGGCGTCCAACTTCCACAACGCCCGAACGAGTCCGGTGGTGCCGCCGCTCGCCTCAAGTTGAAAATGTTTGCCGCCCACTTTGCTGAAGCGGATCTCACCTTTGCCGGCGGTGAATCCGGACCAGCCAAAATGATAAGTCGTTCGGACTGGGCGCAATTCCGGAAAATTTCCCGGGGGATCCTTGGTCAGGGTCGTTTCCCAACTAGGGGCGGCGCAGACCTTCGGGCCGAGTCCAAACAACAGGAGGCTGGCACCCGCAATGAAAGGTAGATGTCGATCCTTCACTTTGTCGATAAAACCGCAACTTAGTTCAGATTTCGACCCGTACACAAAAAACACACGCGAGCTTGCTCCCGCGTGTGTTTTTTTGGTTAACGAAATGCGGCTAAGGTTTCTTCGGAGTGGCGGCCGGAGCCGTGGCTGTGCTCGGACTAATTGCAGTCGAGACGCTGCTCTGGCGGCCGGGCTTGTTTAGAACGGCAATCACATCGTTGGTAAAATCGACGCTGTCGCGGGAATACATCAGCACCGGGACACCGTTGAGGCTATTGCCGGACTTATCGAAGACCAGATCCAGGTTGCTCGTTTTCACCTTGTCCATGACCACGTCGGTAATCTCTTTAACGATGCCCTCGCGCATGCGCAGCGCCTGCTCCTGCAGCTGACGCTCCCGGGTTTGGCGAAACTCGGTGATCTCGCGCTCCATGTTCTTGATGTTAGAGATCTTGTCGTCGCGCTCTTTGGCTTTTTGGGCCTTGGCATCCGCACTCAGGGCCGGTGCTTCCAGCTGCTTGTTGAGATTATTGACGTCGTCGAGGGCCTTCTTGTAGGCGTCGGCGCGCTCGTCGTATTCCTTCTTGGCCTGGTTCTTGGCGTCGTTAATCTTCGCCTCGGCATCCTTGGTTTTGTTGTATTCCCGGAAGGTCTTGTTCATGTCGACCGTCCCGATTTTTAACCCCTGCGCCCGCACCGCGATCGGCAGGACGAGCAGGGAAGCAAGCGTCAAAAAGAGCGTTTTTTTCATAAGAGGGGTAAACAAGTCGTCGGAAACCGGTCAGACCGCAAGTGCCAAATGTTCGGCATCAAAACTGGTAGCCGACACTGAAGTTGAGGTGTCCATGTTTCGCGTTCCCAGCCTCTTCAATGGGAAAGCCATAATCAAGGCGTAGTGGCCCGATTGGCAGGTCAAGGCGAAGACCAACCCCAAAGTCCGAGGCGAAACTGTTGAAAGTCCGCCTCGGTCCGACCAGTGATGCAGAGAATGCCGTGGCGGGCATATGGAATTGATTGTAAAGAGCTGTTGCGATCGCGTTGTTGCCGCGCGGCACTCCGATCGTTTCCGGAGCAAAATCCCAGGCATCCGGATTGACAAAACCACAGTCATAAAAAACCGCGCCCCGGGCCTTTTCGATGATTGGGAAAGTTGCCTCAACTGTGGCGCGGACCATCGACTGGCCCCCGATTGGCTGGTTATTGGAATCTTTTGGACTGATGTCCCGAAACCTGAAGCCACGAAGGTTGTTCGAGCCGCCGAGGTACAGCCGGTCGTAAATCGGAACATTCGAAAAGTCCTGGGTGAACTGTTGGAAAACGGGAGCACAATTCGGACTCGGGAGCGTGCAAGGGTTTCCCAAAGGATCCAGACCGAGCGGAGTGTGGGGTGCCGAAGTGACCGAGGCACTATTCGGGAATGTGCTTGTTTCGGACTGATCCCAGACATCGACTGTGGCAGCCTCGAAGTCGGCCAGTAGAATGAGATCCTTCCAAACGCGCACGTACTTGGTTGCTCCGAGGTCGAAGCCGTAGATTTGGATGTCGCCGCCAAGCGGGCCTCCGGCGACGTAGCCGCTCAGTGAGACCCGCTCACCGTGGCGGGTCAAGAACGGATTATCACGCCGATCCCAAACTAATGAGCTGCTAACCAAGCTCTGCGTCGTTGTTCCTTCCTCGGCAAGGATCTGGTTCGAGACGCCGCCCGAGACATTATAGATCTGATAGTTCGATAAACTGTATCCGAGCGTTGCATAAACCCATGAAAAAAGCGGCTTCCGCAACTCAACCGAAAAGCCGTAGTTACGCTGGTCGTAGACTGAACTCAGATAACTTGCGTCGGAATAAAATGCCTGTCCGCCGAGAGACAGCCTCCGGTCGAGAAAATAAGGTTCGGTCAGGGAAACGTTGAAATCTTTCCGCTGGCTTCCGATTTGCGCTTTGGCGCGGAACCTTTCGCCGCCGCCGGTTAATCCGGGCCAGTTTGTAATATCGAAATTGCTTTGGGTCAGCTCCACAAACCCGATCAATTGGTCGATGGTGCTGTAACCGGCGCCGAAATTAAGCGAACCGGTGCGCTTTTCTTCCAACTGCACGACCAGATCCTTGCGTCCTTCGACTCCGGTATCCTCCGGAAACGCGTCGACTTTGGTGAAGTAACCCAGATTTTCGAGTCGTTTCTTAGTCCTTTCGACCCGAACCGTATCGAACACGTCACCGGGCTGAACGAGGACTTCCCGGCGGATCACTTTGTCCTTGGTGCGGGTGTTGCCGACGATGTCGATTCGCTCGATGAAAGAGCGATTGCCCTCTTCGATCTTGTAATGAACATCGATCAGCCCGGGGCCCGCCGGCGTGCCTTGCGGCAAAATTACAAGATCGACAAATCCGCCGGTGCCATAGCCATCAGCCACTGCTTTTGCGTCTTCGTGCAATTGTTTGGGGGAGTAAATACTGCCCTCCTTCATCTTGATTACAGCGCGGAGCCTTTGCTCGGTCGACTGCTTGTAGCCCGAGAACGTCATTTTGTTGACGTGATATTGCGTTCCTTCCTTGATTCCAACGGTGATCAAGAGCGGCCCCTTTTTGCGCTCGCGCCGCAGCTCCTGCACTTCCACGTCGATATAGCCGTCGTTTTGGTAGAATTCCTTGATTTTGTCGAGGTCCTGCTGGAGCTGGGCTTCATCTAACCGTCCGGACTTATCAACGAAGGCAATAAGCGTTTGGCCGCGGGTCTTCATTTGTTTTCTTAACACGCGGTCACTGAAATGCTTGTTGCCTTCGAACTCGATGTGCTTGACCGCTCCCTTTACGCCTTCGCCCACTGTATAAATGACGCGGGCTGTCCCTTTGCTCTCGTCAATCGGCTCGACCCGAAAATCTACCGTCACGTCGGTGAATCCCCTGCTTTGATAGACGTCGATGATCTTCTGCCGCGCCTTCTGCAGGTCATCTTCGTTTACCGCTGCATTGAGTCTTACCGTGATCTCCTTGCGCAATTTCTTCGCGCTTACTCGATGGGCACCGTCGATGACAAGCTCGCGAATCACCGGCCGCGTTTGGACTGCCACGATCACTTTGACGCCGTCGCCCTCAGGTTGGGCGAAGATTCGAACGTTTTGAATGGTTCCTGTCTTGTAAAGACTGCGAATGTCTTCTTCGACGGTTGAATCCGAATACGGTTGACCAACGGCGGTCCGCATTTGAGCGAGGATTCTCTCCTTTGAAACCGTCGCCGGTCCCGAATATTGCACGTCAATCGAGCGGATAGTCGGCGCGCCCTGTCCATGTGCGGCCGCGACAGCGCCAAACCATGTCAAGCAGACAGCGAAAAGCATCGCTATCGTCCAGCCGCGCTCCGATCCCCGAAAAATTCTCATACCAGTCAAGATGCCGAATCCCGCGCAGCACTAAAACTGGCGCGGGACAGGCGGCAAATAGAGGAGAAGCTGGCAATCGTCAAGGCAGGAATTTCTTCGAGGCGGCTAAGGCGCTTCCCATAGACAGCGGCGGAGACCAATCAGTTCAACAGTTCGTAAGAATTATTTCGCCGGTGCGGCTCGTAACCGGCATCCTTGATCAAGGACTCAATTTCCGCGGCATTTAATCGAAACGTCGTCCCCGCCGCGCTCACCACGTTTTCCTCCATCATCACCGAACCGAAATCGTTCGCCCCATATTTTAGCGCGACCTGCCCGATGCCGGGGCCCTGAGTGACCCAAGAGCTCTGGATGTTGTCGATGTTATCCAAGAATATCCGGGCTAGCGCCTGCATCCGCAGATATTCTGCCACGCCGGTCGGCTGATTCACTTTCAAGACCGTGTGTTGCGGCTGGAACGTCCAGCAAATGAACGCGGTGAACCCGCCGCTCCGCTCCTGTTGATCGCGAATGCGTTGCAAATGTTCGATCCGTTCTTCCACCGTCTCCACGTGACCGAACATCATGGTTGCGCTTGATTTCAATCCGAGCTCGTGCGCGATCTGCATTACTTCCAGCCATTGCTCGGTGTTGATTTTCAATGGCGAAATTTTTTTTCGCACCCGATCGACCAGAATCTCGCCGCCGCCGCCGGGAATCGACCCCAATCCGGCTTTCTTGAATTCAGAAATCACCTCGAGCAGCGGCATCCGGAAAGCTTCCGCGAAATGCTGGAACTCCGGCGGGCTGAATCCATGAATGTTGATATGCGGGTATTTTTTGCTGATGTGCTGCAAAAGATCGACATACCAGTCAAAAGATAGTTTCGGGTGATGTCCACCTTGCATTAGAATTTGAACTCCGCCCGCGGCCGAAAGTTCGTCTAATTTTTGATCGATCTGTTCCAACGAAAGCACGTAATGGTCTTCGTCGCGTTCGGTTCGGTAAAATGCGCAGAACTTACAATAAACGTTGCAAACGTTCGTGTAGTTAATGTTCCGGTCGGCGATGTAGGTCACGATTTCGCGGCCGCGGCCCCCGTAACTTTTTCCTTTGGCAAGGTTTCGTCGCGCGTCGGCAAGCGCGCCGAGTTCCTCCAACGGCAACCGATAAAGCTCGATTGCTTCGTCGGTCGAAATCCGTTTGCCTTCGAGCACCTTGTCGCTAAAACCGTTTCGATTCAGAGAAACCATCGCGTAAGAAGATTAGTCCAGCCACGCCCTGCTTACGAGCGATTTGAGGGTCGGCGGGAGCCAACCCTATGGCGGGAGGTGACGAGCATGGCGAGCGGACCTAGGAAGCCGGCCGCCGATCCTTGTCGTATTCAATCGTTTGGGGTTTC
>CAZFZG010000076.1:10234-11362 GCA_964523205.1 uncultured Chthoniobacteraceae bacterium | reverse complement strand
ACATCATCGCCCCAAAGCAGTCGCGTGATCGCCGAGGCCAAGCGCCGATTCGCCGCAATGATTTTGTAAAAGCCTTCCGAGATAGCGGCGAATCCCGGGATGTGATCGTAACTCCACGACAACCATCTTTTTGAAGATCGACATTGTAACGAGCGAAAGACCGCTTGTGCTCCGAAAAAGACGGCGCCATCAGTCTCAATAAGAATCACTGAGCGCTCAAATTGCTCGCGCGGAATCTCGGAGAAGCTGCCGCCAACCTGCTGTGAAGTTTCGTAATCGACGTTATCGCCCGTGAGTTCTTTCCACCGCTCAATCCAGCGCCGGCAGAAATGGCAATCGCCGTCCCAAACGACGAGTGGGTCTGGCGGTGGAGTTGAGACGCGGAAATGTTCGCTTCGCTTCACAAACGCCCAACGTCGAACGCCGAACGCCGAACGTCCAATTCAGAATCTGAATTCAGCATTCGGTGTTCGATGTTCAGTGTTCGGCGTTTTCTTAGTTCTCAAACTCTGCCCAAATCGGCGCGTGATCGGAAGGATCTTTACCTTGGCGCAACTCGCGATCAACGCCCGCGGCAGTGCATTTTTTCGCTAACCCTTCGCTGGCTAACACAGCGTCGATGCGTAAGCCACGATTCTTGGGGAAGGCTAGCATTCGGTAGTCCCACCAGGTGAAAACGCCCGGCGGTTGCGGATGCAACCGCAGCGTGTCGCGCAAACCAACCTCGCAAAGTTGTCGAAACGCGCCCCGCTCGCCATCCGAACACATGATCGCGCCACGCCAAAGTTGCGGATCATGAACATCGACATCTTCCGGCGCTACATTGAAATCCCCGCAAACGATCAGATCCGCGCCTGCGTCTCTTTTCAGGCAATCGCGGAGCCGGGCGTACCACTCGAGCTTGTACTTGTAAGCGGGCGAGCCAACAGCCTGGCCGTTGGGCGCGTAAACAGAATACACGCAAAGATTTCCAATCGTCGCTGAAATCACGCGTGCTTGAGGATCGAGAACTTCATCGCAAAGCGACGCGCGAACATTGGTCAGCTTCGTTTTCGAAAGAATGGCCACTCCGTTGTAGGATTTTTCGCCGTGATAAGCTGAATCATATCCGGCCGCTTGGAGCGCCAG
>CAZFZG010000076.1:2913-10134 GCA_964523205.1 uncultured Chthoniobacteraceae bacterium | reverse complement strand
GGCACGATGATCTCCGAATTCGCCAGATCGAGTGCGAGTCGGGCGCGAATCCATTCGACCGCGAGTGGATCGCCATGGACAAGCAAAACTTTCTTGGGTGCTAGTCGCTCAGCAAAGGCGATGAGCGATTCACGCGAAGCGTGGGCGCTGAACTGAAATTGCTCGATGTGACAGCGCACGCGCTGTGCAGCTTTTTCCAGATCGAGCTTCACCTCTTCCTCCGGGCGCGCGTTTCGCAAAATTCCAGCCGGCGATTCCGGGTCGGCGTAACCAACGAAGAAAACGGAATGACGCGGTTGATCGACAATGCGCTGCGCGAAAATGTTGGAAAGCGTCTTCGGCGTCATCATGCCACTGGACAACGCATAAACACGCCCGGGGCGGGTGTAGGCATCGTGGATGGTGTCCGCGTTCAAAACAAACGGGCGCAACTCATCGAGTAATTGGAGCCGGGGCAGCTGGCGCCGTCCGATTTCAGCGCGGCGATCATAAATCTGGCTGATCTTTGAGCTGAGGCCGCCGATGTAAATCGGGAAATCGAGGGTCTTTTCCCGGCGCAATTTGAAAAGCATCGCCAAGACTTCCTGCGTTTTTCCGAGCGCGAACACCGGAATCAGCACGCAACCCCCCCGCTCAAAGGCGTGGAGAAGCGCTTGCTCAAACCGTTGTTCTTCGCCGGCCCGCGACCAAGTCGCCGGCACGGGCGTATCGCCGCGGGTGCATTCCATGATCAGGATGTCGATCTTCCGCCCGTCCGACTCGGACTCGGGAAAAACCGCCGATTGGGCGATCGTTTGATCATCGAAATTCACGTCGCCGGTGTAAAACAGGGTTCGTCCCTCCGTTCGCAGCAAGACTCCGGCCGACCCAAGCACATGGCCAGCATCGAAGAACTCGAAGCTCGTTTCGCTCGAATTCGCGGGCACCCGCTCGCCCGCAAGCGTGTAAGCCTGTCGGAGCGCGCACGATTGCCAATGCTCGGCCACCCGATCGGTCTCCCGATGGGTGAACAACGGATAGAGTCCAGGCGCCCCGGGATCCATATCTTCGCGCTGCCGTGTCATCACATTGACAGAGTTATGAAGGAGGATGTTGCCGATCTCCGCGGTCGCATCAGTCATGAACACGCGGGCCTGCGGCTGGCGCCGCATCATTACCGGTAATGTTCCGATGTGGTCCTGATGGGAATGCGAAATGATAATCGCGTCGAGCTTTCGATCGCCCAGTGCCTTGAGGTTCGGCAACGCTTCCTCGCCCGCGAGCTTGGGATGCATTCCAGAGTCGAGCACCAGGCGACGCCCGGCAGTCTCTATATAATAGGAGTTCGCGCCGATCTCAGTCCGGCGGGTCAGATTAATGAATTTCAACGACTCTTACTCTTGATCTTGCTCTTACACTTACTCCATCGAACTCAAATATTCCGAGGGCTCTTCGCCGGCGCGCGACACGACACTGCTCTGTAATCCCATCAACATCGAAACAATCTCAAACAGTTGCGCCTTGCCTTCGGATATTGCGGCTTCTTCACACAATCTTTTTGCGACCAGCACGTCCAGACAGGCTGCGCACTCTAGAGCAGAACCCCGAGCAATCTCGATGAACCGGCAACGATCCCGTATGGCGAACTTCCCGTTACCTTCGGCGATATTGAGGGGCACGCTCGTGGATGCGCGGTCTAACTGATCTTTGGCAGCAGCTTTCGATTCAATATTCGACAGCAATTCTGTCGTCCAACTGATGAACCTCAGCGCCGCCTGGTAAACGTGCAATTTTTCGTGATCGAATTGCGGTTTCATCAGCTCAGAATGAGGAAGAGTAAGAGCATGAGCAAGAGCAAGAGATTTTGGTTGTAACCCGAATGCTCCGCTGCCGGTCTAAAGAAACGAGAATAGTTAGCAAGAACGCAACTGAACTCTGGGAGACCTGGTTGAATGAACATGCTGGCGCCGCTGCCTGACTCGAACTGGAACGACACCACAGCGGCCCATCTTTTGAATCGTGCTGGTTTTGGAGGCACACCAGATGAAATCGAACGAACCCGGCAAAAAGGTCTTATCGCCGCGGTTAGCGGTTTGGTGGAGGTAAAAGGCAACGCCGCCAATGTGCCGTCCCCAGCCTGGGCGCGTCCTCGTAACATTCGCGCTCTACGGATGGAAATTAAAGCCGCCAAAGATCGCGGGGAAAATTTCCAGAGCAAACGACGCCAGATCGAGATGATGGAGGGTGACGAAATTGTTGATCTTCGTCGATGGTGGCTCGACCGGATGCTCAACGGCCCCGCACCGTTGCTTGAAAAGATGACGCTTTTCTGGCATGGCCATTTTGCCACCAGCATCCAAAAAGTGCGCGACGCGTATTGGATGTGGCTCCAGAACGACACGCTCCGCCGCAACGCCCTCGGAAATTTCAGCGCACTGGTCAAAAAAACCTCGCGTGATCCGGCGATGATGATCTATCTCGACCTGCAGCAGAGTCGGCAGGAACATCCGAACGAGAATTGGGCGCGTGAGTTGATGGAGCTGTTCACCGTCGGCATCGGGAATTACACCGAGCAGGATATCCGGGAATCGGCGCGTGCCTTTACCGGCTATCGCGTCGACATGACCACGCAACAATTTCGATTCGCGCCGTTTCAACAAGACCATAGACCGAAGACGTTCATGGGCCGAACAGGAAATTTGAACGGCGACGACGTCATCAACACCCTGGTGAGCAGACCCGCGTGCGCCCAGTTCATCGGCCGCAAGTTGTGGCGATTCTTCGTCGAAGACGAACCGTCGAGCGCAATCGTGGATGCGGTCGCCGCTATGATTCGCAGCCACAACTTCGAGATGCGCCCTGTCCTGCGCGAACTCTTCAGCTCCACCGAATTCTATTCGGACCGGGTGATGGGCAATCAAATCAAAAGCCCGATCCAATACATCGTCCAAACATCCAAGCTGTTGAGCGGGCCGGCGCCGGCGCCGATCGCCGCCCAAAACGCCATGCGGCAAATGGGTCAGCTTCTTTTTGCGCCGCCAAACGTGAAAGGCTGGGACGGAGGAAAGGAGTGGATCAGCACCTCGACCTTATTGTTTCGCTACAACTTCGCCAACTACCTGATCAACGGCAGCGCTATGCTTCCCGGAGACGCGATGGCCCGGGGACGCGGTGCGGGGCCCGGCTTTCGACTGCGGCCATGGAATGTCGCCGAACAGATCAAGCGCGATCCAATCGACGTTAGTAAGCTGGTCCCTGCTGAGATTCGGGCGAAGCCGCGCGAGATTGTCGATCTTTTGGCGAAAAGGCTTTTCCAGTCGCGTCCGGGCGACAAAGAGATCGACACATTTGTGAAATATCTCGAGACCCGCGGCTCTGACGTAACCGACGCAACTTTACGCGAGCTGATCCACCTAATGATGAGCACGCCGCAATTCCAACTCGCCTGAACATGAAAGCGAAAACCACACTACAAACCCGGCGAAAATTTCTTCGGACATCAATGCTCGGCGCGGCCGCCACTTGGACGCTTCCGGTTTTCATTGAGAAAACTTTTTTTGCGCTTGATGCGATGGCGGCAGACGCGGCTACTCAAGCGGTCACGGGGAAGGACGGAACCATTCTGGTCGTTTTGCAGATGGCCGGCGGTAACGATGGACTCAACACAGTAATTCCGTACGCAGATGACGCTTATCACGTTGCCCGGCCGCGACTCCGACTGGCCAATCAAGTTCTTAAGATCGACAATCATATCGGGCTCAATCCAAAACTCGCCGGCCTGAAATCACTCTACGACGAAGGCCATCTCGCGATCGTGCAAGGCGTCGGTTATCCGAATCCGAACCGCTCACATTTTCGTTCCACAGAAATCTGGCAAACTGCATCCGACGCCGACCGAACGCTGAACGACGGCTGGCTCGGCCGTTACTTCGACAATTGTTGCTCGGGCGCCGATCCAACTGTTGGCGTAGCCATTGGCGAAGAGACCCCGCAGGCATTCGCCGCCAAGAATCCAACCGGTGTAACTTTTTCGCGACCGGAACAATTTCGGTTTCGACCATCGGAGCCCGGCAACGGCCGGATGAGCGCCGAGGAAATGTTCTTCCGTCAGCTTAATGAAGCAGGCGCAGACGAAGAAACCGGTGAGGCCGTGACCAATGCCGGCGGATCGATTGGTGCGATTCCAGGTCCCGCGACGGCGGGAAAAAACGATTTGAGCACGCTCGATTTCTTACAACGCACGGCTCTCGACGCCCAACTCAGCTCGGACAAAATTCTGGCGATCGCGCGCAAATACAAATCGAGCGTGCCGTATCCGCAAGGCCCGCTTGCGGCGAGCCTGAATATTATCGCGCGAATGATCGCAGGCGAACTACCGACGCGCGTTTACTACGCAAGCCTGGGCGGCTTTGATACGCACGCAGGACAAATCAACACCCACGAACGGTTGATGGGCGAATTCAATGAAGCCGTAACTGCGTTCGTGGCTGATCTGAAGCAGCAGGGAAATTTCACCCGCGTTCTTTTGATGACGTTCAGTGAATTCGGACGGCGCGTTCAGGAAAACGCCAACAACGGGACCGATCATGGCGCAGCGGCGCCAATGTTTATCCTCGGCGGCTTGCTCAAAGCCGGCCTGTTCGGAAAGCATCCCAGCTTGACCGATCTTGACCGTGGCGATCTCAAATTCAACACCGATTTTCGCAGCGTTTATGGAACGGTGCTCGATCGATGGTTGAAAGCGCCGAGCCAGATTGTGCTTGGCCGAAAATTTCCGGGACTGGGAATCATATAGGTAGCGGCGGTTCACCGAACCGCCATGCCGATTGCGGTCAATCGCTTCTACCAAGAATTTCCTCGAAAATCCGCAGCCAGTTGCCGCGCAGAATCTTCTCGATGTTCCCGTCGGTAAACCCGCGCTCGATCAGTTTGCGCGTCAAGTTTTTAGCGTGCGAATGATTGGTCAGGTCAGGAATGAAGTGCGGCGTCGTAAACTTTTCCGCCATCCATTTCTTTTTCTCATCCGGCCATTGACGGTAAATGAAGTCGAAAAAATCGAAGCCGATCCCCACGCAGTCGACCCCGATCAAGCCGGCGACGTGCTCGATGTGGTCGACGTAACGATCAAGGGTGCTTTCCCTTGGTTTGGGACTTACCAATACCGAATTGATGCCGATCACGCCGCGGCGTTCACCGACCAATTTGATTTGCTCATCACTGATGTTGCGTTCGATGTCGTAAAATTTGCGGGCGTTGGTGTGGGAAACGATCAGCGGCTTGGATGTAAGATCGACAATCTCCTTGAAACCGGCCGGATTGATGTGAGCAAGATCGACGATTACACCGAGTCGTTCGCATTCGCGGACCAAATCGCGACCAAACGCAGTTAATCCTTCAGTCGACGAACCGCTGGCGGCGAAAATGCCGCCCTGACCCGCCGCGTTGGTGCGCGCGTGTGTCAAACCGATTGCGCGGACACCGAGCTGATGAAAGGCGCGCAACAGATCCAGATCATCACCCAGCGGCTCGACGCCTTCCATTGTGATGAGAAATCCGATTTTCGAGGAATCGAGTGCCGCCGAAATCTCCTGATAGGTGCGACAGACAACGCACCGCTGCGATTGTTCGGTTTCAAGATAAAGCCGCGAGATTTGATCAAGCGCTACCTGAAGCCCACGTTCCGGAAGGTAGCGATCTTCAATATAGATCGCCGCGCCGATAATCCCCATTCTGCCCGCTTCGAACTCCGGCAAGAATTCCGCGGCCAGAACATTTGGGCGGGCGCGCTTTTCGTACAGATCCATCGGCAAATCGAAATGCATGTCGATGACGCCCAGCGCATGGAGTCGATTGATGCGGTCCTCTATTGATTGGTGCGACATGCGCTGGGAAGCTCCAAGTTCCAAGCTCCAATAACCAAACAAACTTCAAATTCCAGTGTTCAATCCGAAATGAAGAGCGAAGGCGATCAGTGCTTATTGGTTTGAGATTCTTTGGACCTTGGGATTTGGGATTGGTACTTTCCTACGGGGCAGGCGGCGGTGCGGCAACCGTGACCATGCGCGCGGACTCTTTTGGCTTCGGAAGAATGATCGCGAACAAAACCGAAACCAAGACGGCGCCAAGGGGGAGCCAGGCCGGGAGCCAGATCGACCAACGCGAGACGACCCCAAGCGCAACCAAGCAATAGGCCGCTGAGAAAGCGATCGCGCCAATGATGAGATCGATTCGCGAAAATCTGCGAAGCGTGCCGCTTATCGCCGCCGCGAGCACGACCATCACGCAGTCAAAAATCCAACTGATGCGCCGAACAAACGTTTTCGCCTGGATCGTCGCAATCGCTGCGGCAAAAGGATCGGGCGAGTTAGCGGCCGACCGCGCCAGAACAAGCTGGGTCCGAATGTCCTCGAGCGGGATACCGCTGGCCGCGCCACTTTCATGCTGTTGCGCCGCGAGGAGCAATTCGTCGATGGTGATGAGACGCGCGCGATGAGCCATGGCCGGATTGACCACTAGCGTGCCGTCGAACCGAATGGGAATTTTTCCACTCGGGAGCTCGATCGACGAGCCGATGTCGATCTTCACCTCATCCGGCGTGACCCGGAGCCAGAACATTAACGCCTGAAGCGCGAAAGCTGGAATCACTTCGCCGCGATATTGAAAAAGCAACGGGACGTGGACGTCGTCGGGCGCTTCTTGGCGAAAATTAATGAAGCCAGGCGCGGAAAGGAGGCGCACATCTTCGCTTGGCTGACGTTCGATTCCGGAGAATGTGGGAAGATCACCCCGGCGACCGGTCACGTGAGTAAAACCGGGAATCTCGGCGACGGGCGCATCAGGATCGGGCGTGGCGGTGAGCTCCGCCCCGAGAACAAGTTTTGGAACGCGCATTGCCTGATCCATAAAGATTTGTTCCTGATCTTTCGCGCCGCCCCATTGCAAAACCGGCTCAACGGCAATCACTGTTGGCTTGAATTCAAGAAGGCCCTGCAACAGCAAAGCGGTTTCCAATGGCGGCGGCGGATTTTCCTTCCCAACTTCGACAATGGTCAGGGGCACGGGTTTTGACACCGGCTGCGAATGTCGAAGAAGCCAGCCCAAAAAAAATTCCTCGGACCGCTGGAATCTCGGTTCGCGCAAAAACAGAACACCCAGGAGGAAAACCACAATGATGACCCAGATTGACGGACGTTCCATCGAAGAAAAGTGAAGAGTGACAAGTGACGAGTGACAAGATTAAAG
>CAZFZG010000076.1:0-2813 GCA_964523205.1 uncultured Chthoniobacteraceae bacterium | reverse complement strand
CAGTTCGGCGACCCGCGTCAGCGGCTCAGCTCAAGCATCCGAAGGATGGGAAGCTCAGCGCGACGCCGAATGGGCTCGGACAACGTGATCTCCGGCTCCATGTTCAGGAGCGCGTCGTAGGCTTTTTCCAGCGTGTTCTTTTTCATGTAACGGCATTCACCGCAGAAACAGTTCTCGGTCGGTCCAGGAATGAACACTTTGTCGGGAATGTCCTTTTTCAACCGATGCAGCATTCCTGCTTCCGTTACAACGATGATCTCTTTTGCCGGCGAATTTTTACAGAACGCGACCATTTTCTCAGTTGAGCAAACTTCGTCTGCCAGCATACGTACGGCGTAAGTGCACTCGGGATGCGCCACCACCGGCGCGTCCGGAAACTGTTCGCGAATCCGGTTAATGCTTCGCGCCGTGAACTCAACGTGCACGTAACAGGTCCCCTGCCACAGATCCATTTGGCAGCCAGTGCGCTCCATCACCCAGGCGCCCAGGTTCTGATCGGGCACAAACAGTGTGTTTCGATCCTTCGGCGCCGATCGCACGATTCTGTCCGCGTTGCCGCTCGTGCAGATGATGTCCGACTGCGCCTTTACGCCTGCGCTGCAATTGATGTAGGCGATGACGTAATAATTTTTGTCGGCGTGTTTCTTCAAGAACTGGGCCAGCTTGTCCGGCGGACACGATTCTGAAAGCGAACAGCCGGCTTCGAGGTCAGGCAGAATTACATGCTTGGTCGGATTAATGATCTTGGCTGTCTCGGCCATGAAATGGACGCCGCAGAAAAGAATCACGTCGGCGTCCGTCTTGGCCGCCTGATAACTCAAGCCTAAGGAGTCGCCGACGAAGTCCGCGACATCCTGAAGCTCCGGGACCTGGTAATTGTGCGCGAGAATGATCGCGTTCCGCTCGGTCGCAAGCGCGCGAAGCTCTTTCGCCAAGTCGGCGGTAGATCTTCTGGTGGCACCGTTGCGGCCCAAACCGGATGCAACTTCACGTTGCAAATTTACAGCGGGGGCGACCATGGAATACTATCGCGAAAAATGAGGGCTACTCAAATCTACCAACTGGGTTTCATCGGTGCCGGCAAACTAGCCGGTTCGGTCATTCGCGGTCTGATGCGAGCGAAATTTTGTGCGCCGGAGAAAATTATCGCCAGCGAGCCAAACGAGCAGACCCGCGTGGCGTTACAAAAGGAAACCAGCATTTCGATAACCTCGGAGAACGCGGAAGCCGCAGCGAAGTCGGAAGTGATTTTTATCGGAGTTAAGCCCGGAATGGTCCCTGGCGTTCTGCGAGATCTCGCATCTCGAATCGAAAACAAGCTCGTAATATCGCTCGCCGGTGGCGTTCGGATTACGACCATGGAAAAAGCCGCCAACGCGCGTTTCATGCGCGCGTTGACCAACACGCCGTCTGCGATTTGTCAGGCTGCGACCGGAATCGCGCGCGGAAGCCGAACCACGAACAAAGACGTCGATCTTGCGAAAGAAATTTTCGGCGCAATTGGCGTCGTCGTTGAGGTCGATGAATCGCAGATCGACATCGTGACGGCGCTAAGCGGCAGCGGACCGGCTTTTGTTTACGCGATCATTGACGCGCTGGCCAACGGCGGCGCCAAACTCGGCTTGCCCAAAAACCTTTCTACCGAGCTCACGATTCAAACGGTCCTCGGCGCAGCCGAACTGATGCGCGAAAGCAAAATGCCGGCGGAAGAATTGATTCGAATGGTGGTGACACCAGGCGGCACGACCGCGGCCGGCCTCGCCGTGATGGAGACGATGAAAACGCGCGACAGTTTAATCGCCGCAGTTGAAGCCGCGACTAAACGCGGCGAGGAAATGGGGCGCGAATTTGGTAGCGGCGATTGACCTCAATCGCCATGGCGGTTCGGTGAACCGCCGTCACAAAATGGCTTTCCGCATTACTTCAAGCGGAGCCGGGCGCTCGAACCAGATTTCAAATGCCAGCGCGCCTTGATGCAGCAACATCGACAATCCGTTGGCCCCGCGCGCACCCGCTTCGAGCGCAGCCGAAATCAGTGGTGTTCGTTCCGCCGAATATATTGTGTCGTAAACCATCAGGTGCGGCGCGAGCAACCGCGCCGGCATCGGGGACGGATCGGAACGGTTCAGACCGAGGGGCGTTGCGTTCACCACCAGATCAACATTTCCGACTTGAAATCGAAGTGTCGCTTCTTCCATCGGAATCGCCTGTAAACGTGGGACCGGACCAAGAACCTTTGGGCCGCCAAAAAAATCGCGCAGATCGTCCGCGAGCTTCTGCGCCGTGTCGAAAGTGCGGTTCGCGATGACCAGTCGCTCGCAATTTTCCTTCGCACATTGAAGCGCGATCGCGCGGGCGCCTCCGCCGGCGCCCAGCAGAAGCACGCGCATGTCACGCAAATCGACGGAAAATTCTTCGCGAATGGCGCGCGAGAATCCGCGGCCATCCGTATTGAATCCGCGCAATTTTCCATCTCCGATTTTTACAGTGTTAACCGCGCCGACGCGTCTGGCGTTTTCCTCGAGCTCGTCGACCAGAGCCGCGGCGGCAATCTTGTGTGGCAAAGTGAAGTTGATTCCGATGAGGTCGGCTTTGGAAATGAACGCGAGTGCCGACGCTAATTCGTTCGGCCGAATATGAAAACGCCCATACTGCATGTCGATCTGGCTGTGCTTGAGCGCGGCGTTGTGCATTTGAGGCGAGAGCGAATGCGCCACCGGGTCGCCAAGAATGCCGAGTTTAATCGGCGGGCGAATATCGCGTGAGACTTTGGCCCAATTTTCCAGATCGGCCAGCGTGTAGCGATCGGTCGT
>CAZFZG010000075.1:0-11377 GCA_964523205.1 uncultured Chthoniobacteraceae bacterium | reverse complement strand
GTGCGATCCGATTTACCGGGAACAAATTCGTGAATAAAATCCGGTTGCGGCCTCACGGTTTACTTGTTAGGCCTGATTTCTTCTTTGCCGGCGAGAAGTTGTTGAAAGCGCGGGTCTTGGCGCAAAGGATCCCAGAACGGTGAGAAGCGGAGGTCGCCCGGCGTCACTCCGCCTGGCACTTCAATCAGGCGAGGCAGTGCCGCAATGGCTGCGTCGAAATCACCGAAGCGCGCCTGGATCTTGGCCAGCCAGTCTTCGGAGCGCGGCTTAACCACAGCGTCGTTCTCGTAATCTGCAACCGCTTGTCGTGCCTGTTCGAGCGCCCTTTCTTTGTCACCAAGTCCGGCATAAGCGAGCGCCAGAAAGGATCTCGTCCCGCGACTATCTGCCACAACAGCCGATCCTTGAGTGGGCGCAATCGCCTGAACAATGCGCTCAAATGTTGCGTGAGCTTGGCTAGGCCGCCCGGCCCATTCTTGGCAGTAACCTTGAAAGGTAAGTGCGACAATCTTTGAGGTGCTGACTGGCTGTCCAGGCTTTAGCTCTTTTGTTATCTGCTCGGTCCAGGAGATTGCAGTATCAAACTGACGCTCCTGCATGGCCTGGAAGGCGCGCACCAACATGGAGTAGTTGTCGGTCGAGCCTTTCGGAAGACGTCCGAGTTCTTTGGCAGCCGCGTCCAGGCGACCTTCCTCTTGGAAAACGTCGGCCTTGGCTGTGATGGCGCCTTTATCGTTGGGCGAAATTTCCAACGCTCGATCGAGCGCGGCTTGGGCTTCGGGGTATCGCCGCTTGAACTTGAACAACTCCTCCGCGATGGACCGCCAAAGCTGGTAGTCGCGCGGATCGAGTTCGGCCGCTTTCAAATAGTGCGCTTCTGCTTCTTGCCAGTAACCGAGACGGCGTTCGACGTAGGCCATGTATTCGTTCACCAGTGCGCTGTTCGGTAAACGTTTTTGCGCTTCGTCATAGGCTTTCAGCGCCCCGGGGAAGTCGCGCACGACCCGATAAAGGTAAGCGCCCTGAGCCAGCCACGCCTCGCCCAACTCCGGCTGCAGCTCGATGGCACGATCAGCAGCTTCCCTTACCGCTTCGGAAGCGCGCGGACCTTTATTTGTTCCATTAAAATAGAGAAAGCTTCGGACGAGGCCCAGTCGCGCCCATGCAACTGCAAATTTTGGATCAAGACGCACCGCTTCTGCGTAGGCCGCAGCGGCTTCTTCGTTCGAGGAATCGCTAAACTGACCGTGCTCGATTCCCAGTCCGCGAAGATAGGCGTTGTAAGCGGCGGCAATTTGCGTTGGCTTCTGGGCAATGATTTTTTGCGCAGAGCCGGTGAGCTTCGCGTTCAGCTGTTGCGCGATCATGCTGGCGACTTCGCTTTCCACGGCAAAGATATCGCTCATCTCGTGATCGTACGAGTTCGCCCAAAGGTGTGTGTCCGTGCGCGTGTCGATTAGCTGCACATTCACACGGACCTTGTCCCCGGCTTTTTGCACCGAACCTTCCAGAATGGTTCCGACTCCAAGCTGTTGCCCGACCGTCTTAAGATCCTCGGGTTTGCTTTTATACTTCGTTGTCGATGTTCGGGAGATGACTTTGAGATCCGCGAGACTCGCGAGCCTGGTCAGAATTTCATCCTGAATTCCGATCGCAAAGTAAGCGTTCGACTTATCATCGCTCAGGTTGTCGAATGGAAGCACGGCAATGCTTTTTTCCGGAGTCGCTGCGTTCGACGTTGATTTTGAAAACCAACGTAGCATCGACGGCGCAAACATGATCGCGAGAATGGCCAGAGCGACGAGCGACGCCGCAATTCCTAGCAAGGAAACTTTTTTCTGCGTCGTCGAGGCGCGCGCCGTGGTTCTTTTGAATTTCGTCGGCGGCTTCGAGTTGCCGGCGTCATCGGTATAGAGATTCACCGCGTGGATGCGCAGGCCGTGTTTAACTTCACACTCCCCCAAGTCACTTAGAAGTGAACGCCATTGCGGATATTCCTCGAGGTCGTCGGCGACATGTTTGGAAAGGAGGATGTGTCCGGCATCGCCGCAATCCATTACCCGCTGCGCCATGTTGATTCCGGCGCCGGCAATGTTTGCTTGCTCATTAAGATCGGTGACTTCGTTGACTGGGCCGCTGTGAATACCCATCCGCACCGGTAATTCGGGATGGTTCTTTAGCGCGTTGCTGATTTCCAACGCGCACAAGACTGGAGCTTCCGCGCTCGTTCGGAAAACCAGCGCGGCGCCGTCTCCGGTCGGCAGGCGCAGAAGCTTGCCTTCAGCTTCCGCCAGACGGCATTGCTCGGTTGCGCGAACGATATCTTTTAAAGTCTGCAACCGTTCGCACTGCTCGGTGATGAGCAACTTCGAATAACCGACGATGTCGATGAACAAAACGTGGCCGATCTCGAACTTCACATCTGACAAGCGCTCGGATGGCATCATCGACCTTCCAGTTTGAGAATTCTAGAGACTTCCGCAATCGCCTCCTGGTTATATTGGGCGCCGTGATCTGAATTGACGATTAACTCCGACTTTGCGCCGTCCAGATGCGAGCTCCAATACGGAACGATACCGTCGGAGCTGTTCGGTGTGTCGCCGCGGCCGCGATCACCCATGATCGAGTGATATGGAACACCGGGCGTGATCGGAAGTTTGTTGACCGCTAGCACGAAGCGATCCTTCGGTTCCAGGGTATCGACGCTGTTAGGCATGCGCTTGAACGTCGCGGCGTTGGGGTCGCGGACCAAGAGCGGTCTCATTTCAGCGTGGGCTGGCCCGAACGACCGAGGCGTTTTGACCAAACTTGCGCCGAAACGTCCAACCCAACTCGTCGCAAGATCACTGCCGCGGTGCGGCGTCGAAATGAATATGACCCGCTTAACCTCCGGCCGATGATTGAAAATGAGCGATTCTTCGAGCAAACGGCGCGTTTCGGCCGATAACGGGGTCCTTGCCGGCTGAGCGCCAAACAAGTCGCGCCAGATTTTGTTCCCAGCATCAGTGATCATTAACCGACAAATCATCCCGCCCATGCTGTGACCAATGAGGACAACGCGTTTGTGATTGGGCAATGTGTGTTCGATTCCATCGAGATCCTGGCGGAACAGGGCGGCTGAATAGGGATAGGGATAACCGCTCGGATAGCTGAAGAACCAAAACTGATAATGTTCTCTTATCCACGGATCATTGCGGAGCGTGTTGATCATCGGTGCCCAACTCGCGCCTGTTTCCTGCAACCCGTGAACGAAAATCACGGGCGTCCGGGCACGATCGTACTGTTGCAACTGACACAGCCGCACGGTGTCCGCGTATTTTTCTGGATTTATCACTCGCGAAAATCCGAGTCGCTCGGGTCGCTCGCGCGCGATCAACATGGCGGTGGGCGCGGTAAGATCGACAGCCAACGGGAACGTTTTTTTTCCAAGCGCAATTCGCTCCGACTTCATCGGATCGACAAAATCGAGCTCCGCTTCTTGGCCGGAGAAGCGGATTGCGGCCGTGACCGGCGCATAAACTCGCGGCAGCTTGTACTGCTGGCGAAATTGTGGATTTTCTGTGCGAGCAATGGCAACCAACGGCGCGCCGATTCCAGAGATTGATGAACGGGTCCTGAAAAATTTCCCGGTGATTTTCAAACTGTCTGTTGGAAACAAATCGTACCGACTTGGGTCGTGTTCTGGATCGACCGGTTTTGGAGTCGTGAGCGTGTAACTCCGCTGATCGCCAACAACATTCACCTGACGTCGCCACGGTTGAACGTTCGCGCGCTCAACGTCTTCGACAGCACGCGCGACGGAAAAGTTGTAGATGTTTTGGGCCACCTCGTCGCCAGGTCGCTGCTCCAAAAGATTGAGCGAAAGTTTAGCGGCGGAAAGGTCGCTGCCTAACGCAATCAGCGGTTCTTGGTGCTCCGCCGCGACCAGGTATTCCCTCGCGCGTTGTTCATCGTTTCCTGACGCCGCCGGCATCGGCGCGCGTGTGGATTTGACCGTCGCAAGATGCGCGCAGCCGCAAAGGATTAATCCGTTGAGCGCTAAGATCGACAATTTCATTTCGAGTTTCCCGATCCACTGCGGGCGCGTTGTCTCTCGCTCCCTCCCACTCGTCTCGACCGCTACCTTCACGGCGTTACCGGACATGTCGCTCACCCCGTTCGCTCCATTCGGGCCAGATGTAATGGAAGACCAGGCCAGTGACGGCGAGACCGAAGAGAATTCCAACGACGCGGTTGCGGACATTGTCGAGGTCCGTATCGGGGGCAAAACCCTGGAAAACGCTATAGAAGAAAGCGAATGCAATTTGCAGCCCGGCATAGCTGATCCGTTCGCTTCCGGTCGCGACCCAGCCGGCGATGGCCGAGGCACAAGCGACGAGGACGACGAGCGACGCGATCGTTTGCATGTGCGGCATGAGGAACACGATAGAAAGCAGCGCGAGCGCGCCGCCGATCACGCAACCGACGATTCGCAGAGTTCCTTTGTAGAGCGTTGCCTCAGTGCTTTCCAAAGCGATGAACGTGCAGGTAATGAACGCGGTGTGGATCCCCGTCCAGTCGATCGCTGAATAAACAATGTAACAGAACATTGCTGCGAAGGTAACTTTGAGTGCGAAGTGAACATGCGCGGGATTGGTGAATGCATCCGGCTTGAATAAACTACGCCCGTCCCGCTCGGACTTTGGTTTCGCCCGATGTTCGGCTGCGTCCGCAGAATCTGGCAGAAGCAGGAGGTGCAGCACAACTGTCACCGCCGCAGCGTAGGAAATGGCTACCCAGACCCATAGAGCTCCTCGAACAACCAGTTCAGGGGAGGGAATCAGCTCGCCAATGGATTGCGAGTAGGCGATTACAAACCCGATGATGAACCCAATCGGCCCGATCACTAGAACCCGAGACAACCACATTCCTAGAAAAAGCGCGATCGCCATTCCGGGAATACGCAATTCGGGATAACCGTAGGTGAACTTGTAAAGTAGGAGCGTACCGATGATCGCAATGGTCAGGCCGATCATCCCACCGATTCCGGTGATGGTTGTAAGACGCTTGCTGGCCTTTGATACGAAAAAAACCATGTAGGCGCTTATCGCCAGTTCCGGCACCTGGAGCGCCATCGAAATGATCACGCACAAAACCGCGCCACTAACCAGGATGGCTGTTCGGACCTTCCGCGCGCGTGTCGGCGCGAGTTCGCGTTTGAGCCAGCCGATCCAATCGGAATCAACGGGTCGTGCTTCGACGAACGTCGCGCTCATAATGAAGAGTGACGTGTGACGAGTGGCATGTGACGAGCCACAGAATGATTCACTGTCATTTGCGCGGTGGTGGACCTTTGATGATCGCGACCGCGGACGCTCCCATGCGGAAAAGGTTCTGATCTGGATTTTCTATTTCGATGCGGACCGGAAATCGTTGCGCGACGCGAACCCAGTTCAGTTCGCGCTTCACATAAGGCACCCCGGCGGGCAGCAAGTCGATCTCGCCTTCGGGCTTCACTGCCCATCCGATGCCTTGCACTTTTCCATGAAACCGCTGGTTGGGCGCGGACGAGAGATAAACGATCGCATCGCTGCCCGGCGCCATGTGTCGAATTTCGGCCTCGCGAAAATTTGCAATGACGTACCACTTGCTCGTGTCAAGCAACGAGAAGACGGGAACCCCGGTGGTAACATGGGCACCGGCCGAAATGTTGAGATTAATGATACGTCCGGAAAAAGGCGCAATGACCTGGCAGTAGGAGAGATGCAGTTCCTCGAGATTGATGGTCGCGATCGCGCCTTCGCGCTGAGCTTGCAGGGTTGTGACTGCGGTTCGGGCTTTATCAACGTTCTCGGCGGTCGCAAAGCCACGGGGAAGGAGGGGTTCCAGGCGGTGCAAGGTGTCCTCGGCTTGTGCGAGCTGTCGATCCACCGTGGCCAACTCCGCTTTGGCCTTTTCCAGAATGAGTCGGTAATCCTCCGGATCGATTTCGAAAAGCACGTCGCCTTGTTTGACCGCTTGGTTGTCCTGCACATTCAGTTTGAGAATTTGACCACTCACCCGCGGAGCAATGCCGACCACATTGGCGCGCGCCGTCGCATCGTCAGTCCTCGGATGTCGTTCAATGATTCCCCAGACGTAGAGCGTGATGATGACCGCGCTCGCGACAGCAATCAGACTTACGATCCTGCGCACGAACTTGTGTCCTCCGATGTCGATCTTCGCTGAAGTCGCGGCGCTCTTTTGGTCTGAAGGCGTGGCTGGTTGGTGCATGTCAGTTCTGGTAAAATAGAATCCACGTCGCAAACGTGAAGATGATCATCAGGCAGGAATAAATCAGCGGCGCAGGACCGATGTACGGTTTCAGGTTGAGCACCTGAACGATCCAATGAGCGACGAAGGTCAACGCCAGACCGATAACTATGCAAACCACCCAGGCCGGAAAGTATGAGCCGAGAACATCGACCGTCGGCGAATGATGACTGGAGATGCGGATCGCAACGAAACAGAAAACGGCGACTACGAGGCCGACAGCGACAAACTTGAGAATATTGCGGAGAGTTTTCATCGCTGTAAGGGCGTAACTGCCTGAGGTGAATTCTGCAGTCGCCTAGGTGCGCGCATTGAAGGACGCGCCAGCTCTCCGGTGCTCAGCGCCAACGCCGTTGCCGCGGTAAAGATTGCGGACTGGGTGTCGTGGCTGACGCTTCGGGCCGACGTTAGATTCCGCTCTGCCGTAACAACCTCGACATATGTGCTAAGACCATTCTTAAAAGATTCGAGAACCGCGTCGAATGCGTTTTGCGATGCGGTAACCAGTTTGGTCGCTGACTCTTGTTTGCGCAAAGCAGTCTTGAAATCTGTGTAGGCTTTCCAAACTTCGCGCACCGCGCCATCGCGAGCCCCGGCCAGCTCGCTCTCCGCTCCCCGAAGTTCTGCTTCGGCCATCTCCATCTTATGTTGTCGGGCAAAGCCATC
Source organism: uncultured Chthoniobacteraceae bacterium (assembly GCA_964523205.1). Lineage (GTDB taxonomy): Bacteria > Verrucomicrobiota > Verrucomicrobiia > Chthoniobacterales > UBA10450 > AV40. The sequence goes on along the minus strand of CAZFZG010000075.1, from coordinate 4,420 downwards.
AAAGATCGGAACTTCAGCCATTAGGGTAGCTCCGTAGGTCGAATGAGTGTCGCCGAAAAATGGCGAGTCGGCGATGCTTACGTCGAGCCGGGTGTCCGAGACGTGACCATCGAGAGTGACTTTCGGGAAGTACTCGGCCCGGACTTTTCGGATTTCGTCCTCCTTTGCGCGGACGTTAGCCAGTTTTGCCACCAGGTCCGACCGTTGTGACAATGCCTTGGCGATCAATTCGTCAACGGAGCCACCTATCTCGCCTAACGAAGATGGTTGGCCGAGATCTGCAACTTTCAGCGGCACGGTGGGCAAGATTCCAATACTCTCAACCAGAGATACCCGGGCATCGCTTTCCAAGCCGAGCGCTGCCTCGACATCGAACTCAGCTTGTGCTGTCTGCTGTTGTGCCTGAAGAAGTTCGGGTTTCGTCGCAAGCCCGTTATCAATGCGTGCTTGGACTGCTTCCTCGACCGTTCGCGCTGCCTCCAGCGCACTTTGACCGACGACTACTTTTTGCCGGGCGGTGCCGAATTGATAAAAACGGTCTGTCACCTCGAAAACAATCTTTTGATGGGTCGCGTTGAAGCCAACGTTCGCCATCATCAAGCGTTCTTTCGCGCCGGCCACCACCGCACCGCGCTCACCAAAATCAAGCAGCAACCATTTCGCGCTCAGCTCCGCTCGATAAAGCTTGGCCTCTGTCACCAAAGAACCGCCCCCGGTAATTGTCACATTATTCAAGCTGGGATGTCTCGGGTTCACGGCCAATGTTGGAAACGGAATGAATGCTCGGTCGTAGCCTGCTACCGCGGATCCGATGAGAAACGGATAGTAAGCGCTTTCGCCCAGCCCGACTGCGGCTGCCGCTTGCCGGGCGCGCTCCCAGGCGACTCGTGTCTCGGGATTCGTTCGCTCGGCAATGTCGATCAGATCAGCCAGCCGGTAGATTTTCCGAGGATCAATCGAAACTCTGGAGGCGGCTTCGGATTCGGGTCCACGAAATCGATGGCCGGCAAGTTCGTCTTCGTATTTTGGTAGAGTGGGCGGGGACCATGGCCGATCAGGCGACGGCGGACGATCGTCGCGCGCAGTCGCGACGGCGATTGCGAGGAACAATTGAATCACCGTCAATGCGGTCGGCGCTTTCATTTTCCTCTTTCACGGCGTGCTCAAGGAAACGGCTTGGCCACGGATCTAGGTTTGCCTCATTGGCTCCACAGTTCGATCAAGACGACGACGAGGTAAGCAGTTAGGAAAAACCAGGGTATCAGAATCAGCTCGATCCTGACTTTCCGCGCAGCCGGACTGTCGTCTCTAACTTCCGGATCGCGGCCGAAAAACCGGTGGCGATTACGAAAGACATACACACCAGCGATAATATTGATGATGAGGAAGAATGTTCCTGCGATGCGCAAGGCCGGAAGAGCTGCAGGATCTATCAGTGTTAACATCGTCTCCCCTAGACGCTTTTATCTCTTTAGAGTTAACCTGTCGAGACGTTTGATCCGACATGCCATCACCTGCCGGATTTTTTCTCTCGATCAATGAGTCTGGCCGACCGCTTCTTTCATTATCTGGCGACCGGTCGCCGATAACGGACCCATGCCGCTGCCGGGCAAGCACCACAGACCTTTGTCCTGGTCGCGCAGGTAAAGAAAAATCACGCCTTCTCCCGCGTCCGCGTGATAAAAGGCGGCGCCCGGATTTTCTGCGATTAATTGAAGCAGGTTTTCTTTCCAGGGATCATCGGGTGAATGGAAGATCTCTTCGGCCAACTTCTTGAGTTCTTCCACGCTGATTGTTCGAATCGACTTGGTGACTGCTTGGCGCCGTTCCTTAGTGATGCTGTTGATGTCTGCGAACTTGTCGAATGGCATAGGATTTACTCCTTTGGATTTGGTTCGTTAGGTTGTGGAGGAGTCGCGTTGCGCTCCCGCTGAAAGTGGTCGATCACGTCGGCAATGGTGGTGAAGCGATTTACGCCGCCCAATTTTCCGTCGACACCTTCGTGACGGAGACGATCGCGCACGCCCGAACGCGGCTCGACCGCTTGGAATTGGATTCCCGTCGCCGCGATCTCCTCCGCCATACTGGCAAGAGTATGGGCGCTTTGCAGGTCCACTCGCGCGGCAGCGGAAAGATCGACAATCACCAACTTCGGTGGCCTCGGTTCTGTGCGAATGCGTTTTAGAATCTCGTCGCAAACGTTGTCCACGTTGAAATAGACGAGACCTGATTCCGGGCGAAGGATCAAAACTTCGGGAATCGGTTCGTTATCCCGATGCCGTTCGCAATCCGAGAAACGGCGCGTGCCAGGGATTCGTCCAAGAATCGCAACGTGTGGACGCGACGACGCGTGGATCAGCTGCACAATGGAAATCGCGGCGCCGATCATCACGCCGCGCAGCAGACCAAATGTGAGTACGCCGATGAAAGCCGTTACCGCTACGACGAACTCCGGACGATCGTGCTGCCAGAGTTGTTGCAGCGTCGAAAGTCTAAACAAACTCGCTACTGCCACCAACACGACCGCGGCCAGGACAGGCTGCGGCAACGCGCTTAAGAGGTGAGAGAAAAAAAGAACAACAACAAGAACGAAAACGGCCGCAATCGCGGTTGAAAGCGGGGACCTCGCCCCTCCCTCTTCATTCACCAGCGATTGCGACGTGCCGCCGCTCACCGGAAAACCGCCGCCAAATCCGGCCAGCAGGTTGGACGCGGCCAGCGCAAGATTTTCCTGATTTGGGTCGAACCGTCCGCCGTGTTTTGCGACGAACATTCGGCCGATGGCCGCCGTTTCAACCGCACCGAGGAGAAAACAGGCGAGCGCGAGCGGAAGCAGTTGGTTGAAATCATGCCAGTAAACCGCCGGTAGTTTGAGGGGCGGAATTCCCTGCGGCACAGCGCCAATCAATTTCACGCCTCGCGTCTCCAGCGAAAGCGTCGTTGCGGCGACAATGCCTCCGACAACAATGAAAAGCGCGACCGGCTTGTGCGGGACCAAAATTTTTCCACACGCGAGTAGCGCGAGCGCGATTCCTCCAACCAAAAGTGAGATCGTATTTGTTTCTCCCAGATGTTTCAAAAAGAAGCCCGCGTTCTCCCAAAAACTTCCGTGAGCCCCATGAAAACCAAAAAGCTTTGGCAATTGTGTGCTGGCTAGAAAAAGCGCGACGCCACATTTGAAACCGGTCATGACACTTTCTGAGATGAAATGCACCATGACGCCCGCTTTCGCGAGCCAGGCAACGAACGCGATGAGCGAGACGAGCAATGCGGTGCCGGCCGCGAGCGCGCCGAAGCGGGCCGTGTTTCCGCCGGTAATCTCGGCTAGCGAGGAGCCGATGACTAGTGAAATAGCCGACGTAACCGAAACGGCGGTGTAGCGTGAACCGCAAAACATCCAAAACACCAGGCCGCCGAGCAAGCAAGCGTAAAGCCCCGCTTCCGGAGGCAAATTGGCGAGTGACGCATCGCCCAAAGCCGCGGGCAGAAGATATGCCGCTAGAGTAATTCCAGCGACCAGATCCAAGCGAAACCAATCACGTCGATAACCGCGCAACCACCCAGCGGCAGGAACGAGCGTTTTCCACCGCGTGTCGTCGCCGGGCGTCGAGCTCATTGACTTTTGAAAGTGGAAATGCGTGAGATGTGAATGGGAAAAAGTGCAGCCAGCAAAAGAACTCCACTAACAAGGTGAGCCATCACTACCAGTTGGCCGTAGCCAGGTGCCGGCGAGTAATCGGTGAAACCCATGATAAAAAAACTGATGTAAAGAGCATCCAGCGGCGTTTTGCCGACCGGAAAGACGTCAATTCCAACATAGAGACCGCCAAAACCGGAAACAATTGCCAGAAAAACTAGCGCAACGACCAAAATGCCAGCCGGCGTTCGGGAAAAAAAGCCCGTTATCCACGAGTGCCTATCCAAAAAAGCATCGTCATCCGAGCGCAGTGCCGCGAGCAGCAACACAATCAACAGGTATAAGTCCGAAATCCCGATCACGATCCAGGCAAGTAACCGAGAGCCCGCAAAAACGGAAATCATGCCAGCAGCTGAAACCACCGACATGATCAGGATGAGGACAACATCCCTCGTTGTTTCTTTGCTCATCGCGCCATCTCCAGATTGCCGGACATCCACACAAACAGAATGAAGTTCTCGCGGTTGATCAGGGTTACTTCCGCTTCGGCGCGACGAGCCAGCGCCTTGTCCAAGTATGTCGCGGCACTGAGGCCGGCGAATCCTCCGCCCGCAATAACCACTCTCGTCTTCTTCACTTAGTTCTGCGTGTCTGTGCTTGCGGCGGTTTCCGTTTTGTGTTCGCGGCCGGCGAACAGTCGCTCGATCACGTAAAACGTTACTGGGATTAGGAAGATGGCGATGCCGGATGCTGCGATCATTCCGCCAATGACGGTCGAGCCGA
>CAZFZG010000074.1:0-11644 GCA_964523205.1 uncultured Chthoniobacteraceae bacterium | reverse complement strand
TCCTTCGTGGTGTAAAAATAGTGACGTGCTGAATTACATCTGGCTTGCGCTGGTGTTGCTCGCAGTCGCGATCGGCGGCTGGAACGATCGGCTCAAGGATGTAACCAGTGGCGCGCTCGATGGCGCGAAGACGGCGATTACGATCGCGCTCGGGTTATGGGGAATCATGGCGCTTTGGCTCGGCGTGATGCGATTGGCCGAGCGCGCGGGACTTGTCCAACGGATCGCTTACGGTTTGCGGCCCTTGATGCGGCGATTATTTCCCGAGGTTCCGCCGGATCATCCGGCGATGGGTTCGATGTTGATGAACATGGCGGCGAACATGCTCGGACTCGGCAACGCCGCGACACCGCTCGGATTGCGCGCGATGCGCGACCTGGAAACGTTGAATCCACGGCCGGGCGTTGCTTCCAACGCGATGTGCACTTTTCTCGCGATCAACACCAGCTCAGTCCAATTGATTCCGGCAACCGCGATCGCGATCTTGGCCGCCGCAGGATCGGCTCGGCCAACCGTGATTGTCGGCACCGCGTTCTTCGCGACGCTGTGTGCGGCAACTGTCGCAGTTCTCTCCGCCAAATTTTTCGAGCGATTAGCGTTCTTTCAACCGCGACGTGAAGAGGCCAAAGGCGCGTCGAAGCGCGATGAACCAGCCGAATCCAACGAAAAATTCGCGTTCGATGACGACGCTCTCGGCCAACCGCCCCTATCGCGCCCCGCGCCCTGGGGAATGATCGCGCTAGCCTTGCTGACCGTCTTCTTCGTGATGCTGTTTTTGCGAATGGTGATGCCTGAATTGTTTCGACTGCCTGTTCCGACAGATCCAACCCTGCAAAACGCGTTCGCCCGAATGGTCAACGCGTTGTCGATCCTGGCGATTCCGTTTTTGCTGAGTTTCTTCCCGATCTACGCAGCGGCGCGCGGGATCAAGGTCTACGACGAGTTCGTGGAAGGGGCAAAGGAAGCGTTCAACGTGATCATGCGGATCATTCCGTTTCTGGTCACGATGCTGGTGGGAATCGGAATGTTCAAAGGCGCGGGCGGGATCGATCTGCTCACAAAAATCCTGAGTCCGATCCTGACCCCCTTGCAGTTTCCGACTGATCTTGTGCCGCTGGCCTTGATGCGACCGTTGAGTGGAAGCGCGACGCTCGCCCTTTTGACCGACGTGGTGCATCGGCTCGGGCCGGACAACATCGTCAGCCTTACCGCGGCGACGATTTACGGAAGCACCGAGACTACATTCTACGTGGCGGCGGTCTACTTCGGAGCGGTTGGGATCAAGCAGACCCGGCACGCGATCCCGGCTGGGTTACTGGCTGACCTGACTGGCGTTATAGCGTCGGTAATTATCTGCCGGGCGGTACTGTAAGCCTCACTCTGCCAACGGCTTCGGCCGGAGACGCTTGATCGACATCCAGCGCCTCGGTATCATTTTTCCCTCGCAATCGAGCAAGCGAATTCCTTATCGTCACACTTTCGTAACATTTTCCCCGAATGATCCAGCGCGATTACTTAATTATCGGGACCGGCATCGGCGGGGCGAGCGCATGCGAAGGCGTGCGCAAACACGACAAGCGCGGCTCGGTCACCATCGTCGGGGCGGAGATCATGCCGACTTACAATCGCTGGATGCTGTCGAAGGATTTTCTGCGCGAGAAAACAGCGCCCTTGAAGAAGCTGTCCTATTTTGATCAACGCTGGTTCGACTCCCACAAAATAGAGAGCCGCTTCGCTACCATTGTGAAGCAATTCAATATCGAGAGGCGGCTGGCGGTGCTTGGAAATGGCGAGAGCATCGAATTCAACAAAGCGTGTCTGGCGATGGGAAGCCGGCCAGCCCGTCCGCCGGTGGCAGGCATAAACCTGGGTAACGTTATTTATTTGCGAAGCGTTCGCGACGCACTGGCCTTGCGCGAAATGGCGGAGGCGGAGAAAACCGTGATGGTCATCGGTGGCGGTCTGCTCGCGTGTGAGGCGGCGGCCAGTCTGCGGATGATGAAACTCAAGGTCAGCATGATGCATCGCAATGGCTACCTACTAAACCGCTACCTAGACTCGCAAACGGGGCCGTGGTTGACCGACTATTATGCCAAGCATGGCATTACGATGTTAATCGGTGAAAGCCTGAACGGTTTTGAAGGCAAGACCGTACTTCGAAATATTCAGACCAAGAGTGGCAACCGTGTCCCGGCCGGTTTGGCAGTGGTCTGCTGCGGCGCCGAACCAAATCTCGATCTCGTTCGCAATACGCCCCTCTCGGGGCCACATGGTTCACCGGTCACCGAATATCTCGAGACGGAAGAAAAAGGAATTTTCGCGGTGGGCGATCTCGCGTTCTATCCGGACCGGATCATGGGAGGTGTGCGCCGGCAGACTCATTGGGAGAATGCGCGCTTACAAGGTTTGGTGGCGGGCGCGAACATGACGGGTAAGAAACGGATTCGTTACGAGCAGGTCCCCTATTTCTGGACCGAAATGTTCGATATCCGGCTGCATTTTGTCGGAGACTTCAGCATGCAGCCGACGCGGGTTGATCTCCGGGGCACTTACGCCAAACGAAAGTTCGTCGCCCGCTATTATCAGAATGACAAACTCCGCGCCGTCCTGCTTTGCAATCAAACTGAGCGCGAGGTGGAGTCGGCCAAGAAAGAACTGCGACACGCACTGGGGAAATAGGCGCCCAGCGCGTCACCGGCCACGACACGAAATAATTGTCATTGACCGGGCACCGCATACTGGGGCATGAACCGTGCTGGTAGGGCTTAGTTTGATTCATGTTAACCCTTGCTGCTTTTAGCGTGGCCGTCGGCGCGGTGCTGTTTTGCGTTTGGTGGGCCTGTTTGAACGAGTCTGGTTGAATGTAGAAGGCGAGACTTATGCTCGACCAGGAAGACTTGAAGTGGATCGCAGCCACCTCCACGGAATTGAATTCGATTTTGCAGCAGGTTTCGCGATACGCGGACCTGGCCCGCAGACATCGCGGCGAACATAATTACATCGACTTACTCGGCGAACGCGTTGAGCTGGCGTCGAAGACAGCACAATCCCTGTTTGATCGTGTGACCTCAAAAATTCTGGAGGGCGCAGCGAAAAAATCGGCTGCGGCAAGACAAAGTGAAGCTGGTTTTACGGTCATGCCTCCGCCGGAGGTGAAGGAAGAAAGCAAATTGTCCCGAAGTTCGAAACGAAGCGAACAAAAGCCCGCGACTACTGAACCCGAAGCTGGCGCCGCTCCTTCAAGAGCGGCCGGTGGAAACGGAGTTCCGCCAGGGACCAAAGTTAAGAACCCGAACGGCAGCCGCGAATACATCCTTCTGGTGGAAGATGAACCTGACGTCGCCGATGTCGCTTCCGATATGTTGGCTGAGGAAGGATACAAGGTCGTGATCGCGCACGATGGATTCGAAGCGCTAAAAATTTACGAGAAGATGGGGCGGCAGGTCGGACTGGTTATTCTGGATTACTTCCTGCCGGTGATCGATGGGGACGCAGTCTTCGAGGAGCTGCGCTCGGTTAACCCCGGCGTGAACGTGGTTTTGAGCAGTGGCTTCGCCGAACAAAGCAAGATCGGCTCCATGCTGGCGCAGGGGCTTCGCGGTTTTATTCCAAAACCTTATAGTCGCGCGAAGCTGTTGGAACAGGTTCGCGAAACGTTGGACGCCGCCAAAGAGGCCCAGCGCTGATCGCGCCCAAAGGCGGATCTGCCTCTGCCGGCCATGAATCCACCCCGTCATGGCATTGATTTAGCTTCTCCATGGGTCGACGCCCATGGCTCGCATTGACGCCTTTTTCAAATTGATGGCGGAACAGAAGGCCTCCGACCTTCACCTTTCGACCAACAACGCGCCGATGCTCCGGATCAACGGCGATTTAGTCCGCGTCGATTTCCCGCCGATGAAAAACGACGATCTCAAAGCGATGGTCTACGAGATCGCGCCGGAAGGTAAGATCAAACTCTTCGAGGAAACGCTCGATGTCGACTTTGGCTACGAAGTGCCGGACGTGATGCGTTACCGCGTCAATTTCTTCCAGCAAAAGTACGGCATCTCGGCCGCGTTTCGCTCGATTCCGTCCCAAGTGTTGACCGTGGACGAGCTCGGCCTGCCACCGGTTCTGAAGAAATTTCCAATGTTGAAGAAGGGCCTCGTGCTCGTAACCGGTCCGACAGGTTCCGGTAAATCGACCACGCTCGCAGCGATGATCGATCACGCCAATCTTCATCGGCACGATCACATCATTACCGTGGAAGACCCGATCGAGTTTGTCCACCGCAGCCAAAACTGTCTGGTGCAGCACCGCGAGGTTGGCGTGCACACTCGCTCCTTCGCCAACGCCCTGCGCGGCGCGCTGCGTGAAGACCCGGACGTCATCCTGGTTGGCGAAATGCGCGATTTGGAAACGATCGAACTCGCGCTGACCGCGGCCGCCACCGGTCACCTTGTTTTCGGCACGTTGCACACTTCCAACGCAGCAAAATCAATCGACCGTGTCATCGACGTGTTTCCTACCAACCAACAAAACCAAGTTCGGACCACCTTGGCCGAATCGCTTAAAGGCGTGGTTGCCCAAAACCTGTTCAAGCGCATCGATAAACCCGGGCGCGTTGCCGCGCTTGAAATCCTGGTAGTCGACAACGCCATCGCCAACCTGGTGCGAGAAGGCAAAACCCACCAAATCCCCGGCATGATTCAGGTTGGCAAGAAAAAGGGCAACCAGCCACTTGATGACGCCGTTATGGAACACCTGCGTCACGCGCGGATCTCGCCGGAAGAAGCTTACGACAAGTGCATCGACAAAAAGAGATTCCGCCAGTTTCTCAAGGAACCACCGCTCGACGGCACTGAAGAGTAAATCGATTCATGCGACTTCCAGATCTCGACAAAATCCTATCGGCGATGCTCAAGACCTACAACGGTATCTCCGACTTGAACTTTTCGGTCGGCCATCCGCTCCAGGTCGAAGACTTCGGCGAATTGAAGCCGGTCTTCGTCGATCCGCCGATTGAAGCGCTCACCCCTCATCAAACCGAGCAGATCGCGCTGAGTCTCATGCAGGGGAATCGCCGCTTGATTTACGATTACCTCACCGGCGGCTCGTGCGATAGCAGCTATTCGTTGAGCCACGAAGCCCGGTTTCGTGTAAATATTTTCCGGCAGCAGGGTCACTTCTCGGTGGTACTGCGCAAACTGCAAAGCGAAGTGCCAACTGTCGAGTCATTGGGGCTGCCGGAAATCTTTCACGAAATTGCAAAAGAGAAGACCGGACTAGTTCTGGTGACTGGCGCCACCGGCAGCGGCAAAACAACCACGCTTGCCGCCATTCTGAACGAAATCAACGAAACCCAGCCGGTCCATGTCGTCACCCTCGAAGATCCGATCGAGTACGTGCATCCAAAGAAGAAGGCTACGTTCAATCAGCGCGAGCTCGGACAGGACTTCAACAACTATCCGACCGGATTGCGGTCCGCGCTGCGCCAGGCACCGAAGGTCATTCTCGTCGGCGAAATGCGCGATCGCGCGACCGTCGAAATCGCGATGATGGCGGCCGAGACCGGCCATTTGGTCTTGAGCACGCTGCACACCGTTGACGCGGGGCAGTCCATCAACCGTATTCTCGGTCTCTTTTCATTAGGCGAGGAACAACAGCTGCGAATTCGCTTGGCCGACAGCCTCCGCTACATTGTCAGCCAGCGTCTGGCTCCGAAAGTCGGCGGCGGACGCCAGCTCCTGACTGAAATCATGGGCCACAATTTGCGGACCCGCGAAGCGGTCGCGATTGGCGAAGGCGAGCATCGCAGCTTCTACGAAATCATTGAGTCGAGCTCGCCGTTCGGCTGGATGACGTTCGATCAGTCGATCCTCCGCGCTTACGAACACGATTTAGTCACGCAAGAGACAGCCACACTGTTTGCATCACGCAAGGGCCGCGTCACCCGCGGCATCGATTTGATCCAAAAAGCCCGCGGCGTAGACAGCGACCTCGATTCCGGTCTGCGTCTCGATCTGCCAGAGAACGCGTTTCGCTAATACTCATGTTTTCAGATCAAGAGCAGCAACAGCAAAGCGAATCGACGTTTTTCGATCTGGGCGACAATACTGCGCTGGTTTGCGTCGATCATCAGCAATACCAGAAAGTTGTCGTGCCTCAGCTAATCGACATGACCTACAAGGTGCATCTCGGTCTGTTCGAAGAGGACGTGTTGCTCAAGCTCAAAACTTACAATTACGACGTCGTCGTCGTTTACGAGAATTTCAAAGGTTCAACCCTGCAAACCAATCCCATTTTATCCGAGCTGATCCGGCGGCCGGACGCACAGCGACGAAAGCACTTCGTCGTCTTGCTCAGTCAGCGCATGGCCACCAACGACGCGATGAGCGCGTTCGTCCACAGCGTCGATCAAATCATCAACATTGCTGATCTGGCGAATTTCAAACCGGTCCTGCGTCGCGGGGTTTCCCAGCATCGCGAGCTTTACAACTCGTTTAGCGAAATGCTCAAGAGCGTGCAGTCGCTCTGAGATTACGCGGCGCTGTCGCGCGCGTACCAGTCAATTTTCCGTGTCACATACATCACGACGCCGAGCAGGATGAATAGCGCGATCGCTCCCATGAGCAGCGCGTAATCCTGCTGCCGCAATGTGATGTAAAGAAACGTGTAAACACCCGCCAGACCGGCGCCGATCATCAAGGTTCGAACGCCGACGCCGAGGAAAAAGCGGCAATACCACGTGATCAAAATTGTCGATCCCGCGGCCGCGACCAGATAGGCAAAACCGAAGCCGATAAACTCGGAAATCGAAAGAAGTAGCAGATAAAAGAGGCAAAGGGCCGCGCCCACCATCAGATATTGGAACGGATGAATCTTCTGCCGCGCCGTGACTTCGAAGAGAAAAAATGTCGTGAACACGAGCACCAGAAACAGCACGCCGTACTTGATCGAGCGCTCCACGTAACGATAGGAATCCAAGATCGACAAGAACTGCGCGCCGAACATTGACTGCGCGACTGCCTGGGCCGTGAAACGCTCGTTACCCGTCTGGCTCGTCCAATGTTGCGGATAATCCCGGCCGTAATACGAAACTTTCCACTTCGCTTCGAACCCATCCGGACGCACGGAACGTTCTGCGGGCAAAAACGCACCGCGAAAACCCGGATCGGGCCAGTTGGATTTCAAATTTGTTTCGTTTTCAACCCCGAACGGAGCGAAAAAGATTCCTCCGCTACCATTCACATCGAGCGGGATTGAGAATTCGACCGGGCTGGCAATTGGCTTATCAAGAGCCAGCAATGCGGTGGCGCCAGTTGTGTAACCCGGAACTTGCGAACCGGGCAACATCGGTCGTTTTGTTCCGCCCCAATCGAGCACCAGCCCCTGACGCGTTCCGCGGAGATCGGTCACAGCGATCGCCAGAAGTGCGTCTTTCCATTGCACATCTTTGATGTCGATCTTGAAGTAGGCAAAGTCTGGCGGGGCAAACTTACCGGCAATAGTCACCTGCGCGCGGAACACCGCCGCGTCATAAATTCCGCGATGCAACATTTGCGTTTGCACATCGCCGGTAATACTCAGCGACTCCGGCAGAAAATAGGCCCAGGCCAGCGCACTCTCCTCCACTTCACGGCGTTCCATTTTTCCCTTCTTGTCTGGGACCTCCTTTGTCGTCTTGAAATGGTATTGATATGGAATCATGAGCACCGGCCCGACCACACTTTGTTCCTTGCCCCAGGATGAAGTAATGTCGGCGACCGCTTCGTTGCGGCGGTTCAATCGGTCAGAGAGCACACCGGTGATCATTTCCAGCGGGATCAGGAGCAGCAGAACCAAGGCGCCGACCCCGACGAGTTTGATGACGGTACGGTAGCGCTTTCCAAAGGATGGCTGCGATTTGGGCAGGGGTGGTGGGATCGTAGGTGAGTCGGCCATGAGTTCGGGTTTAGTCAGGATACGGACTCGAGGGGAAAATCTTTCAGCCAACGAGAGAATTTTGCGCCCAACCCGAATTTCCTGAATCCAAATTGGGGAAGCACCGCATCTCAGAGGAAACAACCAAGGTTTCCTATGATCCAGGATTTCAAGTTTGCCTTCCGTCAGCTACTCAAGTCGCCAGGATTCACCACCGTCGCGATATTAACGCTCGGGCTGGCCATCGGCGTTAACTCGGCGATTTTCGCGATGATCAACGGCGTGGTCCTGCGTTCGCCGATACCTTTGCGACCACACGAAGTGGTCAACGTTTTCACCGCCCGCCAAAACGCGAGCCACGATTACCGCCAGTTTTCATACAACGAATACCGGGAGCTGCGGGAAAACGGCGGCGACGTATTTGCCGATGTTGCCGCCCTCGAGTTCGCAGTTGCTGGCATCGGGCGCGATCACGAAATGCGGCGCAGTTTCGCGTTTCTAACCTCGGAAAACTTTTTTGACACGACGGGGGCGAAACCGTTTCGCGGCCGGTTTTACAACGCCGAAGAATGCAAGCCGAACGCCAACATTGCGGTCGTGGTTGCGAGTTACGGATTTTGGAACCGAATGGGCAGCCGAGCCGATTTCGTCGGCAGCACGTTGCAGGTGAATGGCCAGCCCTACACTGTCATCGGGATCGCGCCCGATGGATTCAGCGGCGCAAGCGCTTTGGTCGCACCGGACATTTGGGTGCCGATCGGAATGCGCTCTCAACTTGGCTCGGCCTTCGGCGATTCCGAGACCATGCACGACCTCAACAATCCGAAAAATTACTGCTTCAATCTGACCGCGCGGATGCGTCCCGGCCTAACGATCGACACGGCGAAGTCGCGGCTGCCGGTCCTGGCCCAGCGATTGAACGCGATTCAGCCGGAAGGCAGCGAAGGCGGGCGCGAGCTACAAATTCAAAATCCGTCCCGGTTCAGCATGAGCACCCAACCGGAGGACGACGGACCAATCGCGCTGATTGCAACCCTGCTCATGTTTATGGCGGGTGCGGTCTTATTGATCGCTTGCTTGAATCTCGCCAACATGCTCCTCGCGCGCGGCACCGCCCGCTCAAAAGAAATTGCGGTCCGTCTGGCGGTCGGCGCGTCGCGTTGGCGGATCATCAGGCAATTGCTCTGCGAGGGATTGTTGCTGGCGCTTTGCGGCGGCGTAGTCGGACTGGTGCTCAGCACCTGGTGTAACGATCTTCTGCTCCAGCAACTCCAAGGTCTGCTTTCCTCGGTGAATTTTTCGGTGATCATAAAATTGCGGCCAGACCTTGCCATTCTCTCAGTAACCTTCCTCTTTTGTGTCATCGCGACGATGCTCTTCAGTCTCGGACCGGCCTTGAAGGCGACGAGGGCCGATCTGGTCAACGATCTCAAGCAACAAATCGGCGAACCGGCGCGAATCGGACGTTTCAGCCGCTTCTTCGCACCGCGACACATTTCAGTTATGGCGCAGATCGCGCTCTCACTCATGCTGCTCTTCGCCGCGGGATTATTTTTCCGCGGAGCGCTCAAAGCCGCCGGGCTCAACCCCGGTTTTGTCGCTGCGGGCGATATTGTGACCGAGTTCGATTTTACTTTGATCAAGAAAGAGCCGGCAGAGTCGCGCCGGACCATCTTCGCAATGTTGCAACGTGCGCGAGAATTGCCCGGTGTCACTGCCTCCGCGGTCGGGACAATGCTCCCCTACGCCGACTTTACCAATGCGCGCCGGATTCTGCGCGCCAGCGACGCCATGCCTGCCGATCCGAAAGCGCCGGACCCGAGTGCGAACGCACTTTTCACTGCGATCACGCCCGGCTATTTCGATGCCCTCGGGGTAAAGCTGCTGCGCGGACGCGAGTTCACCCAGGCCGAATGCGAACAGAAAGACGCGCGCCGCGTCGCCATCATCGACGAAGAGATGGCCAAGAAACTTTTCCCGAATGAGGAAGCGGTTGGCCAGCACATTAAGTACACCCAACCGCCGCGCGAAGGCTCGCCTAACGATATGGAAATCGTCGGAGTGGTCAGCAAACATCTCCACGCGATCCAGAGCGATGAACTCGTCGCCCGATTGTTTGTTCCCTTGGCCCAGGGTTACAGCGGCCAGACTTACATGCACGTCCGCCTCAACACCCAAGATCGCCAAGCGGTCGTGGCGATGATGCCGACCCTGCGGCAAATGTTCCGCCAGCTCGATCCTGATCTGCCGTTGCTACAGATGTTACCGTATGTCGATCTAATGGAGAAATCGCCAAATCTCTGGATCGTGAAACTAGGCGCGATGCTTTTCGGCGCCTTCGGCTGCATAGCGTTGTTGCTGGCCGTGGTCGGCGTTTACGGTGTCAAAGCCTATGCGGTCGCATGCCGAACCCGCGAAATCGGAATCCGAATGGCGCTCGGCGCGCATCGCAAAGACGTTTTTGCGCTAATCATGCGCCAGGGAGCATTGCAAACCGCGCTGGCGGTTGCGGTCGGACTTTTACTTTCGTTGGCAGCCGGTCGCGTCCTCTCCCAAATTCTCTACGGCGTCAGCCCGAGCGATCCGTTTTCGCTGATCACCTCAAGTCTCATGCTCGCCGCGGCCGCGCTCCTCGCCTGTTTTCTACCCGCCCGCCGCGCAACCTACGTGAATCCGATCACCGCTCTCCGGACCGAGTAACTCCACTCCGGCGTCGGATGTTGGCGGCCTCGCGCATGAAATTTGGATTTCGAATTATTTTCGTTGGTTGATTGCGATCTTCGTTGCGAGCGAACAGCGAGAAGCAATCGATCATCCGCCGACCGCGCCAGTTGATCAGTTCCTGGCTGAGGCAATGCAGCCCGCAGCGGCCGCACAAATCACGAAATAAATCGGCGGTCATGTCCGGCGACCGACGATGCGACCAATCGAGGATTTTCGCTTTGATCAACGGACGAGCTAATCCATTCGGGATACGCTCACGCAATGAATTCGCATATTCGCCAAAGTTCGAATGGTGAATGAAGCCTTTGCCGCCGATCTTCAATTTCGTGCCCAGTTCGCGCAGATACGCTTCAATCACGTCGCGCTTTACGTGCACCAGCGAATCAAAACTGAACACGAAATCGAGCGAAGCATCGGGAATCATCGGAAGCGAGCGACCGTCATTGACGTAACAGCGGACCCGCGAATCGCCGGCAAAGCGTTGGCGACAGGCTCCGACGGATTCCGAGATGCGGTCTACGGCCACGAGATTCTGACAATAATCTTTCAGATAGTGTGTCCATCGTCCGTGACCGGATCCAATTTCCAAGATGGTTTCAGTTGGCAAGCAATCGCGAACCCGTGGCAAAATGGAGCCCGACCATTGCGCGGCCGAACTCCCCCACGGCGCGGACCATTCTTCACCCGCATCTTTCCAATCGTATTTCACGAAATCAGAAGCGTTGCTCGAAGGTTAAGGAATGGCTGGGGGCGGAATCGAACCGCCGACACGTGGATTTTCAGTCCACTGCTCTGCCAACTGAGCTACCCAGCCGCGAGGATGGTCACTATGCAACAATCCATTTGTAGGGCAAGGGCTCCGCTTGCCTTCTACTGTAGCGGCGGTCTCTGACCGTCGCATGATTTCCGGCGCTCATAGCGCACCGCTACAAACGTCAGAACTTGCGCGGCAACTCCACGGCGCGTTGAAGCACCTTCAAACATAATCCCCTTGGCGGATAGCGGCGAAGCTGGG
>CAZFZG010000073.1:0-11679 GCA_964523205.1 uncultured Chthoniobacteraceae bacterium | reverse complement strand
GGCTTATCTCTTTCTCGTTAGGCGAAGAAGCAATTCTCCGGATGGAAAACGCTGATTTTGCGGGACGCGTCGCCATCGTTACCGGCGCGTGGCGCGGCCTCGGACGCGCTGCCGCGACGCGCCTGCACCAGCGCGGTGCCTCGGTCGCGGTGAACGTTCGCAACCGCGAACGCGCCGAGGCGCTGGCGAAAGAAATTGGTGAGCGGGCCTTTGCCGTGCCGGGTGACGTCGCGGCGGAGGGTGTCCCCGATGAGATCGCGCGCCGAACGCTCGAACGCTTCGGACGGATCGACATCTTGATAAATAACGCCGCGCTTCCGCTGTCGACACGCTTCCCCGATCTCACCGCCGAGGAATGGCGCAAAGCGATCGAGGTTAATCTCACCGCGCCGTTCTTGATGACGAAAAGCGTTCTTCCGACGATGCGCTCCCAGCACTACGGCCGCATCATTAATATCTCGTCCTCGGCCGGCCGGATGGTGAGCACGCTCGGCGGTGCCCACTACACGGCATCGAAGGCCGGACTCCTCGGACTGACCCGCGCCGCCGCGAAAGAGCTCGGCAAGTTCGGCATCACCGTGAACGCCGTCTGCCCCGGCATGATCGATACCGAGCTGACGCGCGAACATGCCTCGGGCGAGTTGCTCGAACGTCTCTCCGCGAGTTATCCCGTGCCGCGTCTCGGCACCGCGCTCGAAGTCGCCGATCTGATTTGCTTCGCTGCGTCCGAGGCCGCCGGCTACATCACCGGCGCGTCCCTCGACATCAACGGCGGCGACTTGATGATGTGATCTATGTTGTAGGGCAAGCGCTCCGCTTGCCGACTTACTACAAATCCGTGAATTCCAACTGGGTCGACTTCGTCCGACGACCGCTGGCCGGAAGATCCGGCTTCGTCACATCGCTCCGGCGTGACAGGTCAACATCCGGTCTAACGTTGGCGTCCAATTGATCAGCCGGCAGTTTTTCCAATCGTTCCCATTCGCGGGCGAGCTCGTCGGTTTGGTAGCGGATCAGCGCGCCGGCCGCAGTCGAATAGATCGCCGCTGCAACCTCCATCTTGGTCATTTCCCTGACCGCTTTCCAGTAGGCGGCGAGCTGGGGACAGTATCGCGCACGCAAGGTTGTGGGACTGTCCGGAGGGACCCGGTCGGTTTTCCAATCCAAAATTAGACATTTTTTCGTGCTTAAGTGGAACAAGGCGAGGTCGACGACGCCTTCCAGACATCGGCCCTGATCAAGGCGCCAGAGAAATGGCAGCTCAGAGTGAATGATTGTGCCGTCCCCCGAAAAATCGCGGCGAAAGTCGTCGCTTCCGGAAAGATGACTCAATAGAAGTTTCCATTCTCGGGACGACCGACCCGGATCGGGAGACAACTTGCGATGCTGATCGAAGATCGCGTTGTAGCCACGGCGCTCCGTCGCCGTGCCGGCATTCGGCTGGGATCGCCCCGACAGAGCGGGGCGGCTACAGGTCCACGGAATCTGTTGGACGAAATCGTGCCACCACAGACCGTAACGTAACGCTGCGCCCGCCGGGCGAGGCAATTGCAGCGATTCGGCGCGCGCCCAGCGTTCTTCAAGTTCATCAAGAGGCAGCCCGCTCGGGTTGAGTTTGCGAATAAAAACGGATGCGTTTTTGGTGGCAACGTCTTTCGCAATTTTCGCAGCGAGCAATTTCGGTTCGACCTGCTCCGCACCTTTCGGCCTTGCTTTGTAGTGATCGCCGGTCAAGTCGCACGACGCAGGCTCGACCGCCGCGTTGGCGAAAACAGTCTCGTTCGGTTCGCCTTTGTCCGCCCTCAACCATTTGGATTGCGAGTGCGAATGGATTTCTCCGCCTTTCTTGGCGAACAATTCATTGTCGAATGCGAGGACG
Organism: uncultured Chthoniobacteraceae bacterium; assembly: GCA_964523205.1. GTDB lineage: Bacteria > Verrucomicrobiota > Verrucomicrobiia > Chthoniobacterales > UBA10450 > AV40. Next base: position 9,800 of record CAZFZG010000073.1, on the reverse strand, counting down.
AGAGTATGTCGCGCGCGGGTCAGGGCCACGTAAAGCAAGCGCTCCATTTCCTGGCGCGATTCGCGTTCGAGAAGGTCCTTAACCTCGCCAGTGAAATCAGAGCGATCGAGAAGAACAATCCACTCACCCGTGTCCGGGTTTTTGACCAGCCGCGGATAACGAGGCGACGGAGACCGGATGTCGCGTGTCAAAAAGGGAACAATCACGGCCTGCCATTCCGAGCCCTTCGCTTTCTGCGATGTGATCAACTGAATCGAGTCTGTCCGGGAAGGCCGCACCTCGCGGGCATCGGCGAAATGGGTGCGCAAGAGTTCCGCGAATTGGGTGAGAGTCAGACCTTCGGCCTCGGACGAACCGGCGAGGGCGAGCAACGCGTCAAGCTCGCCGTCCAAGTCTTCAAAATCTTCCGCAGGTAACGAATTCAAACGCTGGCGTAACCGGGTGCGAGTGGCAATCTCGTTGACCGCATCGAACAACGGCAAGGCGAGAATCGACGATCGTATTTGTGCGAGCAGATTGAGTTTTATGGAAACGACGCCGGTTCCGGCGGTGTCAGTCTCGATTTGAAAACGATCGCCGTGACCTTGCGAAAACACCGCCAGGTCGTGGTCGGAGATTCCGAACAGCTCCCGAAGCAGTCCGACGATCTCATAATCGCAGCGCGGGCGCGCCATTATTATTAAGAGAGCGGTGAGCCAGGAGTAGGCGGGGCTGTCGCCTTTCCACTCTTTTTCCGACTGAATTTGAACGTTGAGCCCGGCCTTGCGCAGACCGCGGCGCAATGTCTGGAGCCATTCCTTGCGCGGACAAAGGATGGCTACGTCCCGCCAAGTTTGGGCGCGAAGCTTTCTCAGACCTGTTTCGCGCAGCCATTCTCCGAGCTGCCGCGCCTCTTCAGCCGCTTTGCGCGCTTCCGAAATTTTGCCGCGCCGGTCCGGCACGAGGTTGCCGGCCGGCAAGTCTAGGCGCACAACCTGTCCAGGAAGAACGTTCGGTCGCGGATTGAGCTCGACGAACGGAACCTGATGATCGCGGTCATTGAGAATTTCGCGGAACGTTTTGTTCACAAAATCCAGCTGAGCGGTATCGAGTCGAAACGTGACTGAAAAAGTGAGCGCCTCGGCTCCGCCGGTCTGGACGAGAGTTTCGTGGATCCGTCGGTATTTCAGAAGATCGGTCCGGTCCCGATAGATCGATTGCTGAAAATCGCCGACCATGCAGAAGTAACCCGGCCGCGGTCCCGCTAAGCGGGATCGATCTTCCAGCCAGTCGCCCTTCGCAGCGGGCGGTCGCGATAATTCGAGCAACAAGGAAAACTGTCGTGGATCGGTGTCCTGAGCTTCGTCCAGAATGACGCGAAAAGATTTCTCCCGAATCTCGGGGCCGACCTTCGGGTGTCGCGTTAGCTCCAGCGCCAGGAAGACCTGATCGTCATAAGTCAGGAAACCGTGCTCGATGCGGAAGTTCCGATAATCGCACCGAACCTCCGCGGCCAGACACAGCGCGGCCTGATCGATCCAGCGGCGTACCTCCCTGAATGCTTCGCGTTTGATCGGAACGAAATCTTTCGCCTCCGACCAGCAGACCGGCCATCGAACAAAATGTTCGCCGTCACGCCATCTTTCCTCGGCGCGTTTCAGTTCTTTTTGGTAGGGCGGAATGGTTTGGAGGGTTGAGCCTTTAGCGGGATATCGATAAACAGCACTGAAATCGGTATCCGGACATTCTTCTGGAGGCGGATCGGCCGCGCTCAGATCGCAACATCGGCCGAGTTCCATCAAGCGTCGCGCTTCGATGTGACGAAGGAGTTCACGGCGATTTTCATCGGAGAGCGACCGGCCGATGGTTGTTTGTTGCTGAACAAACTCGTTCCAAATCTCGTCGTCGTCGGCGATGACTTCGAATTTCGGCGGCAGTCCGAGATAGTGGCCGTAAGTGTCCAGCAATCGGACGCAGAAGGCGTGAATGGTGCCAAAGAAGGCGCGATTGAACGCGGCCAAAATTTCCAACGGGAGTCTGGCTCGCAAGACTTCAGCCCGGGCGCGCTGTTGCATTTCGTCGGCGGCGCGGTTGGTAAAAGCCACGACCGCGAGTTGCGGCAGCCAATCCCGCGCTTTCGTGCTCTTGGCGATTTGCACAATGCGATCGGTGATTGCTCTCGTTTTTCCCGACCCTGCCGCGGCAACAACAGAGAAGTTTTTGTCCAGCTCCGATACGAACCGTTCGCGACTCGATTGATCGATCGCCTGGTTCACGAGCGGTCGTCCTCATCAATGGCGAACGCTGGATGGGTTTGCACCCATTTTTCGTCCAGGAACTCCTTGTCGATCGGCAGCGTCGCCAATGGATAATCGGGATTGAAACCGAATTCGTTTCGGATCCATCCGCGCAGTCCGAAAATCCCAGTCTCCTGCATTCGACAAAGTTCGGACCAGAAATCCGAGTGCTCGGCCAGTTCGTCGATCCCAAGCTGCGGCCGCTCGAGATCGGTGCGCTGCGAAAGAATGCTCAACCGGACATCGCCGGCGCCGAGCTCGCGTGCGGCCAATCCGTAAAGTCCAAGCTGGATGGCATCGCCCTCCACCAGCTTCTTGCGCACTTTTTCGTATTGGCTTTGCGGTGTCGACCCTGAAACCGTCAGGGCTCTGGTATTTCCCGTTTTGTAATCGACGATCCAAAGGTCCGCGCCTGCAAGATTGGATCCGTTCGGCTTTGTCTGCGCGAGGATGAGATCGATCCGCCCGTGAACGCGCAACTTGTTCTCATCTTCGACGGAGATGACCTGCGGCGAATCGAGCCGCCATTCGGCCGCCATCTGAGACCACTCCCCCGATTCGATCAGTTTGCCGCCGAGAAAGTCGGCCAGCGCGAATGCGTTACCCCAGCCGGATATCCACCAATCGGGAACGGTGCGACCGCACGCAGCGCAAACCTCGCTCACCATCGCGCGAAGATCGCCTGCGTGCCGGGCGATTCGCGCCCGGATGTCGCCGGCGGACGGAAGACCGACAAAAACATTTTCATCAGAAACGTGCGAGATGCCGGCGAGCCAGTCGTGCACCCAGATACCGGTTGCGAGGTTCCATTGGTTCAAGTCCGGCTCCCGACTTTCGACACCAAGATATTTCTTCATCCAAGCCAGCGCCGGAGCTTTGATCGCTCTTTCCCACTCGGTTACCCGCAGCGTAATTTCGCGGTCGATCGGTTTGCGCAGCGCGAATTCGTACTCGCCAAACGGGACTTCGGCGAGGCGGCGAATGTCGTAGGCAACACGTGTCTGAGCAGCATCGGAGTCCGCGGCGGGCGCCGAATTATCGAGTCGTTGTTTGCTAAGCCAGGCGGAAGTCTGTTCCCGCAACCGCAACGTCGCATCTTGTGAAAGCGGCGTTCGATGCGCGGCAAAATAAATCTGACTGAACAATTCGCTGGGATTCCAAAACCGTTCCGGAGTTGAATCCTGGTGCAAACTCGCAGTAAGGGCGAGGCCGTGTTCCGCGGATTCGAGAGCGGCGGCGAACTGACGCAAATTGATCTGGCGTTTGTCCTGGGCGCTGAGCAGAAATGTTTTCCCCTTCTCCAAAATCGCGTGGCCTTCACCTTGTTTGCCGCGGCGAGTCGCGCGCGCGTTGAGTTCGGCAATTACCCGGTCCGGCAAAAATCCAGACTCGGTCTCGAGTTGCGGCCATTCACCCTGATTCAGACCGGCCAGGATGAGATGGGACCATTCGTGTTGCTCGGCTTCGGCGTAGGAGAGCAAGTGAACACGGCTGTAGCGATGGTCGGCTGTAGGCGCGCGATCGATTTCAAACGAATTGAGAATTTCCGTGAGCCAGCGCAGATACGTCGCGCGAGAGAATTCGAGCGACACTTTATTGCTCCAGTCCCGAGCGAATTGGTCGATTGCAGTCCAACGATTGTTCCAATTCAGCTGCGCGAAAATCCTCTTGGTCTCGGCGAGGAAGGTTTGGAGCGTCGCGCGGCTGGGAAGAAACCTTATGGATCCTAGAAGCCGCGCTGCTTTCGCCGGCATGTCTTGGCGGCTTCTCGCGCACCATTCGCGCAACACGTTAATGTCATCGATTAGAATCTTTCCATAAGCCGCCCGCAGAACGTCGCGCATTTCAGGTACCATCAAGCCGTCCAGCGATTCCGGACTCGCCTCAAAGAAACGAAGCAAGGGCTCGAGTTGATGATTCTCCTGGAGCTCGAGCCAGGCGTTCCAGGCCGGGTGTTCAAATTCGCCGGGCGCCAGGTGTCCGACTCCATCGTTATGAGGAACGCCCGAGCCGGTTAACAGTTCGGAAACGAGACGCGGCAGGGCACCGGCGCGCGGAAAGAGAATTCCGAGACGGTTACACGATGGTTCTTCCAGAAATTTTAGGGCCGCAGCCAAAATCGCCCGCGCCTGCTCAGTGGCATTCAGTCCGACGAGGAAATCAGGTTCTTTGGCACAGGACGAATCAACCGCGGTATCTGACCGAACCAGATCAGCGAAGGGACTAAGGCGTTCTGTCTGGGCAGCCACAGGCGCCGCCGCGCCAAATTCCTCCTCCCAGTTGCCGATCCAGGCCTCGTCAGCGCTGCGAGTTTGTTCGCGTGGATACTCCAGAAGAAGCGTCGTGTTTCTCGATGAAAGGATCGCTGACTTGAGCAACGGCCAGAGGGGCCAATGCGCGGCAGTGAATCCTGTTAGCAGAAGATGGCTAAACTGCGGCGGCTTGGCGGCCGATGTCTTGGCTGCGGCGCGATCAGCTTCATGAACCAATTGGAAATCGCAGGTCCGGACAAGATCTCGAAATCGTTTGATGATGTCGCCCGTCGCCGGCGTTCCAGTTTGATCGAAGTTCCAATCTGCAGCGCTCACTTCGTCGAAAACACGAAGCAGATTGTCCGGCGCGCGCGAGATCGCCTTTGCGATCACTGCCGCGTCGCTGTCCTTGGATGCAGCGACCGATTCAGCTACAATTGCCAGGAGCAATCGGAGATGTTCCCGGAGTGGGACCGTCGCCGAGCCATCGGTCAAGAGCACCTCCCGCAGCCGCGACGGTGTGAGAAATCTTACCCCCAGGAGCGGAACGGAATGTTCAAGAACCTTCGCCCGAAGGAACGCAGCACTGCTTGGAAATGGCGTGACTACTGCAACCGGATAGCTGCTCCGGAGAGATGCGAGAGCCGCGTTCTGAAACCATGGCAGGAGAATGGTTTCCCAAGCCGCTGGAAAAGACGCGCCGATATACAACGAGACGGCGTGTTTTGCTCCTTCGGATTTTCTGCGGGGCATCTCATTGATACTAGCAGATTCTACGAACGCGCAACGGTCGGCGCTCCCGGTTCGCGCAGTTTCCGCAAATCGCCCACTCGCTGAGTCACGCCAATGCGGTCGAGATATTCGAGCAAGGGGATGATGATGCGGCGTGACGTCCCGATTTTTTCGCGGAGCTGACTGGCTGTCGCTGGACCGTTCGTGGAAATGAACTCTGCAACGGCGGCTCGCATTTTATCGACAGAATCGTGAAGTAAAACAATCTCGTCCCCGACTTCGATGACCTCGCCTTGTTCGATCAAGAATCGCAGCGCTTTTTGAAGATCCGGGTTTTTAGCAACGACGTTGCGATCCGGCGGATCGAACGGTTTGGCCGAGAGTGCCGAGCGAATTTTTTCCGCCGCCGCTTGCAGGTCCGGTGGCAAGCTGGCGCGGTGCGACCGTCGGGCAATGGTCGATCCAGAAGCAACAAAGCCATTGGCACAAAGGTCGGCAACCAGGGCGTCGAAAACGGCGGGTGAAAACCAGTTGAGCTCGGCCCGGAGCTCATTCAGTTCGAGTCCGCGACGCTCCGGATGCGTTCGATGAGCATTGTCGATGATCTCCGCCGCACCTTCGCGCAGTTCGCGCCAGACCAGCATTTTTGCGGCGACATCGTCGTGTAGAAAAATTTCGCCATGGTTACATAATCCCTGCAAGGCCTTGGCAATTTCGCCTGCGCTAAAGTGCGATCGCTCGAGCAAGCAGGAAGCTTGTATCACATCTCCCCGCGCGATCTCTATCCATACTGCAAGATGAACATCGTTCGGAGCAACTGCGCGCGTGGCGAGAAGCGCGCGTTCCCGACTCGAGCGGAAATCCGTTGAATCCACATTGAAAACAACGCCACCGGCGATGGTCTGTCGTTTGGATGCGTCCCGCACTATCAATCGATCGCCTACAAAGGCGAGCAGCGGGGCACTCAACCTCAGCCGTGCGACCGCGCTCTCGCCGCGCGCCAGCGAATTAGTTTCCGCAAGAATCACCTTCGCCAGCACGCGGGTTGTGCCGTGATGAACATTGGCCGACGTTCCCGACTTGATGGATAAAGCGCGTTGTAACCGCGCCGAACAGGTGAGAACAACGTCCACGGTAGGACTCGGTTCAAATCCACCAGTCGTCACCACATCGCCCCGTTGAATTCCGTTCCTTCCCGCGGGCACGTCGGAAAGATTGAGAGCCGTTCGCATTCCCGGCAGCGCCCATTCCAAATCGCGATTGTGACTTTGAAGCGAGCGAATCCGCGCGGAAGTCTTGCGCGGTTGAATCGCAACAGTTTGACCGCGCTGAAGCTGCCCACCGGTCAAAGTGCCGGTAACAACCGTTCCGATTCCGCGAAGGGTGAACGCCCGATCGACAAACAATCTTGGTTTGCCGATGTCGCGCGGCGGAGGGAGCGTCGCCAACTCAGAAGCCAGGGCGTGTTTCAGATTTTCGATTCCGTCGCTTGTGCGAACCGACGTAGGAATGATTTGGCAATTGGCGATTGGCGTTTCTTTCAACTGTTCGTGAATCTGGTTGGTGACGACGTCGATGTTACCCAAATCACTTTTCGTTAAGGCGACGACAAGTCGGTTAACGCCCAAGTACATCAGAATCTCCAGGTGTTCTTCGGTTTGCGGCATCCAACCGTCATCAGCGGCCACAACGAGCAGGGCGAGATCGATAGAACCAACTCCTGCGATCATGTTGCGGACGAAATCTTCGTGGCCCGGGACGTCGACGATCCCAATGTGAAGCTTCTCGCCGTTCGGCCCGTCTAGGTTCAGTTCGGCAAAGCCGAGATCAATTGTGATGCCGCGAGCTTTCTCTTCTGGCAAACGATCGGGATCGGTTCCGGTCAGCGCTTTAACCAGTGCGCTTTTGCCATGGTCGACATGGCCGGCCGTCGCGAAAATTAGATGTTTTTGCGCTGTCATCCTGAATCAAGTGAGGGACCCCTCATGAGGTAAATTGGTTACGCGGAGTAACGCGGGTGATCCGCGCTTCGACTGTGAGATCCTTCGCTCCGCTCAGGATGGCAAACTGGTGCAGTCGCAACCGTTCGAATCGCATCAACCACCAGATCGTCTTGGTGCGAAAAGATCGTGCGCAGATCGAGCTTCAGTCGACCGTCGCTGATGTAACCGATAACTGGCGGCGTCAAACGGCGCAGCGCGCCGGCAAGATCCTCAACCGATCCATTCTCTGGTAAAAGATCAATAGTGATTGAAGGGATAACCGATTTAGGCAGAGCGCCGCCACCGGCCTTTCCTGTGCCCGCACCGATCGTGATTTTCAGGGGCAATCCTTGCAGGCGCGTCACGATGGCAGCCGCGCGAGCGCGCAATTCATCCTTTGGAATCTGCAGAAGGGCAAGCGCTGGGACTTCACTCGTCACCTGGTTGAGGTGAAGATCAACAGTAGTTTGTAGCGCGGCGAAGGTGAGTTTGTCGCAGCGCAGGGCGCGGTAGATCGGCTCGCGCTTGAGCGCATCGATTAGCCGTTTTTTGCCGGCGATGATTCCGGCTTGCGGGCCTCCAAAAAGTTTGTCCCCGCTAAAGCAAACGAGATTGGCGCCCGCTTTGAGCGATTCGGGCGGGGTCGGCTCGTGGTGATGCAATCCTATTTGCTCGGTGGCAATCATGGCACCGCTTCCCAAATCTTCGACAAAAGGGACGTATTTCCTGTGGGTGAGGGCCGACAGCGCGGCGGTGGTAGGTGATTCGACGAAACCGCTCATGAAGAAATTGCTGCGATGAACTTTGAGGACAAGTGCCGTTTGTTTGCCGATCGCCCGGGCATAATCGGCCAGGGTTGTCTTGTTGGTGGCGCCCACCTCGCGCAATTTCGCGCCGCTCGCTTCCACAATCTCGCCAATCCGGAAACCACCGCCGATCTGAACCAATTCGCCGCGCGAGACGATGACTTCATTTGGAGGGACACCCGCCGTCGGGTACGACTTTTGGGCCCCGACAGCGCGGCGCCCTCCAATAAAATGAAGAACGATCAGAACCAGCGCGCCCGCACAATTATTGACGACGGTAGCCGCCTCAACCTGGCAAAGCACAGCTAACGCCCGTTCGAGATAGGTCCCGCGATTTCCTCGATTTCCGGTGTCGAGATTCAACTCTATATTACTATAAGCTGAGGCGACATTGCGGAGCACTTCACCCGCCCCTTGTGCGAGCGGCGAACGGCCAAGGTTCGTGTGAACGACAATCCCAGTGCCGTTGATGACGGGTTGGACCCTGCTCGCGCGCAGACTCGCGACTTCCGCGTGGATAAGATCGACAATCGCGCCGGGCTCAGGGATTTGTTTGCGCTGCCGAACTTGAGCCAGCTCACGCCGGACGAGATCGACAATGAGTGGTCGCGGGAGATCGGTCTGGCCCAGCGAATCGAGGACTACATTGACCGCTGGAATTGCGCGACGCGATCGGGATTTCATTTTGTCGTGCATATCAAATGTTTGCGCCGACGAACGATTCGACCGATGACTACGGCGCATGGCGTTCGTGATCGTTGGAGAACCCGATGCACTTTCGGCAACGACGATTCAGGAACGCAGAGGAGCAGGCCGCCGCTGGTCTGGGCGTCGGCGAGCAAGGTGCGCTGAGATTGCGAGACTGATCTCAAATCGGTTGTTTCGCTGGCCGCTTTCAAATTATCGCGGGTCCCGCCCGGAACGCACCCGCGCTCAATCAAATCAAGAATCTCCCCACTGATTGCAGGAATGCGATCGAGAAAGATTTCTGCGCTGACGTTGCTCGCGCGACACATGCTGGCGAGATGTCCAAGCAAACCAAACCCGGTGATGTCGGTGGCGGCGCGAACCAGTTTTCTCTCCGCAAGCTCGGCGCCGACGGAATTTGTTCGCGACATGAGGGTGGTCACCGTTTTCTCGAGGCTGCGCGACGCGAGGTTGCGCTTGATGGCAGTGGTGGCGATTCCAGTTCCGAGCGGCTTTGTTAAAACGAGCAGATCACCAACGAGCGCATTCGCGTTCGTCAGAATATTGCCAAGATCGACAACGCCGGTAACCGCGAGACCGTAGATCGGCTCTGGGTTTCGAATCGAGTGACCGCCGATGATGGCGCAATCGACTTCGGCGGCTTTTTCCAGGCCCCCGCGAAGAATTGCGGTGATCGTTCTTGGCGAGACAAGATGTTGCGGGAAACCCATAAGGTTCAAGGCGGTGATCGGGCGACCGCCCATCGCGAAGACATCGGACAACGCATTGGCGGCGGCGATTTGCCCGTAAGCGAATGGGTCGTCGACGATTGGGGTGAAGAAGTCCACCGTCTGCACGAGCGCGCGATGTCGATCCAGTTTGTAAACGCCTGCGTCGTCGAACGTGCTCGAATTCACGAGAACACTTCGATTCCGATAAGTCGGTAGCTGACGCAAAACTTGCGTCAGGGCCTGTTGGCTCAACTTGGCTGCTCAACCGGCACAGGACGATAGCGACGTCAGTTTACGGATCTGTTCGCGCGACATGCGATTCACCTCCTTTCGG
>CAZFZG010000072.1:0-11788 GCA_964523205.1 uncultured Chthoniobacteraceae bacterium | reverse complement strand
TCCGGCGCGATTGTATTGATTTGGTTGAGAGCGGGTCAACGCGGAATACGGGATTTTCCTGTGAGGCGACGGATGACAACGAAGCAGGTGACGAGTGACCAGTGACGGGTGATCCGCCTTCGTCCCGCGATCGCGGGACTACGGCGCGACAGGCGAGAGATCAGAGGACAGAAATCCGACGTCGAAAGTCACCCGCCTGCGCCAAGGCTACGGCGTGCCAAGGAGGTCGGAGGTCAGTGACAGCGAATAGTGATCGGTGAAGTGAACCGAAGTCGGACGAACTTGTTAAGCGAGATCGGTGAAGTATTTTGTTGGCGTGACGTTGAAGGTGTTGATCCACGCGGCGGAGGAAGGCGGCTATTGGGCAGAAGTGCCGGCACTTCCCGGATGCGTGTCACAAGCGGAAACCGTCGATGAGTTGCGGACAAATATTCGCGAAGCGATCGAAGGCTGGCTCTTGGCCGGCAACGGTTCGGAGAAATTGGAGAGCGCCGACCAAGTCATCGAGGTCGCGGTTTGAAGCAAATCTCCGGACGCGATCTCGCGCGGATCGTTCAACAGCACGGCTGGCACTTGGCGCGTGTTCACGGAAGTCATCACATCTTCACGAAACCAGATCGACGCGAGCGTCTGGTTATTCCGATTCGCGGAAATCGTCCGTTGAAAATTGGATTACTGCGTTCGCTGATGAAGATCGCTGGCTTGGACGAAGGCGATCTATGAATATCGACATCGAGCAAGGGACTGCTCGGTCCACCTAATCAGCGTTATCCGCGTAATCCGCGGTTAAGTTAGGAGTGACCAGTGACATGTGACGAGTGACCAGCAAAAGCGGACCAATCCGGAAGCCAGGAATCAAATTCTTTTCCTGCTTTCCTGAGTTCCTGATTAAATCTTTCTACGAGTAAAGATACTCGTCGTGATATTCACGTTGGGGAGCGAACTGGACGGATTGATCACCGCCGGTCTCGGGATACTCGAAGATTTTGCCTTCGTAATTGCGGATCACGATTTTTTCGTTGTCGTGATAGAGGATGTAGCCAGGATTGATCGGCACTTTGCCGCCGCCGCCGGGCGCGTCGATGACGAATTGCGGCACGGCGTAACCGGTGGTGTGACCTCGCAGGCCTTCAATGATCTCGATCCCTTTCGCGACCGAGGTGCGCAGATGCGATGAGCCGTTGATCAGGTCGCACTGGTAGACGTAATACGGACGGACGCGGCAGATGAGAAGTTTGTGCACGAGCGTTTTCATCGTCTCAAGATCATCGTTCACGCCGGCGAGCAAGACGCTTTGATTGCCTAACGGAATTCCGGCGTTGGCCAATCGCTCAAGCGCTTCCTTCACTTCAATCGTGAGCTCGCGCGGATGATTCACGTGCACGCTCATCCAAAGCGGATGATGTTTCGCCAGAATCGCGCAAAGCTCGGGCGTGATCCGTTGCGGCAAGAAAATCGGAACGCGCGTCCCGATTCGAAGGAACTCGATGTGCTTGATCGCGCGCAATCGCGTCAGCAACTTGTCGATCTTGTCGTCACTGAAAATCAGCGCGTCGCCGCCGCTCAAAAGGACGTCGCGGATTTCGGTGTGTTGTTCGAGATAACGGAACGCCTCCTCGAAATCGGTGTGCAATTCCTGTTCGCCCACACCACTCACCACACGACTGCGCGTGCAATATCGGCAATACGCGGCGCAGCGGTCGGTCACCAAGAACAGGACGCGGTCCGGATAGCGATGCACCAAGCCCGGCACCGGCATGTGCGAATCTTCGCCGCACGGATCGGCCATGTCGTAAGGCGACGACCAGGTTTCTTCAATTCGGGGGATGACCTGGCGCCGGATCGGATCGTCGCTCCCGCCATGGCGGGAGCGCGGAATCAAATTAAAAAAGTGCGGAGTGACCGCGAGCGCCAGCTTATCGCCACTTAGCAAAACGCCGGCGCGCTCTTCTTCGCTAAGATCAATATGTTGCTCAAGTTGGGCCAGAGTCGTGACCCGGTTCTTGAGCTGCCATTTCCAATCGTTCCAGAGTTCCGGCGCGACCCCGCCCTTACCAGACCAATAGCCGGGCGCGTGCGAGACGAACTCTTTCCCATCACCATTCCGAGAGCGTTCCATTTTAGTAAGGATCGAAACGCTAAGGGGGGTCAGAATTGTGTCAACGCGCGCACTGCAAAGTGCGCCGCGAACTCGCTCCGCCTGTGGATTTTTCTTTACTGCACGCTGACCAAAGTCCCGATCGGGATCTCGGCGAAGAGCCTTCGAGCAGTTTCGCCGGGGAGGCGAATGCAGCCGTGCGACGCCGGATAATTCGGCACCACGCCTTCGTGCATTCCGAAATCGAGACAGCTCAACCGCATGAAATACGGCATGTCGACGTGATAAATGGTCGAGCGATGATATCGCTCTTTGTCGGTAATCACGTATTTGCCACGCCTGGTGTTGTACCCGTCGCGTCCGGTAGAGCAGGTTGAATCCAAAATCGGCACGCCGTCCTTGATCAGCGACATCTTTTGCGACGCGAGCGAGATCTCAATTCGCAATTTTTCCGGATCCGGACCGCTGCCGAGAAGAAGCTGCGCGGCCTGCCAGTGGCCGAGTTCAGCCGCGAAATAAAGCGCGACCATCTTGTAACGGCCGGTGGCGCGGTTGCGGTCGGCGTTGGCCTGCAACAGCGCACGGACATAATCTGTCCCGCCGAGTCCAGCGGCGAGCATCAGGCAGGTAACGTTCTTGTCGTCCTCGATGTAGTTCCGAAACGATTTGGATGGAAGCGCATCCAGAAAATCCTGGTCGTACTTGCCGGTAAGCGTTGTGTTGGGCTCCGCGCCGCATTCGAGAAGCATCGAAAACATCGGTGCGTTGTCGGTTACGATGGCGTAGGCCAACAGCGGCACGCGTTTACCTTCCGGCGTCGGCGGAGGGATGTGTTTCGAAAGCAATAACCGAACGGAATCGCGATCGCCCGCGCGCAGCGCGTTGTCCAGCGCGCGCAAAGCTCCGGCGCTCCACACTTGAAACCGCGGCAACTTCGCGAGGATATCCTGGGCAATTCTGGCGTTGGAAGTTCCGAGGGCGAGCGTCAACAGTTCGCCGCTGTCGCCGTAAGCCAGTTCAAGATTCGGCGTCAGGCTCAGAAGAAGATCAACAATCTCGATGTTCTGCGCGTGGACCGCGTAATAGAGCGCCGAATGACGGGCACCATCTCGAGCTGCGACGTCGGTCACATTTCCGATCAAGGCGCGAACCATTTCCAAGTCGCCGTGCATCGTCGCCAGCATCAGCGGCGTTACCCCGGCATTGTCCGCCAAGTCGGCGCTCGCTCCCGCATCGAGCAATCGTCGGGCGACAACAGTGTTATCTCGCAAGATGGCGGCGAAAAGCAGAGACCGATCGTTCGCCGCGCGCGCGTTGGGATTGTGATGCTCGCGGAAATAGCGATCGATCAGGGAATTCTGATGGGTGTCGAGCGCTTGAACGAATTCATCGGCGGGAATCGGCCTTGGTGCGTAGTGGTTAAGCCCAAATTTTACCGCCACAAGCACGAAAATGCCTGCAACGATACCCACCAAGACTCGGTTTAACCGATGCATATCCGGAGAGAGCCGACCGATAGTATATCATCAGTCAAGCGGTTTGCCGCCCAAATCGCACCTTTTGGACCATTAATCCGCCTCGAAGTCGGGCTGACTTTCGAGGAGTCGGATTGCCCTTTCGATATCTGCAATCTTTTTGCCCGGCTTCGGCAGGATTGAATCGAGCTGACCTATTATCGCTTTCGCCCATTGTCCGGCTGCTTCAGCGCGATAATGAACACCGTCACCGCCCGTCTTGCCAACGACATACCGAGTATATCGACGCGAATCAATTATCGCTTCACCGCGGACCTGGTGCTGTTTGATCAACCTGCAGATTCGTCCCTGAACGCTTCGAAATCGCGCCGAATCAGGCGGAACAATCCAAATAATTTTACAGTTCGGATTTCTGCGAATTGCGCCGATGAATCGGTCAAGAATGCTGCTGATTTTCTCGTCCGTTAAAGGCCGATCCATCCAGTTGGTTCCCTGTTGAACGATCACAACGGTTGGTTGCTGATCGCGCAGCAGTCTTTCGATCTTGGGGGTCGAATGGCGCATCGGATCACCATGAATCAACGGATGCGGCGGAACGAATTCCCGATAACCGCACTTGGTTACGAATACCGGTTCGTCGCTCAGCCAATTTTCCGGCGATGATCCGCACGAGGCGTAGAATGCTACGTTGCCGTGAAACCCCTCCATCAAGTAGGTCGAAACCATTTCGCCGAAAGTGTCGACGCTGAGCGAATCGCCGATGTAAAGGACTTTCTCTATGGCCGGCCTCTTCTGCGCGGCAAGTTTTCGGGAAGCCTCCTTGCCAAACACCGTCGCAACGATCAAAGCGGCCCCGAAAAGAATTGCGCATGGCACCAAGGATGCGCGCCGAAGGTGCTGCCAATCAATTCGTGCCAGCCGAGCCTGGATATTTAGCTTCATCTTCGAGTCTGATGTAGGGTTCCAAATCGATTCGGCCGGATTCGTCGCGCCGCTTCACTGTGCTCCATGGCGTCTGTGCCAAATCGCGAAGACGCAATTTATAGGTTCGGCCAATCCGGTATTTGCGCAATGACTGCCGTCTTAGCCCGACGAAGGCCGGATGCATTACCAGGATTTGGCCTTCATCGTAGTTGCCGGCCAATACCTTGACGACGTTGTAGACAAATCCGACCAGCGATTCCTGGTAGGGCAAGAAGTCCTCCACCTTCATTGGTTTTGATTTGAATGCCAGCCGCGCGAGAACCTCAACCTGGCCATTCTGCGCGGCCGCAGGTGGCGCAGAAGTTTGCAAGGCAGCCGCAACTTCAGGAAACCTTTCGCTAAGTGGCTTCAGTGAAGCGACTGGGGACGATGAAAGATCCTGCTGGACGATTTGGAAAACTCTATCGGCCCACGTCTCCATGTCTTCGCCGATAAAATGTTCACGGTCCTGCTCCATGTGGTGATACGGGTATGAAATTAGGGTGCGACTATCGATCACCATAGCGGCCGAACCGACAAAACTGCGCACCTGTTTAACCACGAAATCTTGGACCTGTGGAGAAACTCTCCCCGACACGGGTGAGGCCACCCAGTAAATTTTTTTTAACGATGACGACGGCGCAATCGCCTTCTGCACAAACGGCACCACAAATTTCTTCAGCTCACCAGCGTCCCGTTCTGGCCGAACGGTCTTGTGATCGGGAAATAGATCGAACAGGTTACCTCCGGTCTGCATGATCAAGACGTCGGGGCGTGTTTGGGCCAGCAAATCTTCAAGCTTCGGAACAGGGTGCGCCCTCGGCGTCCAGCCGCGGCGCATGCCGTAAACATCCTCGGTTTCCGCCGGTTTCAGCGGATTTGACGTGGACTCGATGCTCCAAAATCCGCAGCGCGTCTTGACGCTGGCGTATGGATGCATTTTCAACCAACTCAACGGTTGCGTTGCGCATGCCATGTAGGTAAACACAGCTCTGACCCCGGGCATGTGGCGGAGCCGATCGTCAAAGTGTTTTCCAAAGCCGCAAAGGCCGAGCGAATCACCAAGGAACAAAACAACAGCCCCCTCGCCCGGCGGAACTGACGCGGCCTGCGCCGGAGGTGATACCGAAAACCGTGGGATCCGCCACGGAAATTGCGCGCACAACTGGCCGGCAACTGCCGCGATGGCTACGATCACCACACCGGTTTTCAATGTTAGCCCGCGCCAGTTCCTCACTTTAAAACGGGAATCCGCGACCATGCGTCAGCTTCTATAAATTCGCGCGCTGAAAAACACCAGACGATCATTTTTTTCTTAGCCAAATAATCCGGATCTTTGTGACTCCGGCGGTACAAAGTGATGCGAACCGCGGTCGCGCCGGAACCGCGCGTGCCGATTAGATCAGGAGCGAATCCAGTTTCGTAGGCCAGTTGATCGATGAGCCCAGAGCCCTCAGTGACAAAATCGTGGAAAACCAGAGTGTGGCTGTCACCCATCACCAGCACTGGACTTTCCTGATCCGGTTGGACTGCGGCACCGGTGGCCTTGTCTTTCACCACTCTGACAAATGTTTTCTCCATTGGCGGTTTCGCCGCACTGCGAGCTAAGAGGCCGGCGAGGTCACCTGTAAATTCAATCTGTTTCCAATCGGCTGCGTAATCCCGGCGCCGGTGTGGCTCTAGTTTGATCTTCGTTGCGATCGCTTGCGCGGCCAGCAGGCAGCCGTTGCCCGACCAGTGAGTGTCGGTTCGGCAAAAAACCGGACCACGCTCGGTTTCGCGTCGTTGCAAAAAAAGCGGCGCAAGATCAACAATTTCCACACCGTTGCCGCGCAGTTCGTTATAGAAGCGCGTCAGGTACGGTTCGGCATCTTCACCGTGCAGATCGAATCCCGGAAGAATCTTGTCGGGATAAATCGCTGCCTTCGGCGGAACGGGAACGAGCAGGAGCCCGATGCCGCGCTGCTTTAGTTGATTGCAAAAATCGACAATGGCCGTCGCCGGATCTGCCTCGTCAGGTTTACGATTCGGAGCGACTGCGTGGGCGAGCTCCCCCCAAAATTTGCCGGCCGAAAGCAAGCGGAGGTCAGGCGCGAAGAATAACCAGCCATTCGATCCGATCCCGACCGTGGCATTCGACTTTTTCAAGTCCTGAAATTGCTTCGCCAGCTGATCGCAGAACCTCTGCTGGTTTTCCGAGATTCGAAAAAGACCGAGCTCAACCGCCAAAATCGCGCCTGTGAACAAGGGGAACAAAGCTACCGACCGAAAAACTCTCATTGCGAGTGGCCCTCAGGTAGTAGTAAAAACCCGCTGCGTCGAGTTGTTTCGACTTAACGATTCCCTCATTAGCGCGTGGTCTTTAGCTCCCACATCTTCATTTACTATTTCCTGCCGGGCGCGCTGCTTGGTTACTACGCGCTGGCAAGAGCACCCCAGCGCTGGCGGAATTTCTGGCTCATCCTGACCGGTTACACGTTTTACGGATGGGCCGAGCCGCGCTTCACGGTGTTGATGTTCGCTACCACGTCCATCGACTGGCTCATGAGCCTGATCATTGCCCACGACGACTGGCGTTTTTGGCGATTGTGGCACCGGCCGGTTCGAAAACTTG
Organism: uncultured Chthoniobacteraceae bacterium; assembly: GCA_964523205.1. Lineage (GTDB taxonomy): Bacteria > Verrucomicrobiota > Verrucomicrobiia > Chthoniobacterales > UBA10450 > AV40. The sequence continues at coordinate 4,638 of CAZFZG010000072.1, read as the reverse complement.
TCCGCGACACGCCGCGAACCCGTGTACAGCACAGCGCGATCGCGATGTCGATCTTGTCGAACCTGCTCGCGCTCGGTTTTTTCAAATACTTTAACTTCGGCATCGACACATACAACGCGATCGTCCACGCGCTTGGCGCGGATCACTTGCAGTGGAACACATTCTTTCACGTGGTTCTGCCGCTGGGCATCAGCTTTTACACATTCCAGGCGCTCAGTTACACCATCGACGTCTATCGCGGTGAAGCTGAAGCAATGGCCAATTTCATCGATTTTTCCTGCTTCGTTTCGATGTTCCCGCACCTGGTCGCGGGGCCGATCTTGAAGTTTTCGTTTTTGGCGGAGCAGTTGAAACATCGGACCCTCACCCTGGACAAATTCGCGCGGGGTGCGGCGTTCTTCTCGCTCGGGCTGGCAAAAAAGATCCTGCTGGCGAATCCATGCGGAAAAATTGCCGATATTGCATTCGATGCCGGCTCAATCAAGGCCCTCGAGGCATGGTTCGGCTCAATCGCTTACGCCTTTCAAATTTATTTCGATTTCAGTGGTTATTCGGACATGGCAATCGGGCTTGGTCTGATGCTCGGCTTCATCTTCGCCAAGAATTTCGATTCGCCCTACCGCTCGGAATCAATCACCGACTTCTGGCGGCGGTGGCACATCTCACTTTCCACCTGGCTGCGTGAATACCTTTACATCCCGCTGGGTGGAAATCGCGGCTCAAAATTTCAAATCTACCGCAACCTGGTTTTGACGATGTTGCTCGGCGGCTTGTGGCACGGCGCGTCGTGGAATTTTGTTGCCTGGGGCGGAATTCACGGAGGAATGCTCGCCTTTGAGCGAAGCCAGGGCCGCGAGAGTTTTTATCACAATCTGCCGCGGCCACTGCGCGTCGCGATCACGTTTGTGATCGTTTTAATCGCCTGGGTTTTCTTTCGTGCACCAAACCTTGGATGCGCCATCGCGTATCTAGGCAGCATGTTCGGGCTGAACCGAGCGGCGCCCGCTGCAGATCTGATCGGCGGTATCGTCTACCAACCGTATTACCTGCTTTCGATGACGCTCGCTGCCATCGTCGTTTGGCTCGGTAAACAGACCTGGGATTGGACGCAGCAACTCAGCATTCCGAAAGCACTGGTGTGTTGTGGTTTGCTGTGGGCGGCGCTGGCAGTGATGGCGACGCAGGAATACAACCCGTTCATCTACTTCATTTTCTAATTCATGAGCGACGAAAATATGCCACCGATTGGAAGTGAGCTACCGCTGCGACCGACCCGTTCATTGCCGAGTTATCGCGAGCCAACTCCAGAAACTCATCGCAGGGTTTCACGTGAAACCGAGGCCGAGCTGGCGCTGAAAAATAGCGTGTTTGCTCCCGGTATAGCGAGCACGCTTACTTGCTTCTTTCTAGTTACGATCGTCGTCGTTCCGGCCATTCAGTTCGCATCTGAACTACGCGCGTCGCGTTCGATTTCCCAAACGCCGACTGTCACTGCATTCCACTCATTGGTTCCGCGTGTCGGCCAAATCCACCGCGTTGTCGATCTTTGGCATGCGCTGCCACAACCCGATCAGATGAAAACTGTCCAGCGAGTCTTGGAAAGCGAATCAGTTGTTGCTCAATGGTTGCTGCCCCGAATCGAATCGGTCCTCACAGGCATTTTGGGTGCTGGCAACGAACAGGTTTACCTCGGTCGCGGAAAATGGCTCTTTTACCGGCCGGACGTCGATTACGTGACCGGCCCGCCATTTCTTGACCCATTCTGGGTCAAGCGCCGCACGTTGAGCGCCGGTGTCGCACCGGACGCAGTGAAGGCAGTGGTAGACTTTCGCAATCAACTGGCGCGACGCGGAATCGATTTGATGGTCATGCCGACACCGGTCAAGCCTGCGGTTGCAGGCAACATGCTTGCCTTGAGCACGAAAGCTCAGTTGTTTGAAAATGAGTCGTTCAAAAAATTCAAAGCTGAGCTCGACCGCGCCGGTGTTCGCATTTTTGACCCTGAGCCGCTCCTAACTGAAAAATCTCGAGCGGGAAATGGTTCACCTTACTTACAGGCTGACACGCACTGGCGGCCCGAGGCAATGGAACTCGTCGCCCGCGAACTCGCGACGCGCATCGGAGTCTCGCAGAGCGATCTCCATTTCGATGTCGTGGAAAAAAAGATCCACGGCTTGGGCGACATTGCACGAATGTTGAAGTTAGAGCCGACGCAGCTCGACAACTACGCTGAAGACGTGACGATTCATCAGGTCCGGGCCGGCAACGCCTTCTGGCAGCCGAGCAAGGGCGCCAATGTACTCCTGCTCGGCGACAGCTTCTCGAACGTATTTTCGCTCGATGCGCTCGGTTGGGGCGAATCAGCCGGGTTGGCTGAGCATCTCAGCAACGCACTCCGTCGCCCGATCGATTGCATCTTGCGAAACAGCGATGGCGCGTTCGCCACGCGCGAAATACTCAGTCGCGAACTCGCGCGTGGCCGCGACCGTTTGACCAACAAAAAACTGGTGGTTTGGCAATTCGCCGCGCGGGAACTGGCCTTTGGCGATTGGAAATTGCTCGATCTTAGTCTGGGTCAGGCGCCTCCGACAACATTTTTTGTCCCGCACCCCGATGAAAAGCTGAACGTCACCGGAACGGTGGAATCTGTCTCGCGCGTTCCGGTTCCCGGCAGCGCGCCGTACGCAGACCACATTATGGCAATTCATCTCATCGATGTTGCCGGGCTGCCCAAAACCGAAAGTCAAAACGCCGAATGCCTCGTTTATTTGTGGAGCATGCGCGACAACGTCTGGACCAAAGCCGCTCGATTGAGATCCGGCGATCGCATAGAGCTTTTGTTACAGCGGTGGAGTGACGTCTCAGCGCAGCTTGAGAAAATCAATCGCAGCGAGCTGGAAGATTCTGCGGTGCAGCTGGAAGAGCCGTGCTGGGGCCAACTAACCAACTAATTCCGCGCATTGTTTGCCGTTGAACGTAGCATGTACAATGCTGTCCAACCTCAAACCCATGCGATTGATCCAAATTGCCCTCATGACCGTCGGATTCAGCACGATGTCGATCTTCGCAGCGACGCCCGAACTCGCTCCGATGCCGACCATTCCGGCCGAAGCGGCCGAACAAGGCAAAGATGTCGTCCACCAGTTGAACAATGCTTTCGCCAAAGTCTTCGAAGTCGTAGCGCCGAGTGTTGTCATCATCGAAGTGTCCAAAAAAGCGGACAATGAGACTTCGGCGTTTGAGGACCTTTTCTTCCAGGGACCTCCCGATGAAAATAATCCGCGCCGGACTCCCCGGAGTGTTCAACCGATCCAAAGCGAAGGATCGGGCTTCATCGTTCGACCCGATGGTTACATCTTTACGAACTTTCACGTGGTTGAGGCCGCCGACAAAATCGACGTGAAACTAAAAGACGGTCGCGAATTTCCCGCCAGGGTGGTGGGCACGGATGAGAAGACAGACGTCGCGGTTATCAAGATCGACGCCAAGAATTTGCCGTCGGCGCAACTCGGTGACAGCGACGCGGTCCGGGTCGGTCAATTTGCCTTTGCGATCGGCGCGCCATTCAAACTCGACTACACTTTCACCTACGGCGTCGTCAGTGGCAAAGGGCGCAGCAAATTGTTCGCCACCAGCGGCTATTCGATTTCGGATTACCTGCAAACCGACGCGTCGATTAATCCCGGCAACAGCGGTGGCCCGCTTTGCGACATCGACGGCAAAGTCATCGGCATGAACACGCTGATTAATGGCATCAATCGCGGGCTCGGCTTTGCCATTCCGATCAACATGGCCAAAGAAATTGGCGACGAGCTCATTGCCGGCCGCAAGATTATGCGCCCGTGGCTCGGCATCCGGATCGAAACGCTCGGCGACGATCCCGGCGTCCGGGATTTGTTCAAAGGGATCGACAAAGGGGTAGTGGTGCGAACGATCGAAGCGGACGCGCCCGCCTACAAGAGTGATCTGCGGCCGTTCGATGTTATCACTCAAGTCGATACCAATCCGGTAGCGACCGACTCGCAGCTGCAGCACGAGATTTTGAAAAAGAAGATCGGCCAAAAGGTTGAGCTGACGGTTTGGCGGAAGGGGCAAACGCTAAAGGTGCCGGTCACGACCGGCGAATTGCCGAGCGAAATCACGCGCGCGTCCAACGAACCCGCCCGTCCGCCGCAGGAAAAACAACAGGAGCTAGGGAAGTTTGGGCTGCAGGTTCAGGAGTTGACCAAGGAAATGGCGCAACGCTTCAAGCTCGGCGTGCAGAAGGGCGTGATCGTGACTGACGTGGCTGACAACAGTCTCGCGGCGCAACAGGGAATCGAGCGGGAAGACGTCATCACCGAAGTCGATGGCAAGCCCGTCACGGATGTAAAATCGTTTCGTGAGGCCTTGAACAAATCCGATCCGAAACGAGGCATCCTGCTTTATCTCGATCGCAAGGGCAGCAAGACGTTCGCGGTGTTGAAAGCCACCGGCGCCGATGCACCGCCCGAGCCGTAAGATCTACTTTTTCGCGGCTTGCGCGCGCAAATAATCAGCCAGCGGCTGATTGTCGATGTAAAGTTGCTCAAGCGCGGCGTCGCCATCGCGCACGCGCACCGTCACAAAAGCGTTCTCCTTTCCACGCCGGCTGTTTTC